>DAOUBA010000127.1:0-2205 GCA_034432855.1 Anaerolineae bacterium | reverse complement strand
CCCGGTGTTGGTCCTGGCGCCGGACTGTGAGACGGCCGAGCGCTGCTTGCTGGCCGGGGCCGGGGATGTAGTGATTGCGCCGTGCAGGCCGGACGAGCTGCGCTTGCGGGCACGCCATCTCCTGCGCGTCAATCTCCTGTACGCCGACGACCTGGCGGTCAACCTGGTTACGCGCGAGGTGCGTCTTGGGGAGAAGCGGTTGTGTCTGACGGTGCTGGAGTACGGTGTGCTGGTCTACCTGTTGCGGCATGTTGGCCGTGTGGTGACCTTCGACGAACTGCTGGACGCGGTTGGGGCTACCCGCCGGGGGTAGGTGACCCAGCCCAGGTGCGCAATGCGGTGAGACGGCTACGGGCGAAGTTGGGGGACGACGCTGATGCGCCGTGCCACATTGCCACCGTGCGCGGCGTGGGCTACCGCTGGATGTCGCTGCCGGACAATGTATCGAAGCGGATACAAAACGGATACGGTTCTGATACCAAGTCCGGATGAAGGTGTGGTATAATGACAAGCAAATCCAACTCTATATCAAGGAGAATACGAACCGTCCCTGAAGGGTACTATGGTTTTTAAGGAGGATTCCCGTGAGAGTTCGTATGCTAAAGGCAGTGCTCATTCCGATGCTGGCATTGGTTACAGCATTAGCGACGTGGCGAGTTGCCAGGGCCTACACAGTGGATTATACCTGGGCAACGCCGAGCGCAACTTATTACTACGCCACCAATCTACCGGTGGCTTTCCAGGGGCCGACAGATCGCGGCGCAAACGTTTGGACCGACGTGCCAACATCAAGTTGGATTTTTGTCAAGTTCGTTAACTCTAGCAACAGGGTCGAATGGGTGGCGATCGATGGCCCAGGCAATATAGCAGCACGCACCTACCGGGTGGTCTCTGGAGTTCCTCCCTACATAGTCCAATTTACTATCCAATACGACAGCGCTGAGAACTGGTACACAGGCACGGGCACTCCGGGTGGCACACAAGTTGATGCGCAATCGGTTGCGGCGCATGAGTTCGGACACGCCCTTGGATTAGGCCACACTCAACCTGCACACTGCCCTGGGGACTCTCGGAACGCCACGATGTGTTCGGGCCTTCCACTGGGCACAACCTGGTATCGGTCGCTTGAGACGGACGATAAGAACGGCGTAACGTTCGCATACAGGATGCAAAAGTGACCCGCAAGTTCAATCACAAGGAGAGATGATGACGATGAGTAATCGGATGAAGTTTGTCACCATTGTGGTGGGCGCATTGCTCGTCGGCCTTGTAGCAGGGCTGGCGCTGGTGTTCTTTGAGATCCGCGGGGAAAAAGGTGTCCGTTTAGCCCCCCAATCTCAAGACACTTCTGGTGTCGTTGTCATCAATGCCTCTTATGTTGCGATTTCGCGCGAGGAAAGGATCGCCCAGGCCGACGTCATCCTCGTGGGGAGAGTGGCCAGCATCTCGCCCACCCGCTTCAACCAGGACAGCGGGGAATATTGGGAGGACACGAATAGTCCACGTACTATATGTCCGATACACCAAATTGAGATAACGGTGATCCAAACCATCGTGGATACGCTCGGCGTCGGCGACACAGTGGTCGTCACGGTCTGGGGCAACAGCCCGCTGGAACAACCGCTAGGTTCGGCGGCCGGTATCATCCTGGCTGGTTCGCCCGACCACAATCTGGAAGTCGGCGAGCAGGTGATCGCCTTTCTCGGCCAGAGAAATATCGCCTGGCGAGATGGAACCCGTCCTGTTCTGATGTTTATGGGATTCCCTGCTGAGTCGTACCTTGTGCTGAGGAGCGATGGATTGTACCACGACGATTGGCTGGACAAAGAGCCGGTCTCGCTTGAGGCGTTGATTACGCAGGTTGCCCAGAAGCGCACGGTGTTGACGCAGCCCTAGCATTCGGATGGGCTACGGAGCAGAGGCCAATCGGCCTCCGCTCCGAGTAGAAAGCCGGAAAGGTGGACGACGAGGGGGCCAGGTATGTGCCCCTTGTTTTTTTTGTCCGACGTGGCTGCAAGGGCAGTGAGGGGGTAGCCGCGATTCCCTACCGCGCTCGCTATAGTATAGAGAGCGCGGTTACTGTCAAGAGCCGGACGTAAATGTACCACCGATGTTCACCCAAAATGTACCATGCATGTTCGCCCGTAATGCACCAGGCATGTTCACCCGAATGTACCACCTGCTCAGAGCCTGCCCCCTGTCACA
>DAOUBA010000126.1:0-9517 GCA_034432855.1 Anaerolineae bacterium | reverse complement strand
GGGGGCGTTTCAGGGACGGTTGGTTGAGTCATTGCTGCCTCCTCGGTTGGGTTGCAGCAATGTTACCACATCACCGCTGATTGTTAAAGTGCGCTATGACCGACTTTTATCCGGACAGTATTGGTGCGCAACTATTGCTGCGCCATCTACGCCAAACTGGGTATCCCGGCGGATGGGGCCGTCTGGCCGGCCTTCTGGCGCATTTTGCCGGTCTATCTCTTCGTGGCTCTGTTGCTTGCTCTGCGGCGGGTGGACTACCGTTTACGGGCGTGGGGTTTACTGTTGAGCGGGTATGCGGCGGGGATTCTCGCCCTGGTGCGGGCGGGTTGGTGGGCAGCGGGTGGCGCTTCTCAACGCCTCGTTACGGGTCGGCGCTGTTCCTGCGCATGTTCCACACGAATCATTCGCTCGACTCATCCATGTGGCGGCTCTCGTTGCCGAACCCTCTCACTGCCGCACGGGGGTGGCATCAGTTCATTTTAGCCACCACCGTTCGGAGTAGATGGACAATACTACGGCCATCCTTGAAAATTGGAATGAGAGAGAGCCCCCACACGGCGATAGTGCTTGCCAGCCAACGCAAATAAGTACCAGCTGAAGCGGGAAGTAATACGGCAATCAGGAATAGCACTGTTGCCACGAGAAAATTGAGCCCCGGCCCGATCAGGGCGACGAACAACTCCTGGCTTGGTGGGATTGGTCCGGAGAGCACACCTGCATCCAGTAAATGAACTACAAAGATCACCTCGCCATGGTTGAAACGACCGAGCGCCAAGGCATGACCGGCTTCATGCACTGTCAGTCCCAGAATGAGACCGGCGGTCACAAGCGTGGTCAGAAATAACGCTCGGTCAAGTCCAAGAGGCATGTCGGTGATCCTGTGGAACATGTTTGCGCCTGTGTATATGAGGAACCACAGAAGTAACCAGAGTGCCCAGTAACCCCTCAACACTCCCCAGGCGATTTGTCCCATTGAACAAAGACCAGTGGAGATGCTGTGAAAACGGAGGGTATACCGCCGCCAACAGGCGAGATGTATCAGATAAGATAAGGTTCGGATAAGGCCAAACTGGTGGAGGTTGACCCACATCAGTATTAGAGATTTCAAGGAAGGCAGAGAAAATGGATTGTTTATGTTGACGAGGGCAGAACGGTTTAAACGCAGCAGAAAAGCATAAGTGTCTTGCAAGGCTGTGTCAAGCGGAAGGCTATAACATTGGGCCAATATTTGGGCGATGGCTTCTACATTTTGATGGTTGTTAATCTGTTGGGCGATCTGGTGCCCGGTGGCGTTCAGGAGTATGAGCTGATCCCGAACCTGGTCTATGATACCTTCTGGTGTATAGAGAACGTTATCCGGCCACTGGGGAATTGAACGTCGTGTCAGCATGGCGCATGCTCATTTGGGCCAGATAAAGCGGCTTTCCCAGCCAAGCACAATGAAGGGAGCGATGAGGAAAATCGCCAGCCATATGGAGCCTTGTATCCAGAGCCCCTGTTCTCCCCAACCGTTCGTCAGGCTTCCTATACTGTACTGCAGCGTAATGGCCAGGAGGAAAAAGACCATCGAAGGCACGATTTGTCCAGCCGCATCGGTGGGGCGGATCCGTGTGATTCCTCCTATGATGAAGGCGATTCCGTATAGCCCCAGGGTCTGACTCCCCAGTGTATACCAGAACTCAACAGTGGCAGGTTCTCTGATGGCACACAGTACTACGATTGCCGTCCAGAGCAACGAAAGAATTGCGGCACCGCTTTGGTTGAGTGTTAAATAGGTGATGCGCCGAATGGGTGTGCTCCGAAAGAGCCATTCGGCTGACAGATCCTGACCCAGCGACAGCAAGGGGATGCTGACGAACAGGTAGGGAGCAATCAGACTGATTAAAGGCCTCACGGTGGGCTGCATTGTGGGAGAATGGCCCATGATCAAAGCGAGGAGGAGCACGATACCACACAAGAGGGCATGCGACAGGACCATAGGTCTCTGTCGAAAGAACCGTTTGATCGTGTTCACCAGGAACTGCATTCTCATACCCCCAAAGGTAGCGTGTTGAGAAGACCACAACGAGCGGGATGAAGTCGCAGGGGGTAGGGAGACCGTTTGATTGAGCAACACCCAGGCCCCTCCTATAGGTATTACGGTCGCGATTACCTGCCACAAAAGCGCCTGCAACCTTGCGCTTGCCGGTGCCAGGCTGAGGATCCGCCCCATAGTGTAGCCGGCAAATCCGGGTATCTGGCCGGATATCAGCAGTGGTGTCCCGATCACGGCCGCCGGGAAAATCAGAAGCCCTACAATTAAGATGGTCTGAAGTACCCGTAAAAATGCAGCACGAAACAGAATCCCGCTTACCCACCGGGTTCCACACCAGGCGCATATTCCCAGTGCACCGGACTGGATTACGAACAGAAAAACGCCGACGAAGACAAGCAAGCGCGGTGGCGCATGGTGTGGATTGAGGGCCGATGAGAGGGTGTAGACATCTCGGAAGGCCATACATAGTGGGAACATTAATAACAATAGGCCTGTGGTCGCTACGACCAGAGTGACACTGTTCAGGCCCAACCAGATTGAACTGTAACGCACCGGTGCGGCGGTCAACGTGGGCCAAACACGACGTGGCTCTGGAGCCAGCGAAGTCAGTATACAGTACAGGATGAACGCAAACACCGACTGCGCACTGGATAGATTGACAGCAGCCGAAAAACGTTGCGCCTCTGGCGCCAGAGAGAGTAGATGGGCCAACTGTTGCCGCGAAAGCGCTAATCCCTTCCAGGCCAGGACTAATCCGGCAGCGATCAGGACAGGGCCCAGCGGAAAGGCCGCAATATACCGTACCAGACGACGGCCGGTTGAGAGGCCGGTTATCTTACAAGTGACCCACCACGGCATCGAGCGCACGTTCCATTGCTCCTTGATCAACGGCCAATTTGATAAAAACCTCCTCCAGTGAGGCGGCTTGATGAGCCATCAGAAGCCGCTCTGGTTGATCCCAGGCGATCCGCCTCCCCTGCCGCAAGAGACAGATGCGATCGCACATCTCCTCCGCTAATGCCATTTGATGTGTGGCCAGCAGAACGGCAGCCCCACGGGACTTGAGTTGCTTGAGGAGTCCTTTGAACAGCAGACAACTTTCGGCATCCAGGCTGGCGGTGGGTTCGTCCAAAATCAGAACCTGAGGCTGGTGAGCCAGCGCAGCGGTCAACTGCACTTTTCTGACCATACCATGCGAATACGTTCCGATTAACTGGTGCTGGAAAGGTGCCATACTGAATAACTCAAACAAAGCCGCAATCCGCTTGCGCACAGCCTCGCCGGACAAGTTGTATAATGCAGCCGTCAGATACGCGTACTCCCACCCGGTCAGGTTGTCAACTGTGTCGGTTGTATCGGGAACTATGCCCAGGAACCGCTTGGCGTGGAGGGGGTCTTTTGCCAGGTCTACTCCTCCGATGATAACCCGACCGCTATCGGGCCGCAGCAGACCTGCGACCATCATCACCGTCGTGGTTTTACCGGCACCGTTTGGACCGATGAGCCCGACGATCTCTCCCTGGTTCACTTGAAGCGAGAGAGCGTCAACGGCTTTCCGTTGACCGTCATAGCTCTTGGTCACCCGATCTATGACAAGAAGCGGGGAGGTCCGCGAGTGGTCGCACTCCCACTGGCGTCTTGACGGATCAGTGCCTCTGATTTGAAAAGTCTCTCCGATACCTTCCATCTTGCCTTCCGCCATGATGAAGTCTCAGAAGGTAAGCCCGGGTTTTCATGGGTTGAAAATCGCTGCCCACCCCACCTGCGCGGATGCGGTTTGCACCACAAGTGGTGTGCTGTGACACCAGCCAGGATAGAACCACACACACCGGGCACGCAAGCCTTCTATCGCCTCATGCAGCGCACATAAATCGGCGAACAGACAGACTTCTGCCTGTTCGCCAGGTTCGTGCACCGCAGGACGGTATTTTACTGCTGAACGGGCATCTTAAGGGATGCAACCAATGCCATAGTTTCCATTGTGGTAGTCAATCACAAAACCGACACCTCGGTACCCGGCGAATAGACAGATTGCCAGGGCTCCTAGGGCGAGCAGTACAGCAGCAGCTGCTACAACGATGACAATCGGTACACCTCTGAACATGATCTCATTTTCTTCTGGCGTGAATACCTGTGGAGTCTCGTAAGTTAGTGTTGGTGTATTCATTCTTGCCTTCCCTCCATAGGAATTGTGGTTTTCCGATACCTGCGGCGCACCAACTCTACACCGACCCCATTCAGCAATCCCAGCGCTACGCTCACCACTACTGTGCCTGGCCCAAACAGCAGATTGAGTCTACCTGCCGAAGTGTCCACATGCAATAACAGAAGTGGACCAATGTGAAACATGAACGAGGCCCGGGTGATCGCTCCAATAGCAAAGAAAATTAAGCCCACACCTATGCAGAACAGCAAGGAAAACACAAAACCGCTTCCTGCTGCTCCAATGAATCTCAGTATGACTCCAATGACATTTGGGTAATGTTTCATATGGAAACTCCGGTTCTTTTACTACAAAGGGCACAAGGATGAACAGTACTGTGAACAGGCAGGGCCGTGTCCCGACCGGGGCGGAATGGCCGGACGCTCGTCACAAGGCCCGACTGGCATCAGCCAAAATTCCCTTTATCCTTCGGGATGGCAATGAAGACTGTGCCCTTTAGTCATAACGCCACACCCCATTTCCGCGTCCTACACTTTGTGTTCTGCCCCTGTATTCTGCTCCTTGCCCCTCCCCCGCTTTTGTAGTATAATCACATTCCGCGATAGATTATACCAAACTTCACCCCGCCTTGTCTAGGTACTTTTGTCACTTCTTGGACAGTACATTTGTCACTTGTTTTTGTGACATTCGTACCGACCGGGAAGTGACAAATGTCATACGATTGGGAGGGCAACCCATGCCGATCCGGGTGGCGGTGATCGAAGACCATCCCCTGATGCTCCAGGCCGTCGTGCAGGACCTGGAAGCCCACGACGAGATCCGCGTCGTCGGCACGGCGACTCACGGCGCCGAGTTGCAGCGCCTGGTGCGCGAGACTTCCCCCGATGTCCTCATTTTGGATTTGGGCTTTGCCACGGGCGGGTTCGAGCCCATCACGGCGGTCAAAGCCCTCCGCCGTGTATTTCCCCAGGTGCACATCCTGGTGCTCACTGCCTACGAAAATGCGGTCTGGATGCGCGAACTGTTCGCCGCCGGTGTGCGCGGCTATGTGCTCAAACACGACGATCTCTCCCTGCATCTGCCGGAGGGAGTGCGCAGGGTATATCGCGGAGAGAGGTTCTACTCTCCGGCGGTGGTGGAGAGGCTCTCCGCCTGTGGGGGTATCGCGCTCAGCGCTCAGGAGGCCACGATTCTACGTCTGATGGCGCAGGGGCTTTCGAACAGCGGGATTGGCCGGGAATTGGGGCTGGCGGAGAGCACGGTGCGCAACTATTGCTGCGCCATCTACGCCAAACTGGGTATCCCGGCGGATGACACCGTCAATGCCCGCGTCGTAGCGGTCATCAAAGCGAAGGAGTTGGGGCTCATTCAGTAGCAGGGAGTGGGTTTTGTGGGGAGGGTATCGGTGGGGTGCGACACCGGTGGAGCGGTGAGGGGGGGGCTGAGGTGGATGCGTGGCGCGAGCGGGTGTTGCGGGTGACGCTGGTGGTCACTCTGGGGGCGGGCGCGATTCCTCTGGCTTCGATGCTGCTCCAGGCGTTGTATCCTCCGCACGATTGGCCGGCCTTCTGGCGCATTTTGCCGGTCTATCTTTTCGTGGTCCTGCTGTTGCTCTGCGGCGGGTGGACTATCGTTTACGGGCGTGGGGTTTACTGTTGAGCGGGTATGCGGCGGGGGTTCTCGCCCTGGTGCGGGCGGGGTTGGTGGGCAGTGGGCGGCTGTACCTGCTGGCGTTGCCGGCCGGGGCGATTGCGTTGGTGGGGGTGCGCTCCGGTCTGGTGGCGGCAGCATTCAGCCTGCTGGTCTATTGTGGGTTCGCGGCGGCGACGGTGCGTGGGGAACTGGGTTCGTGGCTGGCGGATTGGGAAGCGTTTCTGCCGTTGTCGGTCTGGGTTGGGGATGCGGTGACGTTTGCGATGCTCCTGGCGCTGGTCACGGTGCTGGTGGGGGTGGTTGTGGGTGGGCAGGCACGGGCATTGGGCGAGTTGTGTGCTGTCCGCGGGCAGTTGTTGCTGGCGCGGGAAGGGGAGCGCAAGCGGTTGGCGCGGGATTTGCACGACACGGTGCTGCAACAGTTGCTTCTCGCCGAGCGTCGCCTGCACTGCTCGGGGGTGCGGGATGCCGAGGTGATTGCTTTGCTCGAGGAGGCGGCGGAGGGGTTGCGCCGGACGATTCACGACCAACGGGATCCGCTTCTCGACCGGGGGATACCGCTTGCGCTGGAGGGGCTGGTGGAGGAGATGCAGCGGTGGGCCGGTGCCAAACCGCGCATCTCGTGGTGCAGCAGTGTGACGGCGCCGCCGGCGCTGGCCGAGGAGCAGGTTGTGGCGCTGTACCGTCTTGCCCAGGAGTTGCTCGCCAATGCGCTCAAGCACGCCGAGGCGGAGAACGTCGAGGTGGCGCTTGAGGTGGAGCCGGACGGCGCGGTACGGTTCTGTGTCACCGATGATGGAGTGGGGATGTTGTCGCTTTCGGGTGATGGGCTGTTCTCGGCGCGCGAGTGGGCGGCGATCCTGGGCGCCTCGTTACGGGTTGGCGCGGCGCAAGGGGAGGGATGGCGAAGGGGGACGCGCGTCACCGTGCGCTTTTCGCCGTGAAACTAATTCCCCACCGTTCGCTTTCTCCCCGTCGTGGCTCCGCCGTGTTGTTGGGTGCTTTGGCGGATGGGCAATCCGGGCAGGCTGGAAAGCCTGCCCTACGATTTTCTAGGCTCTTAGACGCTTCCGTTCCTTGCGTCTCGTGCGCCGGCTCGCGGGTCGGGTGGTCGGTTTACGGGATGAGCGTGTGGCCTTTCCGGCCGGGCGCCCGGTGACGAACGTCCACTCCACCGGCGGCGTCCAGGGGTCCAGGGTGTACTCGTAAAAGGTCGTCCGGCACGGCAGCCCGCGCCCGATCCAGGCGCGCAGGCTGTTCAGGTGGATGACCATGCCGAACACGGTCACCGCCTCGCCGGCGTGGCGGCAGATGGAGGCCGGGTAGTTGGCGTGGTCGGCCAGGAAGGTGCGGAGGAGTTCCGGGGTGATCTGCCCGTAGTGCTCGCGCAGCAGGCGCAGCGCGCGGTTGTGGCGGATGACCGATTCGTAGGTAAAGTTGCGGTCGAACTCGAATGCGCGCATGTGGGGGCTGACGTAGTGGTTGGCGTGCGCCAGCACGTCCCCTTCGATGTACAGCGGGTCCACGTCGGTGGCCGAGCCTTCCACGTTGTAGACCTCGCCATGGGTGTCGGCGATAATGTTGTTATAGTTCGAGGCGCGCTGCGGGAGCATGCAGGCGGCCATCGCCTCGCCCAGGCGTCGCGCCCCCAGGATGGCGCGCACGATCAACTGGCGCGGCACGCCGGGACGCACGTCGTTGGAGGAGACCTCGTTGCCGGTGAGGCTGATGCCGGCGGCGTTGAAGCCGACGCTGTAGCCCAGGCCTCCGGCCGAGACGGCCAGAAATTCGGGCTCATCCCCGGCCTGCACTTTGAGGACGACCAGGTGCCGTTCCGTCTCCGGCTCCAGGTCGTTGGTGTGCGCCAGGAGGGTCGCACCGTCGGCGGTGGCCCGCCCACGGGCCGCAAAGTCGGTGCAGCCTTTGGGCTTGATCAGCCCGCCGCCGCGCCAAGCCGCCCTGCGCCAGAATTCCTCGCATATCCCCAGGAAGAACTCGTCGAACGGCAGGCCGGCGCCTTCGGCGATCCCTTCCAGTTCCTCGACGTACTGAGGATAGATGGCCCGGCTGTGGCTCAGGCATAGGTGCGCTTTGTGAAGCATCTCTTTCCACGTGACCCCAGGGGGCATGTTCTTGGGAAGGTGGAGTGATGCGATGATCTCGTGCAGGTGCGTGCGCATCTGCTCTCCGATCTGTTGCCCCACCTGACGATGAGTGCCCCTCGCCTCGATGATGGGAATCCGTTCTGCTGCCATCGTATCACCTCCTGTTGGTTGGGACGTTCGATAGAACGTCCTTGCGTTGGACGGACGCGAAGACGTCAGACGCCGCGCGGTCGCGCGCGTCCGAAACCACCGACGGCAAAACCGCCGCGCAGCCGTGCGGATGCACGGCCCGACGTCGCGGGCGGGCTTGCCGCAGGACTAACGTTTGATCTTGGTGCGGGTGTGGCGGGCCAGGTGGGCCGGCTCCAGGCTCACCTCGTCACCGCTGAGCAAGCGTTCGAGGCCGATCTGCGGTTGGTCGAGGCCGCGCTGTTTGCGCGCCTCGCAAATCTCGCAGTTGGGGGGGCAGCCGGCGGAGCGCGTGTCTTCCGGCTCGACGTACTTGCAGATGACGCCTTCATAGTTGCGCAGAATGACGGTGCGCTCGTTCTGGCTGAGGAGATAGTTGGGACCCACGGGGATTTTGCCCCCGCCACCGGGAGCATCAATCATGAACTGGGGCACGGCAAAGCCCGAGGTATGGCCGCGCAGGTGCTCGATGATCTCGATCCCTTTTGCGACCGAGGTGCGGAAATGGGCAATACCCTGCGAGAGGTCGCACTGGTAGAGATAGTAGGGGCGGACGCGGTTCTGCACCAGCCGCTGTACCAACTCCTTCATCACGTAGGGGCAGTCGTTGATCCCCCTGAGCAAGACGCTCTGATTGCCCAGGACAAAGCCAGCGTCGGCCAGTTTCGCCAGCGCCTGTTTGGCGCGCTCGGTGAGTTCCTTCGGGTGGTTGAAGTGGACGTTGATCCACACCGGCTGGTACTTTTTGAGCATCGCCACCAACTCGTCGGTGATGCGCTGGGGCATCACGGCGGGCGTGGACGTGCCGTAACGCACGATCTCGACATGGGGGATCTCGTGCAGTTTGGCGACGATGTACTCCAGCCGTTCGGTGGAGAGCGTGAACGGGTCGCCGCCGCTGAGCAACACGTCGCGCACGCCGCGTGTCTCGCGCACGTAGGCCAGCGCCGCGTCAATCTCGCGCTGCGAGCGCGGGCGGTCGGTCTCCCCGGCGATGCGCCGGCGGGTGCAGTGGCGGCAGTACATCGCGCACTGGTCGGTCACCAGGAACAGCACGCGGTCGGGATAGCGGTGGGTGAGACCGGGCACGGGCGAATCCGCATCCTCGTGCAACGGGTCGCGCATGTCCTCCGGGCTGATGTGTTTCTCGGCGAGCGTGGGCACGGCGCGCATGCGGATCGGGCACTGCGGGTCGTCGGGGTCGATCAGACTCGCGTAATACGGGGTGATGGCCATGCGCAAGGTGCCGAGCGATTCGCTGATGAGCGCCTGCTCCTCCTCGGTCAGCGGAATGACGCGGCCCAGTTGCTCGACCGTGGTGATGCGGTTGGCGAGTTGCCAGTGCCAGTCCTCCCATTGCTCCCAGGGCAC
>DAOUBA010000125.1:0-4904 GCA_034432855.1 Anaerolineae bacterium | reverse complement strand
GTATACCCGATTTCCAAGAGGCTGGCACATTTGATTATATTCCCGTGGGCCCGCTTTTTCCCCTGCCTACGAACCCGCGCCCCCCTTTCCCCGCCTATCCCTGTCCCCACCGTGATACGCTCGCGCTTTTCTCTATCCACCTGACGGCTGCGGAAGCCGCCATTTGTTGCGAGACAGCCTCTTCATTTGGTGGTCCATGTCTCGCTTTGGAAACCTGGGGAAACGCACCTGTCAATCTTGACATCTGTCTAATCTGGGGTACAATAAAACCCAGTGGCGGGGCTGTAGCTCAACTGGGAGAGCGCTACAATCGCACTGTAGAGGTCAGGGGTTCGAGTCCCCTCAGCTCCACACGGGCCCGTAGCGCAGTTGGGAGCGCGTCTCAATGGCATTGAGAAGGTCGAGGGTTCAAGTCCCTCCGGGTCCACCTTGTCGCCGGTTGCGCATTGCAGATAGGCGATAAGCGAGTCGGGCGCTCCTTCACAGAGATGAAGGAGCGCTTGCCCATAACCCTCCAGGAGGTGCGCCATGCCGATCCCCAAATCCGAGGTCATCTGGTTCAACGGTCAATTCGTTCCCTGGGACGAGGCCAAAGTCCACGTCCTTGCCCACGTGCTGCACTATGGCTCCAGCGTCTTTGAGGGCATTCGCGCCTATAGCACGCCCAAAGGCCCGGCCATCCTGGGCCTGAAGCCACACGTTGATCGGCTGTATTTTTCAGCCAAGGTGATGCGGATGGAGATCCCCTACACCAAAGACGAGTTCTGCGAGGCGATCAAAGAGACCATCCGGCGCAACAAGCACAAGGAGTGTTACATCCGCCCTCTGGTCTTTCGCGGCTATGAGGTGCTGGGGGTGAATCCGCTAAACTGCCCGGTGGAGTCTGTGGTCGCAACGTGGGAGTGGGGCGCCTACCTGGGGCCGGAGGCGATCGAAAAAGGCGTGGATGTGGCTGTGAGTTCCTGGCGGCGCATGGCGCCCGATGCGGCTATGGCGATGGCCAAGATCGGCGGGCAGTACACCAACTCGCAGATGGTGGTGATGGAAGCCCGCGACCGTGGGGTGGCTGAGGGCATCGTCCTCGACGTCTATGGCTACGTGAGCGAGGGGAGCGGCGAAAACATCTTTGTCATCTACGATGGCGTGATCTACACGCCGCCGCTTTCGGCCTCGATCCTGGGCGGCATCACACGCCGCTTTGCCATGACGCTGGCACAAGACTTGGGGTACACAGTGAAGGAGCAGAGTATCCCGCGCGAGATGCTCTACGCCGCCGACGAGATTTTCTTCACCGGCACCGCCGCCGAGATCACCCCCATCCGCTCAGTGGACAACATCACGATAGGCTTTGGCTCACGGGGGCCGATCACCAAACGGTTGCAAGACGAGTTCTTTGCCATCACGCGCGGTGAAAAGGACCCGCACGGGTGGTTGACGTATGTGAATGCGTGAAGCGTGAAACGTGAAGCATGAAACGTAAGGCATCGAGGCTTGCGTTTTATGGGTTACGCACAGCGTTGGGCTTGACGTTTAGTCAATCTGGCAGTAAAATCGGATTGTGACAATACCCACAGGCTGTGAACAGGAGTAGTAGGCCGTCCCCGCAGCGAGCCGGGAAATGGTGCAAGCCCGGCAGCGGCGCCCACGGGGAGCGCAAGTAGCCGGCGGAGCTTATCCCCGCCCGACTGCGAAGGCTAAACTCGCCTGGGAGCCGCGCCGGTGAAGCCGAGTAGCCGGCGACGATTCGCCCCCGTTAGCGGGCCCAGAGCGGGAGACACTTCCGCGTGAAGCGTTCTCCAAGCAGGGTGGTACCACGGAGCGCCCCTTCGTCCCTGAGGCGAAGGGGCGCTTTGTTGAGGAGAAGAGAATGGCCGATCCATACATCCCCCAAGAAATCGAACCCAGGTGGCAACAGAAATGGGAGGCCGACGGGCTGTACCGTGCCATCGTAGACCATAGCAAACCAAAGCATTACGCCCTGACCATGCTCCCCTATCCCAGCGGTGACCTGCACATCGGCCACTGGTATGCAATGGCGCCCAGCGACGTGCGCGCCCGCTACATGCGTATGAAGGGCTACAACGTACTCTTCCCGATGGGCTTCGACGCCTTTGGCCTGCCCGCCGAAAACGCCGCCATCCGCCATGGTGCCCACCCTTATAAGTGGACGATGTCCAACATCGAGACCATGCGCCGTCAACTGCGCAGCATGGGCGCGATGTTCGATTGGCAACGGGAGGCCGTCTCCTGCCTGCCCGGCTACTACCGCTGGACGCAGTGGTTTTTCTTGAAACTCTACGATATGGGCCTGGTCTACCGCAAAAAGGCGCCGGTGGATTTCTGCCCTAACTGCAACACCACCCTGGCCCGCGAGCAGGTCTGGGGCGAAGACCGCCACTGCGAACGGTGCGGGACGCCGGTCATCAGGAAGGAACTGGAGCAATGGTTCTGGCGCATCACCGAGTACGCTGACGAGTTGCTGGATTTCTCCAAGATTGACTGGCCGGAGCGCGTCGTCACCATGCAGACCAACTGGATTGGTAGGAGCGAGGGGGCCAACGTGACCTTCTCCATTACCGACTCCCCCTCTCCCGCTCCGCGGGAGAGGGGGCCGGGGGGTGAGGGCATCGTCGTGTTTACGACGCGGCCCGACACCCTGTGGGGCGCGACGTTCATGGTGCTGGCCCCAGAGCATCCGCTGGTCGAGAAATTGACCACGCCCGATTGTCGTGCCGAGGTGGAAGCCTACCAGCGCCAGGCCGCCCGCCAGAGCGAGATCGAGCGCATGTCCACCGAGAAGGACAAGACCGGCGTCTTTATCGGCGCCTATGCCATCAACCCGGTCAACGGCGAACGTATCCCCATCTGGATCGCCGATTACGTGATGATGACTTACGGCACCGGCGCGATTATGGCGGTGCCCTCGCACGACGAGCGCGATTTCGAGTTCGCGCTCAAGTTCGGCCTGCCCATCATCCCGGTGATTGACCGCCCCGACGGGATCGCCAAATCGTTCGTGCTCCGTGGCTCGATGAAAGAGGGCTTTGCCCAAGCGCTGGCCGAGGCCCAAATACCTTTCGAGGAGCGAGAAGGTCACCTGTACATCACGATGAAAAAGGAGCAGGTGGACCAATACCTCGAACTGGCACAGGCGCACATTTTGCCCGGCTTTTGGAACGAGGTCGTCGGCAGCCGTTGGGCCTTCGTCTTCGCCGACGGCGTTCGAGAACTGGATTCAGTCCAGGCCGACGGCGAGATCCTCGCCCGCTGCAAACAACTGGAGCCCAACGTGCACGACCGACGCACGGTGATGGAAATGCTGTGGGGCGTCGAGTTCTACCGCGACGTGCTGTTCCACGTCGAGTATGGCACGATGATCCACTCCGGCCCGTTCAGCGGCACCCCGGGCGGCGTGGCCGTGCGGAAAGTGACCGAATGGCTGGCCGAACAGGGTCAGGGCGAGTTCGCCGTCAACTACAAACTGCGCGATTGGTGCATCAGCCGCCAGCGGTATTGGGGCGCACCCATCCCCATCGTTTACTGCGACAAATGCGGCATCGTCCCTGTACCGTATGAGGACCTGCCGGTAATCTTGCCCACCGACGCCGTCATCCCGCCCACCGGCGAGAACGCGCTCAAGTACCACGAGGGGTTCTTGCACACGACCTGCCCCAAATGCGGTGGAGCAGCCACTCGTGAGACCGACACGATGGACACTTTTGTCTGCTCGTCGTGGTACCAGTACGCCTATCTCAGCCCATACTACAAGGAAGGCGAGCCGGCCCACCCCGACTCCATGCCGTTCGATCCGGCGGAAGCTGCATACTGGCTGCCGGTGGATGTTTACACCGGGGGCATCGAGCACGCCACGATGCACCTGATCTACACCCGCTTCTTCACCAAGGCCATGCGCGACATGGGGCTGGTCAACTTTGACGAGCCGATGACGATGCTGCGCAACCAGGGCATCATCCTGGGCGAAGATAGCGAAAAGATGTCCAAGAGTCGGGGCAACGTCATCGCTCCCGACGACCTGGTGCAACGGTACGGAGCAGACACGGTGCGCGGCTACCTGATGTTCGGCTGGCGCTGGGAGCAGGGCGGGCCATGGGACTCGCATGGCATCGAGGGGGTCTACCGCTGGCTGAACCGTGTGTGGGCGCTCGTGTTGGAACAGGGCCAGGCGCAAGGGACGCCCACTGAAAAGGAAATCGCCGACCTGCGCCGCTGGGTGCACAAGACGATCAGGCGCGTGACCGACGATATGGAGGCATTCGCGTTCAACACCATCATCGCCCGGCTGATGGAGTTTACCAACGCGCTGCAAAAGGCCAAGAGCACAGCGGTCTATGGGACAGACGTATGGGAAGAGGCCATTGCCACGTTGCTCCTGCTGTTGGCACCGTGCTGTCCCCACATCGCCGAAGAACTATGGGCGCGCACCGGTCGGCCTTACAGCGTCCATCAACAAACCTGGCCGCGCTTCGACCCGGCATTGGCCGCCGAGGAGACAATCACGCTCGTCGTGCAGATCAACGGCAAGGTGCGTGCCCGCCTCGAGGTTCCGGCCAACATCGCCGAAGAAGCCGCCCGTCAGACTGCCCTGGCCGACGAGAACGTGCAACGACACCTTGGGGGCAAATCCCCACGCAAAGTGATCGTCGTGCCAGGGAAACTGGTCAACATCGTAGTATAAGCAAAAAGCCTGGCGTCCTCAGCCGGGCTTTTCCAATGCACCGGTAGGGGACGGTTCATTTTCCGGATGAAATTGGTTTACACTTTCGCGGCCTCGAAAAATCAGTTGGCGCGCCAAACCGCTGGGGTAGGGGCGGGGTAACCCCGCTCCTACTGTTGGCCCCCATCCCCCCCTGCCCCCCCTTCCCCAGGGAAGGGAGGGATTTTGT
>DAOUBA010000124.1:0-10847 GCA_034432855.1 Anaerolineae bacterium | reverse complement strand
ATGATGATCTCGCCGAACAGTTCCTCTTGGCGCACAAGCGCGCGGTTCTGCTTGATCAACTCCAGCACCGCTAACAATGTCACGATGATCTCCACCCGGGTGGTGGCTTCGGAGAGGAATTCGCGGAAGGGCACTTCTCTCCGTGCAGCCAATTGGCTTTCGATGCGCGCGATCTGCCCGGCGATGGTGACGGTGATCGGCGCGACGACCTCGCCGACGGGCGCAGCCGGTAAGGCCTCGAGCGCCTCCTGCACCAGGGCCAGCAGATCGCCGAGCGTCACGTTCCCCAGATCGAGATGTGGCTCGATACGGGGTGGGGGGGCGACGCGCACGTAACTGTGCAGGCCTTGTGCTTCTCGTTCGTGCAGCAGTGTAGCGATCTCTTTGAAGCGTTTATACGCCTGCAACTGGCGCACTAATTCGTCACCGACGTTCTCGGTCTCGGGGGTCAGCACAGGGGGGCGCGGCAGGAGCGCCAGGGACTTGATCAGTAGCAGTTTCGCGGCCACAACCAGGAAATCGGCCAGGTCTTTGGCCTGTCGCCGCTCCATTTCTGCCAGATAAGCCATATACTGGTCGGTGACCTGGGCCAGCGCGATAGTGGTTATGTCCAGTTCTTCCCGCTCGACGAGGTGCAGGAGCAAGTCCAGAGGTCCCTCGAAGACGGGGAGTTGGATGCGGTATTGCGGCATTGTAGTGCCAGATTATAGCACAAACGGCCTGCTTTCCAACACTTTGAAAAGTCCCGATTTGTGGTATAATTTCAGGTCAGTAGCCCCGGCTGGCGGTCGAGCGGCCCGGGGCGGCAATTTGTGGGTGGGAGACGCTAGTGTTCAATCCGATTGATGCCTTTCTGGGATTGTTTTCCCTCGACATTGGCATTGACCTCGGCACGGCTAACACGCTGGTTTACGTGCGCGGGCGAGGCATCGTCATCAACGAACCTTCGTGGGTCGCCATCGAGCGCGATAGCCGCAAGATCCTGGCCATCGGCGCGGAGGCGAAAGAGATGGTGGGGCGCACACCGGGCAACATCGTCGCCATCCGCCCCCTGCGCGATGGGGTCATCTCCGAGTTCGAGGTGACCGAAACGATGTTGGATTATTTCATCAAGAAGGCGCACAGTCAGTTGTTGCTGCCTTTCCCACGCCCGCGCGTGGTCGTGGGCATCCCCAGCGGCGTGACCGAGGTCGAAAAGCGCGCGGTGCACGATGCCACTATCTCTGCCGGTGCCCGTGAGGCCTTTCTGATCGAGGAGCCGATGGCGGCGGCCATTGGCGCAGGGCTGCCGGTGACCGAGGCGCGCGGCAGCATGATCGTGGACATCGGCGGCGGCACGACCGAGGTGGGCGTTTTTTGCCTGGGCGGATTCGTCGTCAGCCGTTCCATCCGCATCGCCGGCGATGAGATGGACGAGGACATTATGCAGTACGCCCGCCAGAAGTACAATCTCTACATCGGCGAGCGTATGGCCGAGCGGGCCAAGATCGAGATCGGTTCGGCCTATCCGTTGCCTGAAGAGATGACGATGACGTTGCGCGGGCGTAATTTGGTCACCGGATTGCCCGAGGCGGTCGAGGTCAGCAGCATCGAGATGCGTGAAGCGTTGAGCGGATCGGTTAATGTCATCGTGGATTTGATCAAGAGCACGCTGGACGACACGCCGCCGGAGTTGATCGCCGATCTGATGGATACGGGCATCTGTCTGGCCGGCGGCGGAGCCCTGTTGCGTGGTCTGGCCGAGCGGATCAGCGAAGAGGCCAACATGCGCGCCTGGGTGGCCCAGGATGCCATGACCTGCGTGGCTCGTGGTGCCGGCAGGGTATTGGAGGAACTTGATACGCTCCGCGAGGTTCTGGCCAGCACCGATGACCGCCGTCCCCGCATTCCTGGGTTCTGATTGATCTCATCGTGGCAAGAGGATAGCGGACTTGCTTGGGTGGGATTATGAAGCAATCTCCCCGCCGACCCTGGCTTCCCCTGGTTCTGTTTGTCCTCGGACTGCTGCTTCTAGTGCTCCACGAATCTGGCTATCTGTCCCCGGTGGAAAACGCCCTCCATTACGTCATTGACCCTTTGCAGCGCGCGTTCTCACAAGGAGTGATGGCCACAGGCGACCTTTTCCAGTCGGTGCGTGAGGCTCGTGAACTGCGCGCACAGGTTGCGACGCTTCGGGCCCAGGTAGATGCCCTGATCGCCGAGAACGTGCGCCTGCGCGAGTACGAGGCTGAGGCCCAGGAACTCCGCTCGCTCTTGAATTTTACCCGCGAGTACCCGGTCACGGCGTTTCTCGGCGCCGACGTGGTGGGCCGGGAAGCCTGCACCATGTTCCCCTGCGGCGAGGTGATCGGTACAGACCCGAACCCCTATTTGCGCTACATCACCATCAACGTCGGGGCGCAGCAGGGCGTCAAAGAGGGCATGCCCGCCGTCAGCGGCGGAGCCGTGCTGGTAGGGCGGATTGCACAGGTGGGGCCTCGCACCTCCAAAGTACAGTTGCTCACCGATCTGGATAGCGCCGTCGCTGCGCTCTTGCAGACCTCACGCGCAACCGGCCTGGTCGTGGGCCAGCCTGACGGTTCGTTGCGCATGGAGTACATCGAGCAGGGCGCCGGCGTCGCCGTCGGCGATTTTGTGTTGACCTCTGGATTGGGCGGTATCTTGCCTAAGGGATTGCTCATCGGGCAGGTGACCGAGGTGCAGCAAATGGATTATGCCTTGCACCAGGCGGCCATCGTGCGCCCGGCGCTGGATCTGTCGCACCTGGAGATGGTCCTGGTGATCACTGCGTTCGAGCAGATTCCCCCGGAGGAGATGCCGTAGTCCGTGAATTAAACCGTCCTCGTAAAGGAGCCAATATGACCGGCATCAAGTTATTGACCGTACGCGGCATCGAAATCAAAATGCATATCACCTTTCCCCTGATCCTGGTCGTCGCTGCCGCACAGTTCGGCTTCCTGGGGCCCAAGGGGTTCTCGCTATCAGGAGCAGCCTTTGGTGTCATCGTCACGCTGTTGTTGTTTGCCTGCGTGGTGATCCACGAACTGGCGCACAGCCTGACGGCGATCCGCATGGGCTTTCCGGTACGCGATATTGTGCTCCTGCCGCTTGGCGGCGTGGCTCAGATGGAACGCATCCCAGAGCAGCCGGCCCAGGAGTTGCTTATGTCCGTCGTGGGGCCGTTGAGCAATATGGTCATCGCCCTGGTCCTCTATCTGATCGGTCGTTGGCTGGGCCTTAGGGTTAGTCTCAGTGAGCTCAACCTGGCGCGCCTGGGCTGGCAAGACATCATCCCTTACCTCATCGTCACCAATCTGGGCCTTGCCGTTTTCAATCTCATCCCCGCCTTTCCGATGGACGGCGGGCGGGTGCTGCGCGCCCTGCTGGCGACGGTGATGCCGCACACGCGGGCCACCGCGCTGGCTGTCAGCATCGGGCAAGGTCTGGCCTGGCTGTTGGGGCTGGCGGGCCTGTTGACGGGCCAACTCTTGTGGATCCTGGTCGCCCTCTTCGTGTATGCTGGCGCAACCCAGGAGGGGCGCCTGCTCCACGTCAAAGACGTGCTGCAGGGGTTGCGGGTACGTCAGGCGTTCTCGCGTAATGTGCTGGTGCTTTCTCCCGAGGATCCGGTCGGCCGCGCGGCCGATCTCACCCTCCATGGTTTTCAATCCGATTTTCCCGTCTGCGATGGCGCACGCATCGTGGGCCTGCTCACGCACACCGACCTGGTCGGTGCCCTCAAGCATTACCCTCCCGAGACGCCGGTGCGCCAGGTGATGCGCACCGACTTTCCCTCCGTCGGGCTGAACGATGGGCTTTTCGAGGCCTACCGGCGTATGACCGAGGCGGGCCTTGGCGCAGTGCCCGTGATTGACAAGGGCTTTCTCCTCGGCCTGTTCACCCGCCGGGACGCTAACGAGGTCTATCAACTGCTATCGGTCAGCCCAGAACTCTTGGTGCAAAGACGAGATTCGTGATCACCATCGCCGAGGCACGCCGTTACTACGAAGGCGCCGACGCGGTGCACGATTTCGACCACGTGTTGCGCGTGCTGGCGCTGGCGGAACGCATCGCCCGGGCCGAGGGCGCCGACCTCGAAATCGTGCGTGCGGCAGCCCTGCTGCACGATGTGGGACGCGAGCAGGCCGAAGCGCAAGGAGTGGACCACGCCGAGTTCGCCGCCCGACGGGCGCGTGAAATCCTCGCCGGCCAATCCCCCGAAAAAGTCGCCGCCGTCGTCCAGGCCATCGCCGCCCACCGCTTCCGTGCCGGCCCCGCCCCGGCCACTTTGGAGGCGCGGGTGCTCTTCGACGCCGACAAACTCGACGCTATCGGCGCGATCGGCGTGGCGCGCGCATTTGCCTATGGCGGCGCGCACGGACAACGGCTGTGGGTGCCGCTCGAAAGTGTGGACCTGGCCCGCTGGCAGGCTTCGGGCGACGATGCCGACCATACCCCCGTCCACGAGTTCGTCGTCAAACTTTCCCGTCTCAAGGAGCAGCTCTTTACCCCGACCGGCCGCGCTATCGCCGAAGAGCGTCATGCCTATATGGCCGCTTTCTACGCGCGCCTGGAGGCCGAGGTGCGAGGGCAACAGTGATCAGGGACTGGGGACTAGAGACCAGGGACTAGGGACTGGGGACTGTGGACGAATGACCCGACGTAACTCTCTCATCACAGCATTCCTGATAGCCCTGGCACTGCGGCTTGTGCCGGTGCTCCTCGCCTACGACCTGCCCATCGGGCTGGACGACATGTTCCAGTACGACATGCTGGCCCGCTCTATCGTCGCTGGAAACGGCTATCGCTGGTACTCACAGCCCGACCTGGCGCTGTTTCAGCAGTACTTTCCCATAGAACCGCCGCCGGAATACGATCCGCGCGGCGTGCTGACCAGTTTCCGCCCGCCGGGCTACCCGGCTTTCCTGGCGCTGGTCTATGCCGTGAGTGGCGTCGAATCGCACACGCTCGTCCTCGGCAGGCACGAGATCGTGCTCACCCGCTTCTTCTGGGCCCGGCTGGCGCAGGCGTTTCTGGGAGCATCTCTTGTTCCGCTGACCTGGATGCTGGCGCGGCGGGTTGGGTTCGCAGAGCGGACGGCGCGTTGGGCTGCCGGATTCATCGCCGCCTGGCCGCTACTCATCGCCTATACCCTGGGGCTGGCGACCGAGAATCTGTTCGTGGTGCTGCTGACGCTGGCGTTGGTGCTCCTGCTGCGGGCGCGCGCTAAAGGCCGGGCGCGCGATCACGCCCTGGCGGGGATCGCGTTGGGGCTGGCCGCGCTCACCCGCTCGGTCGTCTCGGCCTTTATGCCGCTCGCGGCGCTGTGGCTGCTTTGGGGACACGGATGCACACGGATGAACACGGACAAGACTAAAAATCCGTGTGATCCGTGTTCATCCGTGTCCCGGAAATCCTGGAAGGAGCGTCTGGGGCTTACTATTCTGATGGCCGCCTGTTTCTTGCTCGTCACCGTGCCGTGGTCGGTGCGCAACACGATTCTTCACAGGCGGTTCATCTGGATTGAAAGCGCCCTGGGTTACCAGATGTATCTGGGTTACCATCCCCGGTCCACCGGCACGTTCCAGTATGGTATCTCGCTCGATCTGTTGCCCATCCTCGATGACAGTGTGCGTGATGCGCGCGGGATGCAGGCAGTCTGGGGTTTCGTACGCAACGATCCCGCCCGTGTCCCCTACCTGATGCTGCGCAAGGCCGGCTATCTGTGGGGGCTCGATCGGCGGGAAATGACCTATTTCTACGGCAATGGCTTTCTGGGCTGCTGGCCGGCGCCGCTCGTATGGTTCGTCTTCCTTCTCGCCTGCGGGCCGCTGGCGGTGCTGGCCCCGGCCGCGGCGGTGGGATTGGCCTGCGGGCGAATGGATAGCCGCAGGATGTTCCTGGCGCTGCTCGTGGCCTACTACACCGGCATCCACATGCTCATCCTGGCCGAGCCCCGTTTCCACCTGCCGCTCTTTGCGCCGGTCGCCGTACTGGCCGCCTCTGCCTTCACCGAGCGGCCCTGGCGCGGAGCGCGTCCCTGGCAACGTGCCATCGCCTTGATCCTGATCGCGCTGCTGCTCCTCAACTGGGGCCTGGAAGTGGCGCGGGACTGGAATGTGCTGGCCAGGCTATTGGGGCCTGAGGGCTGCCGGTTGGGTTTGCCGTACTAGAGCACCTTGCCAAAAGTCTTTAGGGTCAAACCCCCTTTTGCGAATTGACCCCTCTCATCCCCCCTGCCCCCCTTCTCTCCCCGCTGCGGGGAGCGAAGGGGTAAAGAAGGAGGGGTTTGGGGGCGGCGGCGAAGCCGCCCGTCGCACCCCCACAAAAATCCCTCCTTCCCTGGGGAAGGGGAGGGGCAGGGGGGATGGGGCTTATAGCCAAGGTGCTATTCGATGTGGAGCAGCCTTTCCGGTGGGAGGGCCCCCCAGGGTGGGCGAGACGAACCCGCCGCGCCGGAATGGGGATTCCGTGCCGGAATGGGGATTCCGGCGCTTCGCGGTCCGAAATGGGGCGTTTCTCGAAAGGTCCGCAGTCCGCAAATCCCGCAGCCCGCGAATCCCCATTCGCGGGCGTGGGAGGGCTTTTCGAGAATGCAAATTTCTCAGGGCTGCGGAAGTGTCAACCAATTTCATCTGGAAAATGCACCATCCCAACCGGAGCCCCGCAATTCGCCTACACACTGGTTGGTGCGGACCACGGTCCGCGCCAGCGCGCGGAGGCTGAGTAGATACTCTGTGGCAAGGTCAAAAAGGAGCACACCGATGCGACTCAAAGAACTGCGTATGGATTGGAAGACCGTCACGGCTATTGTCATCTCTACCCTGGCGCTCACAGGAGGCCATTATCGTTACGATGTTTTGCGCGACGCGATCCTGGCCGCCAGCCGCCACAGTGGCCCACTCTGGCAACTGGGCGCGCGGACGCTCGATATTCTGAACCGCGAGTTCTGGTACCTGATCGTACCGCTTATGACCATCCTGCTCATTTTCCGCGAGTCGCCTGCAAAGTACGGCTTCCGCCTGGGCGATTGGAAGGCGGGGCTTGTGCTCACGCTGGCGGGCTGCGTCGGCGTCACAATCATAATGAGCGCCATCGCGCGCACCGGTGCATTTCGTGCCTATTACACACCGCAGATGCGCCCTTTGCCACAACTGATCTATGAGAACGCGCTCGACCTCTTCGGCTGGGAGTTCATCTTTCGCGGCTTTCTGCTTTTCGCGCTCTACCGCACGCTCGGCCCCTACGCCATCGTGCTCCAGGCCGTCCCGTTCGCCATCGCCCACTTTGGTAAGCCGGAGTTGGAGACGCTCAGTTGCATCTTTGGCGGCAGCGCGTTCGGCTACGTCGCCTGGCGCACGCGCTCCTTCCTCTACCCGTTCCTGATCCACTGGTATCTCGTCACCGTCACCATTCTCTTCGCCAGCGGGGCGTGGGGCTGAGCCGCGAGTTGTTACCCCGCACAGGTGGTGGTATAATAAGATAAACTGGTGGTATAAGGGGGATGGTATGGCAACGGCCAAGATTACACTCTCGCTTCCCAAAACACTGGTGGAGCGCCTGAAGGCGCTGGTCCCTCCACGCCAGCGCAGCGCCTTCGTCGCCCAGGCATTGCAAGAGCGCCTGGAGGAGGAAGAGACGCTGGCGGTGCTCGAGGAAACATTCGGCATTCTGTCGGCGGAAGACTACCCGTATTGGAACACGGATGAGGACATAGACCGCTGGCTGCGCGACTTTCGTGCCAGTTGGACTATCCGGGATTTCCACGAGGCGTAAGATGGCGGCTTCCAGATACATACTGGATACCGGCGTCATCATCCGGCAGATGCGAGGGCGCAAAGACGTACTGCGTCTGGTGCGAGGGATCACCCGCCCGGGACGGGTCGCCGTCTCACCGGTGACCCATCTGGAATTGTACAGTGGACTCCGGCCACACGAGGAATATGCTGCCCGCAAACTCCTCTCGCGCTTCCAGACCATCCCCGTAGACGCAGAAATCGGCCAGCGGGCCGGGCAACTCATCCGCCAACAGAAGGCTCAGGGGCGTGCGTTCAGTATCCCCGATGCACTCATCGCGGCTACCGCTCTCCAGCACAACCTGACGTTAGTCACGTTCAACCCTGGCGATTTTGACCCGCTGGGCGTGTCGCTGTATCCGCTGGATTCCCTGACGTAAGGCGCACTGGATGGCCCTCTACCACCTCTGCATGGCCTGGAACTGGCCGCCCGACGCCGATTTCGTTGCCCTGCTCGATGCCGCCTGCCGCTCGCGCGGCTTATCCACGCTCCAGGCCGTCCCCGGCAACATTGCTCACCTTGTCCACCTCTTGAACGACGGCCAACTTGCCTTCTGCGTGCTTTTTGACCGTGCCTCGGATAGCGACGCCCGCTTCAACGCGCTCATCCAATGGGCCGGCGAGCACGCGGCATACTGCATCAATCCGCCCGAACTTGCCCGGCGCACCTGGAACAAAGCCGCGATGCACACAGCGCTCATCAGCGCCGGTCTACACACACCCTACACCGTTATCTTGCCGCCCTATGAGGAACAGCCCGCCCCGCCGCCTGTAGACTTGAGTCCTCTGGGCCCTTGCTTCACCATCAAACCCGCACACGGCGGCGGCGGCGAGGGCGTGGTGATGGAAGCGACTTTGTGGGAACAGGTGCTCAGCGCTCGTCAGGAGCATCCGACCGATCATTACTTGCTGCAAGCCCACGTCACCCCGACCGCGCTCGACGGGCGTCCGGCCTGGTTCCGCGTCATCTATTGCGCCGGGCAGGTCTATCCCTGCTGGTGGGATACCCGCACGCACGTCTACACCCCCGTCGCCTGCGCCGAAGAGAATCGCTACGGCCTGGGCCGCCTGGGCGAGATCACCGCTACCATCGCCTGTCTCAGCGGTCTCGACCTTTTCTCCACCGAAATCGCGTTGACCGCTGAAGGGCTGTACGTCGTGGTAGATTACGTGAACGATCAGATTGACCTGCGTCTGCAATCCAAGGCGCACGACGGCGTCCCCGATGCGATCGTGCACGACATTGCCGAGCGGCTGGCCGATCTCACGGCGGCGCACTGTCCGCCGACGTTAGAACGCGCCGCCCTGAACCTCAGGCCCATCGGCGTCGTCCGTTCGCCCATCACCGAGCCTGTTGACGAAGACTGGGGCCGTGTCGTATCGGAGATTCACCTGGACGAGGCCCTGGCGGCGGGCCTGCAGGGGCTCGAGCAGTTCTCGCACATCGTCGTGGTCTTTCTGATGCATCAGACCACCTTTGAGCCTGCCGAACATCTTGTCCGCCGCCCGCAGGGGCGCGCCGACATGCCGGAGGTGGGCATCTTTGCCCAGCGCGCCAGACACCGGCCTAACCCCATTGGCGTCACAGTGGTCGAGCGTGTAGGAATCGAGCGGAACGTGTTGACGGTGCGCGGGCTCGACGCGATTGACGGGACGCCGGTGCTGGACATCAAGCCGTACTTTCCGCAGTATGACCGCGCCGAGCAGCCGGTCGTGCCCGAATGGGTTGGGCGGCTGATGGATAGGTACTTTTGATGGAGACGTTCACCCTTGAACTGACCGGTATCGCCCACGGCGGTGCAGCACTGGGCCGCCACGAGGGGCGCGTCGTTTTTGTCCCCTACGCGATCCCCGGCGAAACCGCGCGCGTCGAGGTCACCGAGGACAGGGGCCATCATGCCTTCGCCCGCCTGGTCGAGGTGCTGGAGTCATCGCCCGACCGCGTCGTGCCACCCTGCCCCTACTTCGGCCCCACGGGCTGCGGTGGATGCCAATGGCAGCACATCACCTACTCTGCTCAATTGCACCTCAAGGCCGCAATCGTTGCCGATCAACTGGCGCGCATCGGCGGGATCGCCGATCCGCCGGTGCAGCCGACGCGGCCCGATCCCTCCGGCTGGGCCTACCGCAATCATGCCCGCTTCCACCCCGCACCCGATGGCGGCCTCGGCTTCCAACGCGCGGCCAGCACCGAGGCCGTCGCCATAGATACGTGCGGCATCCTCCACCCGCTCCTGGCCGATCTCTACGCCGCACTCGATCTCGACCTGGAAGGCTTGTCGTCTCTATCTCTGCGTGCCGGCGTCACGACCGGCGAACGAATGGTCATCTTCGAGATGGAGGACGACCTGCCACCCGCCCTCGAACTCGACCTGCCTGTCTCCTGTGTGCTACTCCTCTCCGACGGCCAACCCGTCAACCTCATCGGCAACAACCACATCCACGAGACCGTTGCCGGTCATACCTATCGCATCTCTGCCCCCTCGTTCTTCCAGGTCAACACACCCCAGGCCGGCGAACTCGTGCGCCTGGTACTGGAGCGTCTCGACCTGCATGACGGTGATACGGTGCTCGATGCGTACTGCGGCGTGGGGTTGTTCACCATGCCGCTGGCCGAATGCGCCGCACTGGTTACTGCCATCGAGGTTTCTCCGGCTGCCGTCGCCGACCTGCTGGAGAACACGGCGCCATACGACAACGTGGACGTGATCGAAGGGCCGGTCGAGGCGGTGCTTCCCGATCTGGAGACCTCGCCGGATGCCGCCGTGGTGGACCCGCCGCGCACCGGATTGGATCGCCTGGCGCTCGACGCGCTCGTGGAGCGCCGCCCTGCACGCCTGGTCTACGTCTCCTGCGACCCGGCGACGCTGGCCCGTGACGCGAAACGGCTTATCGCCGCCGGCTACCGCCTGATCGAGGTGCAGCCCGTGGACCTGTTCCCGCAGACCTATCACGTCGAGAGCGTGGCGTTGTTCACAATCTGAATTGTGCCAGTGGTGATTACCCACATGTCTGGGCGAAGGGGAAATCGGGGGGTTGGGCGGGCGCGAA
>DAOUBA010000123.1:0-15286 GCA_034432855.1 Anaerolineae bacterium | reverse complement strand
CCGCATGAACACATCCTCCAGCGACGGCCTGACCATTTCGTAGCGCACGAGAGCCAGCCCTGCTTGCGCCGCCACAGCCAACAATTCGCGCTTGGCCGCCGCCACATCGCGCACGACCACGCGGGCGACCGTCCGATCCACCGAGACGCCGGCCACCCACGGCCTTTGGCGCAGCGTTTCAGCCCATGCGGCGAGCGGCGCGGCGCTGCCGTTATCCCCCTCGACCTCGAACACCGGCTGGGCATAGCGCGACAAGAGTTCCGCCTGCGGCGCCTGGACGATCAGTTTGCCGCGATGGATGATGCCGACGGTATCGCATACCCGTTCGACGTCGGCCAGGATGTGCGTGGACATAAAGACGGTACACTGGCCGCGCAATCGCTCGATGAGTTCCAGCACCTCCTTGCGTCCGACGGGATCGAGCGCGCTGGCCGGCTCGTCCAGAAAGAGCACGCCGGGCCGGTTGACCAGCGCCTGGGCCAGCGCTAGTCGCTGGCGCATCCCCCGCGAGAATCCCCCGACGCGCCGCCCGCTGACCTCGGTCAGCCCCACTAGTTCGAGGAGTTCCTTCGTGCGCTGCTCACGCTCCTGGGCCGGGAGGTGAAAGACGCGCCCGACGTAATCCAGGAACTCGCGGGCCGTCATCCACGGGTAACAGACCGGGTCTTCCGGCAGGTAGCCGATGCGCGCGGCGATCTGGCGGCGCGAGGTGGCGATGTCGAGGCCATCTACCCAGGCCCGTCCGGCTGTGGGCCGCGCCAGGCCAACGAGGATACGGATGGTCGTCGTCTTGCCCGCGCCGTTGGGGCCGAGAAAGCCAAAGACCGTTCCCGGCTCGACGGTAAGGGTCAGGCCATCGAGCGCCCGCACGCTGCCAAAGTGCTTCCGCAGGCCCTCTGTGCGAATCGCCGCCACCTGTCACTCCTCCCGCCCGACCAAAAAGTAGACGATCGGGCCGATAAAGTTGACCAGCACAATCACCAGCGCCCAGGCCCATTTGGGGCCGCGCGTGCGCTCGCGGCGCACGAGGTCCACCAGTGCAAAGACCATCAGCCCCAGTTGGAGTAAGGCGATCGGGATCAAAAACGGGATCAGCCGTGAGAATTGTTCAAAGCTCTCCATCTCTGACCTCCTGTCATTGTGCAGGGCGGGGTCATCCCGCCCCTACTGCCGGCGCAACGTGGGTGAATCGAACCACAGTCCGGCGACGAGCGGCTCTGTGCCGGAGACGTCATAGACCACGCGCACGGTCACGTGCTCCTCGTTCTCGAACTGCGCATCGTAGATGACGATGCGATACGTGCCCTGCTCCAGCACCTGGGTCATCTCGGCAGAGAGATACTTGCCGATCTTGCCGATGACCGTCTCATAGACCTGGGTGAACTTGGTGCCGCTGCTGGCCTTCTTCATCGTCTCGTCCATATCTCGCGTGTAGGCCGCCTCGTCGCCGTTGCTCAGTGCGGTGAGCAGGTTCTCGGTGATCGGCGCGACCTGTTCGGCAAAGGCCTGGGCTTCGTCTTCCGGCAGCGTCTTGGGCCCGCCGCAGGCGGTCAACAACAACGCGAGCATACATCCGGTCAACAACGCTTTATTCATTGGCCTCCTCCACATGCATCAATGGCCCCCATCCATTCTCATGCCACCTTCTTCCTTCGACCACTCGTACGCAGCCAGCGCGCCAGTTCTGCTTCAAAGACCGCGGCGATCTCGTCGGGCGCGTAGCCTAACGTGCGGGCCTCGTCGAGGGCTGCGTGCACGATGGCTTCCAGTTTCTCTTGGCGCAGACGCGCTATCTGCTCGGCATCGGGGACGCCGGCGACGAACGTGCCTCGCCCCTGCTGGGTCGAAATGATCCCCTCGCGGTCCAGATCGAGGTAAGCACGGGCGATGGTATTATAGTTCACCCGCAGTTCGGTGGCGAGTTCGCGGATGGTGGGGAGTCGGTCGCCCGGCCTCAGCCGCCCCGCCGCGATGAGCGAACGGATCTGTTCCTCGACCTGGACGTATATAGGCACCTTGCCTGTCGACTTAATCGTCAGGTTGATCATCCACATATTGTACTAATGCTCTAGCTCAATAGCATTATAATACAATTTGCAAGACTTGTCAATCAGGGATAGCCACGCTAGATGGCAGCCTGGGCCAGGTTATGCCACTTGACACATCCCCACTGCTGTAATACACTATTCACGTCAATCGCACGTACGGGACGCATAACGATGAGAGGAGGTGGTGAGTATTGAACCGATAGGACACAGAACTCTCATGCGCAGGGTCTTAAGCATCAACCATCACGAAAGGAGACGGACAAATGAAATCCGCTTTCACAATGTGGAAGAACACCAGGATGATCATCCTGGTAGCCGTATGTGCCGCGATCTATGGCGCCGCACTGATCGCTTTCAAGACCGCCATTCCCCTTATCCCCGGCATCACAGAGGTGAGGGTAGGTAACATCTTCCCAATGGTATTCGGCCTGCTGTTTGGCCCTGCAGGAGCATGGGGTGCTGCCCTGGGCAACCTGATCGGCGACATCTTTGGAGGCACGCTGGGTCCCGGCAGCATCTTTGGCTTCATCGGCAATTTCCTGCTCGGCTACCTCCCCTACGCGATGTGGACTACACTGAAGCCTATCGCCGATGGCCAACGGGAACCTGCCGTGGGCAACTGGCGCTCCTGGGTATTGTACATCCTGATCGCCCTCATCTCCTCAGCCGCCTGCGGGGTAGTGATCGCCATGTGGCTTCAAGTGCTGGGAATGGTGCCCTACCCCGTCCTGGTCAGCATCATCACCATTAACGACACCTTTGGCAGCCTGATCGGGGGACTGTTATTCCTGGCCGTCTACAGCGTGGTCAAGAAGCAACTTCGCCTCGTCTGGTGGGACGTGATGGCCGAGCGGGACATCGGCAAGCCGCTCGCCGGCGTCATCGGAGCCTGGCTGGTGACCGCCGGCGCGCTGGTCGGCTGGATCATCGGAGGCTATGTCCTGACAGGGCAGGCACTGATCGTCGGCGTCATTTGCACGGTCCTGATCATCGTTGGCAGCATCCTGATGTAGGACCGGCCGAGAAGCCACGATGGGCGTTATCTCGATCGAGGACCTCAGTTTTACCTATCGAGAAACAGCGCATCCAGCCCTCCATCGCGTCAACGGTCAGATCGAGGACGGTACGTTCACCGTGATTATGGGGCACGGGGGCGCGGGCAAGTCAACTCTATGCGCCGCGCTGAACGCCCTCGTGCCCCATTTCTTTCAAGGCGACTATACCGGGCGTGTGCTCGTCAAGGACCGGGTCGTTGGCGAGTCTCGGGTGGCCGACATGTCCCGCCTCGTGGGATTGGTGCTCCAGGATTTCGAGGCCCAGCTCTTCTCCACCAGCGTGGAACTGGAGGTCGCCTTCGGCCCGGAAAATCACTGCCTGCCCCGCGACGAGATCGAGCGGCGCATCGAGCGCTACCTGGACTTTGTCGGGTTATCTGCGCTGCGCAAGCGCGAACCTGCCAGCCTCTCGGGGGGACAAAAGCAGCGCCTGGCTATCGCTTCGGTGCTGGCGCTGGAGCCCGAGGTGCTGGTGATGGACGAAGCGACAACCGACCTGGACCCCATCGGGCGCGAGGAGGTCCTCTCGGTAGCGGACATGCTGCGCCAGGAGAAGCGTACGCTGCTCGTCGTAGATCACGAGCCGGAGACAGCCGCGGACGCCGACCAGGTGTGGCTGATGCGCGAAGGGAGCGTTGTTGCGCAAGGGACGCCGCGAGCAGTGATGACCGACCTGGATGCACTGGCATCCTGCGGCGTCAAACCTCCACCCACCGTGGAACTCTTCCACACGCTGGGTTGGCCGGGCTCGCCCCTGACGCTCGAAGAGGCAATCGCTGTCATCGAAAAGAACCGCCTGGCGCAACGACGGCCGCTCAACCTGGAGACCCTGCACTGCCCTGGCGCCGACCAGCCCATCATCCTGGAAGCGCAAGACTTGGGCCATGTGTACCCTACCCGCAACGTCGAGGCGCTGCGCGACGTGAACCTGCAGATCCGTGAGGGAGAGTTCGTTGCTATCCTGGGGCAAAACGGCTCCGGCAAGACCACGCTGGCAAAGCACTTTAACGGACTATTGCAACCCACCAGCGGCGAGATGCGGGTGGGAGGGCGTCCAACGCGGGAGGCCAGCCGTCGCCAACTGGCCCAGATGGTAGGCTATGTCTTCCAAAACCCCGACCATCAGATCTTTGCCAGCACCGTGCGCGAAGAAGTGGGCTTTAGCCTGAAGATGGCGGGCTTTGACGCCGAGACCATCAAGAAGCGGGTAGCCGAGGCGCTAGAGACCGTGGGCCTTGCGGGATATGAGGAGGAAATCCCCTTCGTCCTCACCAAAGGAGAGCGGCAGCGCGTGGCAGTCGCTTCGGTCCTGGCGACCCAGCCCCAGGTTATCATCCTGGATGAGCCCACGACGGGATTGGATTATCGCCACCAGAGGAACATCATGGAGATGCTGCGCATGCTCAACCGGCGGGGGCATACCGTCATCATCATCACCCACTCGATGTGGGTGGCGGCCGAGTATGCCGACCGGACGATCGTGCTGAAGGACGGCCGCATCCTGCTGGATGGGCCAACGCGCGCCATCTTCGCCCAGGAGGAGCGGCTGGCGGAGACCGCACTCCGCCCTCCCACACTGCTGCGCCTGGGCAACTGGCTGGGTACCCAGGCCCTCACCGTGGAACAGATGGTCCAGGAGTTGCAGGCCCATGAACATCTTCCTCTACCTGGATGAGAACACCTGGTTTCACCGGCTTGATCCCCGCACCAAGATCATCGGCGCGGTGATTCTCTGCGGGATGGCCCTGACGTTCAACCACCCGCTGTGGACAGCGGGCGTGACGTTGGTCGTGCTCCTGATTGCCATCGCGGCCAGGGCTATGCCCAACTTCTGGCGCCTGCGCTTCATCCTGATCCTGCTGGTGGTCTTTAGCACGGTGATGTGGCCGTTCTTCGCCAAGGGCCCCACCCCTCTGTGGGCCTGGGGCCCGCTGCAGGTCAGCCGCGAGTCGCTCCTATACGCCATCGCTATGGGCCTGCGACTGGCAACCTTCGTGGGCACCGGCCTGATCTTCCTTTCGACCACCAAGAATGAAGAGTTCACCAACGGGCTGATCCGGTTGAAACTTCCCTATCCCGTCGCCTTTGCTCTCTCCACGGCGCTACGGCTGGTGCCGACCTTCGCCGGGGCCGGAGCCACCATCGTCCAGGCGCAGGTCTCCCGTGGTCTGGATCTGGAATCGGGCAACGTTTTCAAACGGGCCGGCAAGTTCATCCCACTGGCCGCACCGCTTTTCATTTATGCCATTCGTCACACCAACATGCTGGCGATGGCGCTGGAATCGAGAGGGTTCAGTCCCGAGGCCAAACGCTCCCTGTACCTCGACCCTCAAATGCGCACGATAGACTATGTTGCGCTGATTCTGTTGGCGTTGACCTGGGCTGCAATGATCTTTCTCCGACTCCAGGGATACGGCGAGGTGTTGCCCCGCCTCTAGAGAGAGTATGACGTGATGAGCGACCAGAAACGTTTCGAACAATCCAGCGTCGAACGCATCCTCGAAGACGAATCCCTCACCGCCGACCTCCTCGACCCCGCCGCCAGGATACTGCTCGATTGGGGTGTAGCGCGGGCCGAGGCGTTGGCTACACGGGCGGAGTCATTCGTACCCGAGGAACTCGACACGCGTCTGGCCGACCTGCGGCGCACGCTCAAACGCGTCGCCCGCCAGGCTGGCGCAGAGGCCACGCCGGAGGCACAGATAGAACGGGTGCGCAGCCTGCTGGCAGAGATCGAAGCGACCGCTGTGCCCGTTGTGGCTGCTGTGGAACGAGAAGGTAGCCCAAAGACTAGAGTCGCTACTACGAGCGGGCATGGAGGTAAGAATTGCGCAAACCGCTGAAACCCACACCGCCATTGCCCAGAGCAGGCGTGCTCATCCTGGCGGCGTTGGCCGTGGCGCTCGCTCAACTGGCATGTGATCTGGACGGCGAGCGCACAGTCACAGAGACAGTGAGCGGCGACTGGATCCGCGTCTACTTCACCAGTCCACGCTACCCGGACGACGATGCCTATCACCGCGGCGGCGTGGACGAACAACTAGTCGCGGCGATCGAGCAGGCGCAGAGCAGCGTGGACGTGGCGGCCTACGACCTCGATCTACAGAGCGTGGCCGGTGCACTGATCGCGGCCCACGCACGCGGCGTGCCGGTGCGCCTGGTCACCGAGAGCGACAACGCCGAAGAAGAGGCCGTGCTCGCCCTGCGAGACGCCGGCATCCCGGTAGTCGAGGACCGGCGCGAGAGCGGCCTGATGCACGACAAGTTCGTTGTCATTGACCGGCAGTGGGTGTGGAGCGGCTCGTGGAACCTGACCACCAACTGTACCTATCGCAACAACAACAATGCTGTGCTGATCGCCTCGGCGGCGCTGGCCGAGAACTATGCCGCCGAGTTCGAGGAGATGTTCGCCGGCGAATTCGGCCCCACCTCGCCCGCCGAGACGCCCAACCCGCGCATCACCATCACTTTCCAGACCGCGGACGGGCAGATGCACGAGGTCGCGGTGGAAAACTATTTTTCGCCCGAAGACGGTGTGGCCGCGCACATCCTCGCCGAGATCGCACGCGCCCAGAGCCGCATCCGCTTCATGGCCTTCTCCTTCACCAGCGACGAGATCGCCGACGCGCTGATCGCGCGGGCGCGGGCGGGCGTCACGGTACAGGGGGTGATCGAGGAGCGCAACGCCGAGTCGGAGTACGGCCAATACACCCGCCTGCGCGACGCGGGGATAGACGTGCGGCTCGACGGCAACCCGTACATCATGCACCACAAGGTCATCGTTGTGGACGACGCGACGGTGATCCTGGGCTCCTACAACTTTACCGCGAACGCCGAGAACGCCAACGACGAGAACCTGCTCATCATCCGCGACCCGGAGGTGGCGGCGCACTTTATGGTCGAATTCGGGCGGGTGTACGAGCAGGCGGCGCGATAAGAGCGCATAAGACAAATTGGCAATTCGTTCCACTCCAACCCACTTGTATTTGTGCTCGCTTCGGCATATAATCTGTTGCAGGGATGGTGAAAATGACGAATCTATTGTACTGGACTCTGGCGAATTTGATTTTGTGGAGGAAACGCACCCAAAAACCCATTTTCTGAGCCCGTGAGTGGGGATTCTCCTCCGAAAGAGCACTGCCAAATGAGAGAAAACGGGTTTTTCGCCAGACAATCGCCTGCAAAGTTCCCATCATCTCGACAGTCGGATAAAGGAGGTGAGCATTATCGAGAGCACCAGACCTGTCTTCTGATGTGCGTGAGTTGAGACTTTAGTCTTAATAAGGAGGATTGCGATGCGCAAGTTGCTTTGGGTAACAACGAGTCTTCTGATCATTGCCGCGTTGGTTGGGGGTTGCAAGCCCCGCGGCCCCAACTGCGCAAGCCCCGATGTTTTCTGCGTCGGCGAGGTGACCGATGTGGGTGGCATTGACGACAAGTCCTTCAACGCCACGGCCTGGCAAGGCATGGAGAACGCGAAGGAGCAATTGGGGGTGACGGTCGCCTACCTGGAGTCTCAACAGCAGACCGACTATGCTGTCAACCTCCAGCAGTTCATTGACCAGAACTATGACATGATCGTCACCGTGGGCTTTTTGCTGACGGACGACACGCTGACCTTCGCCCAGCAGAACCCCAACGTGTACTTTGCCGGCATTGACCAGTTCCACGAGTCCCCCCCGGCCAACCTCGTTGATCTGACCTTTGCCACCGACGAGGCGGCCTTCCTGGCCGGCTACCTGGCAGCAGGAATGACCAAGACCGGTAAGGTGGGCACTTTTGGCGGCATCGAGATCCCGCCCGTCACCATCTTCATGGTCGGCTTCAAGAGCGGCGTGGATTACTATAACCAGCAGCACGGCACCAACGTCGAGGTGCTGGGGATGACGACCTTCGTCGGCAACTTTGAGTCCACCGACGACGGCCGTCGCGTTGGCGAAGACCTGATCGCCGAAGGCGCGGACATCGTCCTGCCGGTCGCCGGGCCGGTGGGCCTGGGCACCGCGGCGGCCGTGCAGGCGCGCCCCGGTACCATGCTGATCGGCGTGGACACCGACTGGTGCGTCAGTGCCTCCGAGTACTGCCCGGTGATCCTGACCAGCATCATGAAGCGCATGGACATGACGGTGCCGATGGCGATCCAGATGGCCAAGGAGGGCACCTTCCAGGGCGGCATGCTGGTGGGCACGCTGGAAAACGGGGGGGTGGGCCTCGCCCCCTTCCACGACTTTGACGACGACGTGCCGTCGGCACTGAAGGCCGAACTGGAGACCGTCCGCCAGGGCATCATCAACGGCACAATTGACACCGGCTGGTAGCAGGTAGTCAGGCAAAATGAAAGGGCGGTGCCGGGCCTGTTCCCGGCACCGCCACCTTGCCCCGCCGCAAGGAGACGATCATGCCCCCTGTCCTGGAACTGCGCGGTATCACCAAGTCCTTTCCGGGAGTGCTTGCCAACGACCACATTGACCTGACGTTGGAGCAAGGCGAAATCCATGCCCTGTTGGGCGAGAACGGCGCCGGCAAAACGACGTTGATGAATATCCTCTACGGCCTTTACTCCCCCGACGAGGGGGAGATTTTCGTGCGCGGCCGTCGGGTCGAAATCCGTGAGCCCCGCGACGCGATTGCCCAGGGCATCGGTATGGTGCATCAGCACTTTATGTTGGTGCCGGTGCTCACCGTAACCGAGAACGTCATGCTGGGCGTCGAATCGATCAAGAACGGTATCTTTCTGGACCGTGCCACGGCTGCTTGCCGCATTCGCGAAATCTCGGAACAGTACGGGTTGGAAGTGAACCCCCAGGCTACGATCAAGACCCTGCCGGTAGGCATCCAGCAGCGCGTCGAGATCATCAAACTGCTGTATCGCGAGGCCGACATCCTGATCCTCGACGAGCCGACGGCGGTGCTCACGCCGCAGGAAGTGGAGGAACTCTTCAAGATTATCCGCTCGCTGGTGGCGCAGGGCAAGTCTGTGGTCTTTATCACCCACAAACTCAAGGAGGTGATGGCGATCGCCGACCGGATCACCGTCCTGCGTAACGGGCGCGTGGTGGGCACTACCCGCCCGGCGCAGACCACGGAGGCGCAACTGGCCTCGATGATGGTCGGGCGGCAGGTGCTCCTGCGGGTGGAAAAAGGGCCTGCCCGCCCCGGCGAGACGGTGCTGGAGGTGGAGAACCTGGAGGTGATGGACGACCGCGGCAATCCGGCCGTGCGCGGCGTCTCCTTCCAGGTGCAAGCCGGCGAGGTGTTGGGAATTGCCGGCGTTCAGGGCAACGGACAGACAGAACTGGTGCAGGCATTGACGGGGCTGAGGCCGGCGAAGAGCGGACGCGTGCGCATTCTAGATGGCGATGTGACCGGAGCATCGCCGCGCCACATTCTGGAGCGTGGAGTGGCCCACGTGCCGGAGGATCGCCTGCGGGACGGCCTAGTCTTGCAGTTTCCCGTCGCCGACAATCTCATCCTCAACACGTACTACCTGCCCCCCTTTGCCCGCGCCGGTGTGTTGAATCAGCCGGTCATCCTTTCGACGGCGGAGCAACGGGTACGCGAGTTCGACGTGCGTACTCCCAGCGTCATGGTACCGGTCACCAACCTCTCCGGTGGCAACCAGCAAAAGGTCATCGTCGCCCGCGAGTTCTCCCGCCCGATCCAACTGCTCATTGCCTCCCAACCCACGCGCGGGCTGGATGTGGGCTCGATCGAATATATCCACCGCCGCATCATCCAGAAGCGCGACGAGGGATGCGCCGTCCTGCTCGTCTCGCCGGAACTGGACGAGGTGATGGGCCTTGCCGACCGCATCGCTGTGATGTACGAAGGTAAGATCATGGACATCCTGCCGGCCGACAAAGTCAGCAAAGAGGAAATCGGTCTCCTGATGGCCGGGGTACGAAAGGAGGTCGCCGGTGTCAATGTCGTCGTCTAGACCTCGACTCGGATTGGTCACCGATGTGGGGCGCCTGGGCCATGGTACTTTTAGCCAATATGCCGCCGAAGGGATGGTCCGCATCGCCCGTGAACGCGGCCTGGAGTTCGAACTCTTCGAAACCCAAACCCCCGCCGATTACGAAAACAACATCCGCCAACAGATCGAACGGGGCTGCCGCATCATTGTCACCATCGGCTCCACAATGGGATTGGTGGTGGAACGGCTGGCACGAGATCACCCTGGGGTTCACTTCATTGTCGTGGATTACGAACCACAGCCGGAGAGCCACAACGTCACCGGGCTGATTTTTGCCGAGGACCAGGCCGGCTTTCTGGCCGGCGCGCTGGCCGGGCTGATGACCGAGCGGGACGTCGTGGGGTTCGTGGGCGGCATGGACGTGCCACCGGTGCGCAAGTTCCAGCGGGGCTTTGAGCACGGCGTGGCTCACGTCAATCGGCGCGCCAGGGTCATCCAGGTCTATACCGATTCCTTCAACGACACGCAGGCGGGAGAAGCGGCAGCAAACAGGTTGCTCGGCCAGAACGCAGACGTGATCTTTGCCGCCGGCGGATTGAGCGGGAGCGCGGCCATCCGCGCCGCCGCCCAACAGGGCGCCTGGGTTATCGGTGTGGATCAGGATGAGTGGTTCACCACCTTCCAGGACGGCAAAGCCGCCGGAGCGGAACGGCTGCTGACGAGCGCGCTAAAGCAGGTGGAGCAGGCCGTCTACTCTGCCGTCGGTCAGGCATTACAGGGGAAACTCAAGGGGGGTGTGCAGCGCCTGGGCCTGGCCGACGAGGGTGTGGGGTTGGCACCATATCACGCAGCTGATGCAGCTATCCCTTCCGAGGTGCGCGGCAGGCTCCGCGAGATCACCCAGGGATTGTGCACAGGCCGTATCCGTACCCAGGTCGGATTGCATGGCGAAGAGCTGACGCGCAGGGTACTGCCGCGCCTCCTGGCCTGGCACTGGCAGGCGGTGACGATGCCCCTGCTGGCCATCTTGACCGCCCTGGTTATCGGTGCGATCTTTATCGCGGCCTTCGATCCTGGGGTATGGGCGGCCTTTGGCGATGGAGTGCTGGCGGGGCTGGCGGAAGCGGGGTTGTCCGTCGTCAACGCTTACGCCGCCCTGTTCGAAGGGGCCTTCGGCAGCCCGGCCCGTATCGTCACCGGGCTCTCCACGTATTTCCAGACCGGCGAGAGCGCCCAACTGCTGCGAGCGATCTATCCGTTGACGGAAAGCCTGCGCATCGCCACGCCGTACATCTTTGCCGGACTGGCAGTGGCCATCGGCTTCCGCTGCAATCTGTTCAATATCGGCGCCGAGGGCCAGTACTTTATCGGCGGGCTGGCTTCGGTCTACGTTGGCTACCGGCTGACAGGATTGCCCTGGTTCATCCATCTGCCGCTGGCCCTGCTGGCAGGGATGGCCGGCGGAGCATTGTGGGCTGCCATCGCCGGCTTTCTCAAGGCAAAAACCGGTGCGCACGAGGTGATCAACACCATGATGCTGAACTATATCTCCTACCGGCTGGCCGACTATCTCCTCCAGGTCGGTGGACCGATGGCTCGCCCCGGCGCCGGCCGGCCGGTCAGTCCGGAAATTCAGCCCTCTGCGTATCTACCCCAATTCTTCCCTGGCGATCCCTCCATCCGCATCAACGCCGGGCTCATTCTGGCGCTGGTGATGGTCGGCGTGGTCTATTGGCTGCTGTTCAAGACGACGGTGGGGTTCGAGATCCGCGCGGTGGGCCTCAACCCGTGGGCCGCGCGCACTGCCGGGATCAATGTGGCGCGCAACATTGTGCTGGTGATGGCCATAAGCGGCGCGCTGGCTGGACTGGCCGGCGCTCACGACATCCTGGGGGTGCTCCACTTTATGCCCAATGCCTTCTTTTCCGGCTATGGGTTCGACTCCATCGCGCTGGCGCTCCTGGGCAAGAGCCATCCGGTGGGAGTGTTGCTGGCGGCGCTGCTCTTCGGCTTTCTGCGCGCCGGCGCGCAAAAAATGCAGGGGGCTGCATACGTGCCGATTGACATCATCTCCATCCTCCAGGCGCTGATCATCATCTTCATCGCCGCCCCTGAACTGGTACGCCTCATCTACCGTCTCCGCGCCCCCAAGGAGAGGGAGGAGCTGGTCCTGACGCGCGGCTGGGGCCGCATCTAGGGAGTAGAAGACAATGAGCGTGTTGGCCGGTTGGCTGCAGCGAATCGGTGTCCGGAGCGGCGTCTCCCGACGACGGGCGCTCACCTACGGGCTGGTCTTTCTGGGAGCCGGGCTGTTGATCTACCTGCTGTTCGCCCGTATGAGCACGGCGGGACAGACGACGACCTTCGTCCTCAACGCCGGTGCGCAGTCGCAGGCACTGCCGGTGCCCGACTTGACTTTCCCCAGCGCGACGGTGCTCTATCTATGCGTGCTCGCGTGCGCCTTCCTGGGCGGATGGCAACTGGCGCGCGGGTTCCGGCGGGTCAACCTGATCCTGGGTGTAGTGGCAACGGTCTTTGTGCTGGCCTTCCTCACCTGGGCCGCCCGCGATCGCTCGTTCAACTTTACGGGGCTGCTGAGCAGTGCCCTGTTGCGTGCTGTCCCCATCGCCCTGGCGGCGCTCTCCGGGGTGCTGTGCGAGCGGTGTGCAGTAATCAACATCGGCATCGAGGGGATGATGTTGAGCGGCGCCTTCACAGCCACCTTGATGGGCAGTGTGGCCGCCAACGTCTGGAGGTGGCCGTCATGGGCCGCCCTGTCCTTCGGCCTGGCCGGCGCGCTGTTGGCCGGCGCGCTCCTGGGGCTGCTCCTGGCGGTACTGGCGGTGCGCTTCAAGGTCAACCAGATCATCGCCGGCACCGCCATCAATATCCTGGCAGTGGGGCTCACCAGTTTTCTCAGCGCCCGCATCCTGGCCGAGACACGCTTCCAGCACCTGAACAACCCGGGTATATTCCAACCCGTCTCGATCCCGATCCTCTCCAATATCCCCGTCATCGGCCCGGTTTTTTTCGAACAGAACGTCCTCGTCTACTTGTTGTTCATCCTGCTGATCGTCAGCCACGTGATGCTGTTCTATACCCGCTGGGGACTGCGCACGCGGGCCGTAGGAGAGCATCCCCGTGCTGCCGATACGCTAGGGGTTAACGTCTTCAAGACCCGCTACGTCAACGTGACGCTGGGTGGGATGGCAGCAGCGATGGGTGGCGCCTTCCTCATCCTGGGATCGGTGGGGCGCTTCGACGAGTTGATGACTGCTGGCAAGGGGTTCATCGGCCTGGCGGCGATGATCTTTGGCAAGTGGATGCCGTTCGGCGCTTTCGGCGCGGCGCTCATCTTTGGCTTCGCGGACGCGCTGCAAACCAAATTGTCCATTCTGGAGGTGCCCATCGCCTCCCAGTTTCTGTTGATGGCCCCATACCTGGTGACGATGATCGTCCTGGCCGGTGTGGTGGGCGAGGCAATCCCCCCCGCCGCCGACGGCCAGCCGTATGAGAAGCAGTAGGACGATCTGGCAAATTGTCCCACACAGCCCCCGGGGCCCCACGGGGGCTGTTTTTAATGCTTGCCCTTTCCTCACCCGTCGGATAGAATAACGTGGTGCAGGCTTTCGGGCCTGCCAACGGCCTGCACAAAGGCCGTTCCACTCTTCTGCCCGAGGAGGCCCCATGCCCCAATACCGCATCGCACTCATGCCCGGCGACGGCATCGGCCAGGACGTGATGGACGCTGCCCGGATCGTCCTCGATAAACTCGCGCTCGACGCCGAATACATCCCCGCCGACATCGGCTGGCACTTTTGGTGCACGGAAGGCGACGCGCTCCCCCAGCGCACGCTCGACACCCTCAAGACCTGCACCTGTGCCCTCTTCGGCGCCATCACCTCCAAACCCAAAGAGGAGGCCCAGGCGGAACTCGCCCCAGAACTACGCGGGAAGGGGTTGACCTACCGCAGCCCGATCGTGCGCCTCCGTCAAACGTTCGACCTCTATGTGAACCTGCGCCCCTGCAAAGCTTACCCTGGTAACCCGCTCAATACCCGCGACGATATTGACCTGGTCATCTTCCGCGAGAACACCGAGGACCTCTACGCCGGTGTCGAGTTCCATCCCCTGCCGGAGGAGGTGCGGCAGGCGCTGGAAGCTCACAGCCCGCAGATGGCAGCGTTCCAACAGACCCCCTCGGAGGAGATCGCCCTCTCCTGTCGCATCCTCACCCGGCGCGGCTGCCGCCGCATCATCCGTCGCGCCTTCGAGTACGCGCAGACGCACGGATACCCCAGCGTGACACTCGTCGAAAAGCCCAACGTGCTCCGCGAGACCTCCGGGCTGATGGTGCGCGAAGCGCGGGCTATCGCCGCCGAGTTCCCCGACATCCCACTGTGGGAGGTCAACGTGGACGCGATGGCAATGTGGCTGCTCAAGAATCCGCAGGATTACGGGGTGCTCGTCACCAGCAACATGTTCGGCGACATCATCTCCGATCTGGCGGCGCAGTTGGTGGGGGGGTTGGGCTTCGCCTCCAGCGGCAACATCGGCGACTCCTTCGCCATCTTCGAGCCGACACACGGCTCTGCCCCCAAGTACGCCGGGCAGTACAAGGTCAACCCCAGCGCCATGCTCCTGGCGGTCAGGTTGATGCTGGAGTGGCTGGGGGAAACGGAGCGGGCGCAGGCGCTGGAGGGAGCCATCGCCGGCGTCATCGCCGAGGGGCGTGTGCGCACCTACGATATGGGCGGGGATGCCACCACGCTGGCGATGGCACAGGCGGTGGCGGAGCGGTTGTAGAGACGCACTCAAGCGCTTTGGCACTCTCCCGCGAACGTGGTACAATAGTAGGCGCGGTTTCCATGCCGCGTCGAGGAATCGTCACCAGGAGGCGAGATATGGCTGTCATGACCCGCCCCGTTCTGAGCCCGGCAGAAACGGCCACCTGGCCCTCGCAGGGCGAATGGACCTACGAGGATTACGCGCGCCTCCCCCGCGATGGCTGGCAATATGAGGTGATTTATGGGAGGTTGATCATGGTACCTGCTCCGGCGCCCGGCCACCAACTTATCATTGGCGAACTGCTTGCTGCGCTCACCACGTTCCTACACCGGCATCCCCTGGGCAGAGTCTTCCCCGCCCCTACCGACGTGCTGGTGCCCGGCAAGGCGGAGCCAGTACAGCCCGACCTCGTCTTTGTCGCCGCCGAACGGCTGGACATCGTCACCAACCGGGCCATCGAAGGCGCCCCCGATCTGGTG
>DAOUBA010000122.1:0-14359 GCA_034432855.1 Anaerolineae bacterium | reverse complement strand
AATCGTGCGCGAGGAGGTGACGGCGATCCCCGACGTGCCTGCCGTCATCGCCACCGGCCCGCTCACCTCCGACGCGCTCGCCCAGGCCATCGCGGTGCTGGCGGGTCAGGAGCACCTCTACTTTTACGACGCGCTTGCCCCCATTGTCGCCGCCGATTCGATTGATATGTCGGTTGCCTTCCGCGCCTCGCGTTACGAAGAGGAGGGAGGCGACTATATCAACTGTCCGATGACGGAGGAAGAGTACGCGCGCTTTGTCGAGGCGCTGGTGGCGGCAGAGCGTATCCCCTTGCGCGACTTTGAGCGGGAGGACGCCCGCTTTTTCGAGGGCTGCCTGCCGATAGAAGTGCTGGCCGCACGCGGGCGCGACGCGCTGGCCTTTGGTCCCTTGCGCCCGGTGGGGCTGACCGACCCGCGCACCGGCAAACGGCCCTACGCGGTCGTGCAGTTGCGCCAGGATAACCTGGCCGGCACACTCTACAACCTCGTCGGCTTCCAGACCAACCTGAAGTACGGCGAGCAAGAACGTGTGTATCGCATGATTCCGGGGCTGGAACACGCCGAGTTCGTGCGCTACGGGCGGATGCACCGCAATACCTTCATCAACGCGCCGCTCCTGCTGGATGCAACGATGGAATTCCGTCGAATGCGCGGCCTCTTCTTCGCCGGGCAGATCACCGGCGTGGAAGGCTACGTCGGCAGCGTCGGTTCCGGCTGGCTGGCGGGGGTCAACGCAGCCCGCTTTGCGCTGGGGCAACCGCTCCTCACGCTGCCGCCGACGACGATGCTGGGGGCGCTGTGCCATTACGTGAGCCACGCCGACCCCACGACGTTCCAGCCGATGAAGGCGAATTTTGGCCTGCTCCCGCCGCTCAACCCGCCGGTGCGCAACAAGCGCAGGCGCTATCAGGCGTATGTCGCGCGGGCATTGGCGGCCCTACCAACGGCGAAGTGACAAATGGACAATGGACAAATGACAAAACCGTCTCGAGTCTCGATCTGGCTTCCTGTTTTCCGCTTCCTGCTTCTCGCCTCCTGCTTCCTGCTTCTTGCTTCTTGTGGGAAGGCTCCTCGGCCTCCAGCCGTATTTGACGGCGAACGGGCCTACGCCCACGTCGTCACGCAATGTGACTTGGGGCCGCGCCCCACCGGCTCGCCGGCGTGGCAGGCAACCGGCGACTATATCATCGCCGAACTGGAGAAGCACGGCTGGATGGTCGAGATGCAGGAATTCACCTACCGCGATACGCCCATGCGCAACATCATCGGCAAATCGGGTTCAAGCGACGGGCAGCCGGTCATCATCCTGGGCGCGCACTATGATACCCGCCGCAGCGCTGACCAGGAGAATCCCGCCGAGCCGGTGCTGGGCGCCAACGATGGCGCCTCCGGCGTGGCCGTGCTCTTGGAACTGGCGCGCGTGCTGGACAGGGACAAACTGCAGAACGAGGTCTGGCTGGCCTTTTTCGACGCCGAGGACAACGGCGGCCTCGATGGCTGGGAGTGGTGCGTCGGCTCTTCGTACATGGCGGCTAACCTCGCGGTCACCCCCCAGGCCGTCGTCGTGGTGGACATGGTGGGCGACGCCGACCAGCAGTTGTATTTCGAGCACAACTCCGACCCGGCGCTCCAGGCGCAGTTGTGGGGGATCGCGGCGACGTTGGGATACACCAGCACATTCGTCGCCGAATACCGCTGGGCAATACTCGATGACCACGTTCCCTTTGCCCAGCGCGGCATCCCAGCGGTGGACATTATTGACTTTGACTATCCTTACTGGCACACCACGCAGGACACGCCCGACAAGGTGAGCGCGGAGAGCCTGGAACGGGTGGGGCGGGTGCTTGAGGTATGGCTGGAGCAGGGACTAGGGACTGGGGACTAAGGGGCAGGCGGTGCCTGTGATCTATGATGCAATCGTGGTAGGCGCAGGGCCGGCGGGAGCAGTGCTGGCGTAGATATCATCCCGCATGAGGTGCGCCGTGCGTTGTATCTCATCCTGGGCGCTCCGGCCTACGCGCCGGAGGAGGAGAAGGCTGCGGTACGACTCAACCGGCTGCTCAAGTCGTGGGTGTTCCGGGTGATGGCGTGGGGGAAGGAACTGGGGATAAGGTGGGGTTGCCTCCTTCTGTCAAAGGGCGTATAATCCTCAGTTAGGGCGCGATTCTTCGGATGGGGATACTCAACAGCGTATCCGCAATGTTCTGATCAGCCGTCACATCGCTGAACAAGATATGGGATATGGGAAGAACACGATGTTTGAGCACAGCCCAGATGTGGGGGAACGTACAGATGGCCGAATTCCAAACCACCATCACCGCCGTCGCCGTCTACCCCGACCGCGCGCGGGTGAGCCGGAGCGGCACGCTGAAACTGGAGCCGGGTAGCCACCGGATCGAAATCGCCGAACTGCCCCGGAACCTTGACCGGGCCTCGGTGCGGGCTGCGGCTAGAGGGACAGCCCGCGCCCGCCTGCTTGGCGTAGACGTGCAGCGCCGCTTCTACACCGAGACCCCCGCCGAGCGCGTGCGCGAATTGGAACAGCAGGTCGAGGCGCTGAGCGACGAGATACGCGCCCTCGACGCGCAAGTCGAACTCCTCAAGGGGGAACAGACTGCCGTCATTGACCTCGCTGCCCAGACCAGAGCGTTTGCGCGCGGGCTGGCCTACGGCAGGACGACCCCCGAAGCGCAGATGGCGCTCCTGGATAGCGTGCGCAGCCGCGCCGAGGCGCTCAATAAGGTACTCCTGGGCCTTGCCGTGCAGCGGCGCGATCTGGAACGTCGCCTGCAGAAAGCGCAGAAAGAACTCGACCAACTGCGTGCGGCCAGGGGACGCGAACGCTACACCGCCGTCGTCGAGGTCGAAGTGACGCAGGCCGGCGATCTCACTGTCGAACTAACCTACGTCGTCTCCGATGCAGGTTGGAAGCCCCTATATGACCTGCGGCTCCTGGAGGGCGGTGAAAAGCCCATAAGCCCTTATGCTCTCTTGCCCGGCCCGGCCAACCTCTTCACCGGCGACGAGTTCATCGGCGCGACGAAACTCGAACTGATTCCCCCGCAGGGCGAAATCGAACTCTACCTGGGCGTGGACGACCACATCAAGATCGAGCGCGAATTGAAGCGCCGCGAAGTGGACAGGAAACTCATCGGTGACCGGCGGCGGCTGCAGTACGGCTACGAGATCACGCTGGAGAACCACCTGGCGGTCGAGGCGCACATCACGCTCCACGATCAGATCCCCGTGTCGCGCCACGAAGCGATCAAGGTGCGGCTGGAATCCGCCGACCCCAGGCTCTCTGCCCAGACGGAACTGAATCTACTGGACTGGGAACTCGTCCTCAAGCCGGGTGAGAAACGTACCGTGCGCTTCGATTTCTCCATCGAGCATCCGCGCGAGATGGAACTGGTGGGGTTGCCATAGGAAGGATGGGGAGATGAGGAGAACTTGCCTCCTGCCTCTTGCCTCCTGCCTCTTGCCTCTTGCCTCTTGCCTCCTGCTTCTTGCTTCTTGCTTCCTGCTTCTTGCCTCTTGCGCTCCTGTCCCTACCCTCGTTCCCACCCTTACGCCGCTGTCCGTTCCGACCTCGACGCCATCGCCTGTGCCCACCTCGACGCCTACTCCCTTAATCCCTACTCCCTTACTTCCTACCCCTGCCCCGACGATCAGCCCAACCGATGTGGCACGCGTGATCGCGAGAGGGAACGCGCAATTGCAGGCGAGAAACATCCAGCCCCTATGCCTGCGTTGGGAAGATGCCGACGGCGACGAGACCCCGGAGTGGGTGGGGATGTACCACCAACCAGGAGAGCCACCGCAATTGATGGCCTTTGTCCTGGACGGCGAGGCCTGGTATAATCTGCAACCGTTGGAGGGATCGAAGCACGGCCTGGGCCGCTATCCCACCTGCGAACTGGATGTGCGCGACATCAACGCCGACGGACGCGCCGAAGTCCTGGTCTGGGGCCACGCCGAAACCAGCACGACGCTGCTGCATATCTTTGTCTGGGATGGCACGACCTATGCGCTGCTGGCCTCCTTCGAGGGAGAGGCCGGCATCTGGCTGGAGAACCGCGACGGCGACCTGGCCGACGAAGTCGCTGTGCGCTACCATGTAGATTCCTGGGATGGCCTGGCGTGGGAGGCGATCCACACCTGGGATGGCGCTAACTATGGCTGGACCTGGGAACGCTACACCTGGTTCTACCTCGACCGCCCGCATGCCTATCGCAGCGACACGCCGGAGCACGCGGTCATCTCGTTCTACCTGGCGATTGGCGATCACGACGTTCCCGGTGCCTACGGCTTGCTGAGCGAGACAACGCGGGCGGTGCAGCCCTATGAGGCGTGGGCGGTCGGCTACGTCACCACCGTTGGGGCCGAGGTCGGCTTGGTGCACGAGATCGCCCGCGACGGCGACACGGCCCGTGTCACTGCCCAGGTGCGCGCCTACGATAACGTGGATGGCCGCGTCATCGCCACGCTCTGGGATGTGCAATGGACGGTCGTGCGCGATCCCAACGGCTGGCGATTGGCGAGCGCCACGGCGAACCAACTCGACCGTTGGGAGGCGGCATATTACCCGTAGGAAATGTCTCAACCAATGGTCTCTTTCACCAAGTACACGAAGGAATTCAAAGATCACAGATGCGGCAGGTGTCTCGACCGTCCACCTGGCTACTCTTTCCGGTCGGGGTAGCCCTGCGCTTATCCATTGTGTCCAGCCTTTGTGCTCTTCGTGTCCTTTGTGGTAAAAGAACAGTCGGCCCGAGTAGTACCAGAAAACTTTCAGGAGATCCACAATGCGAGCCCTGCAATTCGACGACAGCATCCCTCGTTACATCCTGGCCAAAGCGCTGGGGCGCTTCTTTCCGGGCGTGTACTGGAGCGGCCTGGGCTGCCTGCGCTACCGTGAGGTTGCCGAGCCTGCACTCCCTGGTCCCGATTGGGTGCGCGTGCGCACGCGCTACGGCGGCATCTGCGGTAGCGACTTGAATGCCATCACTCTGCACGATAGCCCCTCTGTTTCTGCGTACACCTCCTTCCCCTTCACGTTGGGCCACGAAAACGTGGGCACCATCGCCGAAGTGGGGCCGGCGGTGCAGGGATTCGTCGTGGGAGAGAGGGTGGTCGTGGACCCGCTGCTGGGCTGTGTGGCCCGCGGCTTCACCGATCTGTGCGCGCCTTGCGCGCGCGGCGACTATGGCGTCTGCGAGCGACGTACAGAGGGGACCATCGCCGCCGGCACAATGATCGGTTACTGCGCGACGACCGGAGGGAGTTGGAGCCCTTCATTCGTCGCCCATCAAAGCCAACCGGTGCGTGTTCCCCAAAGTGTCAGCGACGAGGACGCGGCGCTGACCGATCCGTTCGCCACGGCGCTGCACGCGGTCCTGCGCTGCCCCCCGCCGGAGAGCGGCGCGGTGCTGGTCCTGGGGGCCGGTGTGATCGGCCTCTGTATCGTTGCGGCGCTGCGCGCGTTGGGCTATTCGAATCGCATCCTCGTCGTGGCGCGTCATCCATTTCAGGTCGAGTTGGCCCGCCACTATGGTGCCGACGAGATCATCCGTCCTGGCGATGAGGCGGGGTTAGCCGAGGCGCTCCCTGCCCATCTCCATCGCCCCATGTTGGGGAAACCATTCGTCTCCGGCGGTGCGGAGGCGATCTATGAATGCGTCGGCAGCGATGCCAGCCTGGATACGGCCGTTCGTTTCACCCGCGAGGGAGGTGCCATGGTGCTGGTAGGACTGGCGGCGATTCCCAGGGGGATAGATTGGACTTCGATCTGGCTCAAGGAGATCGCCGTTCTGGGCAGTTACGCCTACGGCTTCGAGACCTGGGCTGCGCGGCGCGTGCGTACCTTTGAACTGGCGCTGGAATTGATGGCCGCAGGCAAGGTGGACCTGTCACCGCTGTTGACCCATCGCTTCCCGTTGTCAGAATACCGCAAGGCGTTAGCGGCGGCGACCCAAAAGTCCCGCCACCGGTTGGTCAAGGCGGCCTTCGTCTTCGGATAGGGCAGCCATGGGCGCATGTAGCACTTGGGGGGGGAAGGGCTTTCGTTTGGCTCAGCCGTGTGCTTTGAGCACACGGCGGCGCTCAATCAACGTTCGCCCCCCAAGATTTACAACATGCGCCCGGCAGCCATTGTGTGTGTCCGCTCTTCCTGTGGTATACTACGTGGGGCAAGACGTCGTTTTGTCCTACGAGGAGTGAAGATACGGCATTGATCCATTTCTTTGGATTCTGATAAGGAGAACGGCTATCGCGAGGATACCAGAACCGACTGCCCCCCCACAAGAGCGCGCGTTTCTCGTGGGGGTTGAAATGAAAGGGCGCGCGGCTTCCTCTGCCGACGGCTGTTGGCCGGCGGAGGAATCGCTGGTGGAACTGGCGCAGTTGGCGCGCACGGCCGGCATGGTTGTCGTGGGGCAGGCCGTGCAGCGGCTCGAGCGTGTCCATCCTGCGACTTTCATCGGGCCAGGCAAGGCCGAGGAGGTGGCCCGCCGGGTAGTCGAAATCGCCGCCGACGTGGTCGTCTTCGATGATGAACTGTCGCCGCGCCACCAGCGTGAACTGGAAGAGGTGCTGGGCGACGGGGTGAAACTGCTCGACCGCACGGCGCTGATCCTCGACATCTTTGCTCAACACGCGCACACCCGCGAGGGCGCTTTACAGGTCGAGTTGGCGCAGTACGAGTACCGCCTGCCGCGCCTCACGCGGGCCTGGACGCACCTGGCGCGTCAGGCCGGCGGGCGGGCTGGCGGGGCGACCGGCGGCGTGGGCCTGCGCGGCCCGGGCGAGACGCAGTTAGAGACCGACCGGCGCGTCATCGGTCGGCGTATCACGCAACTCAAACGCGAGATCGAAGAAGTGCGCGCACACCGCAGCCGCTATCGTGCACAACGGCGCAGGGCTGGTGTCCACTCCGTCGCCATCGTGGGCTATACCAACGCCGGCAAGTCTACACTACTCAACGCCCTTTCCGGCGCCGAGGTGCTGGTGGCGGATCAGTTATTCGCCACGCTCGATCCGACCACGCGCCGCGTCCGACTGCCCGGTGGCGGCGTGGCGCTTTTTACCGACACCGTCGGGTTCATCCAGAAATTGCCCACTCAATTGGTGGCTGCTTTCCGCGCCACGCTCGAGGAGGTGACCGAGGCTGATCTTCTGGTACACGTGCTGGACATCACTCATCCGCAGGTGTTGCGCCAGGCAGAGGCGGTGTACACCACGCTGGAAGACATTGGCGCCGTAGGCACGCCGATTATCAACGCGCTGAACAAGATTGACCGTCTGCCGTCCTCTGCCGATACATCTGCGTTGCTGGCTGCGTTCCCCGATAGTGTGATGATCTCGGCTCGCGCCGGAGCAGGGCTGGAGGCGCTGTTGGCCCGTGTCGAAGAGACGTTGGAGGAGCAAATGATCTGGCTTGACGTGCTCATTCCTTACGGGTCGGGAGACCTGGTAGACCTCTTCCATCGGCGCGGGCTGATCGAGCGCGAGGAGCATACTGGCGAGGGGACGCACATCGTAGGCCGCATACCACGTGCATTGAGGGGGGACTTCCGAGTATATCGGGCGGAGCGAGAGCGTGGATGATCTATGCCGCAACCGGCGTTGGAGGAGAAGCTATGGGTACGAAACTACTCAAGCGCATCAGCGACTTTTTGGCCACCTTTCCTGGGCTTCCGATCATGATAGCACTCGGTCTGGTCGTGCTCGGTTTGCTACTCCAATTGCTGCCCCAGTGGCCCGTCGTGAGTTGGCTGGCTCGCACACACCTTTTGCTGTACGTCGGCGTGATTACGGGATTCATCGGCGTGTTGCTGCGCGGCACTTTGTAGTTTCCTTTGGTCCTGGGTAGTATTCGGACTGTTCCAGATCGGCTGCGGCGTGCAGGAGATACGCAAGTACGCTCAGTACGCTTCGGCTCAGAGCGTGTTTTGATCCCTGTACCGTGCCACGAGGTTCTGTTCCATCAACGCCTGCAGGCGACGGTATTCCGCCGAGGCGGTGTAACGCTGCATTTGCTCGATGCGTCGGATGGTCATCGGGTGGGTGGCCAGCGCCTCGCTCAGACCGCTGAGGGCCGAATCGTCCTCATTCACAACGCGGAGAGAGAGCAGATATGGACATCGTTTGCCTGGGCGAACTGCTGATGGACATGCTGCCGGCCGAAGTAGGCCGCAGTCTGGTGGAAGTCACGGCCTTCCATCCCAAGCCGGGCGGTGCACCGGCCAACGTCGCGGTGGCAGCGGCGCGCCTGGGCGCGCGCAGTGCCTTCATCGGCAAGGTGGGCGACGATCCTTTCGGCCATTACCTGGCCGGTGTGCTGGAGCAAGAGGGTGTGGACGTGCGCGGCATGCGCTTCGATCCGCAGGCGCGCACGACGATGAACATCATGGCGCAGCCCGACGTCAACAGCACCGTCTGTCTCTTCTACCGCAACCCCGGCGCGGATACGCTCCTGCGCCCCGACGAATTGGATCGCGAGTTGTTACAGGAGACGCACGCGTTTCACTTTGGCTCGCTCAGCCTGACCGACGAGCCCAGCCGCAGTGCGACGTTGGAGGCAATCCGCATTGCCCGCGCGGCTGGCGCGCTGATCTCCTTCGACGTGAACTATCGGCCCACGCTGTGGAAGGAGCCGGCCGAGGCCCGCGAGCGGGTGATGGCAGTCGTGCCTCAGGTGAATCTGCTCAAGGTCAACGAGGAGGAACTGGCCCTGCTGACCGACAGGGAGGACCTGGAGGCTGCCAGGCTGTTGCTGAATCAGGGCCCCGAACTCTGCGTGGTGACGCTGGGCCTGCGGGGCAGTTATTTCTGCACGGCGGAGGGGGGCGAGCACGTTCCGGCGTTCCAGGTCGAGACAGTGGACGCCACCGGCTGCGGCGATGCCTTCATCGCCGGGTTGTTGTGCCGCCTGGTGCTGGGTGGGGACTGGCGTGAGCGATTGACGCCCACACAGTTACGCGAGGGTTTGCGGTACGCCAACGCGGTAGGGGCATTGACCGCGCGCACGCAAGGCGTCATCCCCGCGCTGCCCACGGCTCAACAGGTGGACGAATTCCTGGCCAAGTTATGACGGTTCCGCGTTGCCGGTGTCCGTCTTGTCCTGCCTCCTAGCCCAGGCGAACTTGCGTTGCAGCGCCTTGGGGTAGTAGCGTTCCAGGACATCGTAATCCATCTGCTGTCCCCATTGGTGCAGGACACGCGGGTCAATGTACGATTTGAGGCTGGTACCTAAATTCCAGGTGCGCGTCTTGGCGGCGATGGCGTCCTTCGTCTCGGCCTTTTCCAGGGCTTCCTTCGCCCGCTGCAATTTGCTCTGCGCGGCTTCGACCTTCTTTCTGGCCTGCTCGATGCGCTTGGCGTAACGTGCCTGCACACGCTCGCGTTGGGCCTTCGTCTTGGCGGCCTCTTTCCTTTCGCGCAGTTCACGCTGTAATGCGGCCAGTGCATCTTGAGCCTGACGCATCTGGGAGCGATACCGGGCCACACGCTCTTTGTTGCCCTGCTGGCGCTCTTCGGCGCGCCGGCGGCGGGCCTGCCAGTTGGCCGGCGCGGTCTTGTAGTGATTGCAGAGCATCGCGGCCCGGAGGTTGGCCTGCGCAACCGCGCCCCACTTCTTGTACTCCGGGTCGCCGGCCTCGACCTCCGAGGCCAGCAGGCTCTCGCGGACGGCCTGGGTGGCGTGGTGAGTGCGGAAGACCTTGGCCGTCAACCCGGGGAGGGCCTCGGAAAGATAGGCGTTGACGTCGCCGCTGTCAATCCCCGGAAAGATCTGCGGCTTGTTACGGGTTGGGTGACGCTTGTCATTGTTGGTCGGGTTTGGGGGCCGTGCCTCGCGGATGAGATCGGCCAGGTTTTGCCACACCACCGGCGGAAGCGGGATCCTCTTATGCCACAGCACCGAGTCCTTCCCCAGGAACCTGAACTCGGCGCTACCGTCGGGGTGTAGCGTCACGTGCTCGGGGCGCAACGTGGTCGCTCCTACCGTGTCGGCTTCGTCGGGGTCCTTTTCGTCACCCACGCGCAGGCACAGTGCATCAATCAGGTAACACGCGGTCGCCACCATCCGCCGTCGAGGGTCGGGATCAACCAGGCCGCGCTCGATATGCGCCCGGACCTGCTCCAGATTCTGGTCCAGTTCCACGGCCTTGTCGAATTTGGCGGCCTCGCGCTCCTGCTTCACTGCTGCCGTGTCGCTCAGCCAGACGTACTTGATCTTGCCGGAGAGTTTGTCACGCCAGCAGGCGACCCACAGCGCCTCGGGTTGCCAGACGATACCTGCCCAATCGCCAGGAGGGATAGGAGCATCAGGACTCAGGTTCAGCGTGATGTCGCTCTGCTGTGGGCCTTCCTTCCAGCGGCCACGCAATGGGTGTTTGCCGCGCCCCATATAGATGCTACTTGGCTCGGCGATGTAATTGGCCAACTCGACGCGCTCGTCGTCTACGATGGCGTAGCCGTACTGTTCCTTGAGCCGCTCGCGTTGCGCCTTGCGCTCGGCGGCCTGCGCTTTGCGCTCTTCGGGGGTCAGGCGCTCTTTGGCCAGGCGCTCGGCCTCCACGATAGCCAGTGCCGGGCCCCAATCCACCTCGTCGGCGGTCAGCGGCGGCTCGATGCCCAGCGCGGCGCTAAAGTCGCGCATAAAGTTGCGCGCAAACACCGCATCCTCGACGTAAGGAGTGCCCTGTTTCCTGGCCCAGGCCAGCGCCATTTCGATCTGCCTGGGGGTGAGTGCCCGCCGCTCGCCGCGCACCGTGAGTTCCAGGTGTTCCGGCAGCGAGACCTGCGGCACCAGTATCCCGTTGTGGATCAGTCGCTCGAACATGTCTTTGAGTATCGCGTGGGTCAATAGAAGCACCCCACCTCGAGAGAGTGGGGTGCTTTGTGGCCCCAAGGGGCTTCGAACCCCTGTTTCCGGCTTGAGAGGCCAGCGTCCTAGGCCACTAGACGATGGGGCCATCAGCAGGGTGCATTCTACCAGCCCTGTTCCGTTTTGTCAAACCTCGACAGAGATGTTATACTCAGCGTCGGAATGGGGGTTCCGACGCTCCGCGGGGATCGTAGCCCGCGAATCCCTATTCGCGGGCGGGGGTGGCAAATCCCCTTCCCTGGGGAAGGAGGGCAGGGGGATGGGGATTCCGGCGCTTCAACACGACGATAACAAAGGGATATGATGGGATGATGGAGCGGATCGAGGTTTCGACGCAAAGCCGCCAGGGCTTTTATGATCTCACCCCCGAGGTGCAGGCGATTGTCAGCCGCAGCGGGGTGAAGGAAGGGATATGCTTCATCTTCTGCCCGCACACGACGGCCGGCCTGACGCTGAACGAGAACTGGGATCCGGACGTGCGCCACGACCTGGGCGTGGGGCTGGACGCGATCTCTCCGCGGCGGCCCGAGTATGAGCACGGTGAAGGCAATTCTCCGGCGCACCTCAAGGCCTCTTTGATAGGCGCGGGTCAATTCGTCCCCATTGCCGGCGGGGAACTCGCGCTGGGTTCCTGGCAGGGCATCTATCTGGCCGAGTTCGACGGCCCCCGCCGTCGCAAGGTGTGGATCAAGGTGATGGCCGGCTGATTCCCTCCACGAATGGAGAGGCCAACGTCCCCAGGCGGCGCAATTCTGCCAGCAGGGTCTGCGGCGTGAGGGCGGTTTTGGGGATGAACCCCTGGATTTGCGCATCAATGAAGCGGCGTTTCTCGCCGGTCACATCCATGGCCGTGAGCACGGCGACCGGGATGTTGGCCGTTTCGGGGTCGGCGCGCAGTTGCTCCAGCATCTCGAACCCGCTCATCTCCGGCATCATCAGGTCGAGAATGATGACATCGGGACGTCCACTGTGTGCCAGGCTCAGTCCCTCCTCGCCGTTGCGTGCCCAAAGCACCGAGTATGGTTTGGTGCTTAGGATCTCCTGGAGCAACCTGACCGTCTCCTGATCGTCCTCTACGACCAAAACCTTGACCGTCCGCTCGGAGGGTTGGGACGCAGCCAGCCGGCTGAGCATGTTCTGCAACTCGCTTCGATGCACCGGCTTGACCAGATAGTCCGTTGCCCCCAGGTTGAGCGCCAGGCCGACGTCCTCCAGCGCCGAGACGACCAGAACCGGGATGTCCTGGGTCTGGGGATCGGCCTTGAGCGTGCGCAGTACTTCCCAGCCGTCCTGCTCGGGGAGCATGACGTCGAGGGTGATGAAGGCCGGCTTCAAGGCGCGGGCGCGCTCCACTACCCCCGCGCCGCTATAGTGCTGGACCGGGGCATACCCTTCCTGGCGCAGGTAGAAGGCCAGGAGGTTGCTGAAATGACGGTCGTCTTCCACGACGAGCACCGTCTTGTTTCCCCCAGGCAGTGCGCCACGCTCGGCCTCCACCTTCTCAGGGGCGGGGGGCCCGGCCAATGGAAGCAGAAAGGAGAAGGTCGAACCACGCCCGTACTCGCTTTCGACCCAGACTTGACCGCCGTGCATCTCGATCAAGCGCTTGCTGATCGCCAGGCCCAGACCGGTGCCGGTAATCTCGCGCACTGCTGCGTCATCCGCGCGGCGGAACTCTTCGAAGACGACTTCCTGATCCTGTGGTTTGATCCCGATGCCGGTATCGCTGACGGTGAAGAGCATCGTGGCCGGATCGGCCAAACGGCAAGAGAGGGTAACGTGTCCCCCTTCAGGGGTGAACTTGTTGGCGTTGCTGAGCAGGTTGAGTAACACCTGCTTGATCCTGAAGCGGTCAGCCGTGAGAGGGGGAAGGTCGTCGGCCACTTCGACTGTCAGCACCTGTGACTTTTTTTCGATCAAGGGGGCCACCGTCGCCCGCACCTCTTCCAGCCATTCCTTCACGTTGAACGGTGCCGGTTCCAGGGTGATGCGTCCGGCCTCGATCTTGGAGAGGTCGAGGACGTCGTTGATGAGGGCCAGAAGATGCTCGCCGCTGGAAAGGATATCTTGTATACACTCTTTCTGTTGGGGCGGTATCTCTCCCAGCAGGCCGTCCACCAGCACTTCGGAGAAGCCGATGATCGAGTTGAGCGGCGTGCGCAGTTCGTGGCTCATGTTGGCGAGGAACTGGCTCTTGAGGCGGTCGAGTTCTTGCAGGCGCACGTTGGCCTCTTGTAACGCCTCGGCGCGCTGCTGCAATTCCAGCCTGGCGGCCTCTACCGCCTCGAACAGACGGGCGCGTTCGACGAGCACGGCCAGGTTGTTGGCCAGCGTGCTCAGCAGCCGCAGGTCGTCTTCACTAAAGGCGTTGGGCCGACGGCTTTTGACGTCGAGGACGCCGATGATGAACGGCCCGGCGGCCAGAGGGACGCACAGTTCGGAGCGGATGCCCGGGATGGTTTCGACGTAGCGCGGATCCAGGCTCACGTCGGGCACCAGGGCCGGCTCGCCGTGCTGCGCAACCCAACCGGCGATCCCCTGGCCGGGTTGCAGGGGGGGAATGCGGGCCGCTTCTGGGGGGTTACCGGCGCTGGCTTCTTGTTGCAGTACCCCGGTGTTGGGATCCAGCAGCATGAGCGTTATGCAGGTATCCGGCAACGCGTTGCCAAGAGCCTCGGCGGCGGCTTGCATGGTCTCTTCCAGGCGTACCCCGGAGGCGGCAGCCAGACCGACGTCGTGGAGCAGTTGCAGTTCGCGCACCCGGCGCTGAGTCTCTTCGAACAGGTGCGCGTTTTCTAGGGCAATGGCCGCTTGATGGGTCAATGTCTGACCTGCCGAGATTTCGCCGCTGGTGAAACGACGCGGACTGCGGCTCTCCCACACCTGAGCGAAGCCCAGGACGCGGTCGTGGGCGACCAGTGGCAGGAGTAACATGCTCTGGGCGGCGTAGGCCTTCAGTCTGGCCCGTTCGCGGGGCGCAAGGGCCGGATCGTCTGCCTGTATCTGTCTCGGACGACGTCGGGCGAGGCCCTCGGCTATGGCGGGGAGATCGGCCAGCCTGTAGGTGCGTCTCGAGGCCTGGCGCGATTTCCGTTTGCTCCCCTCCTCGGAGAGATACTCGGCGATGACCGTGATGGTGTTGGTTTCCTGATCCACGCTGCAGATTTCGGCGCCGCTGCCGTTCAGAATCTCGCACAGGCTACGGGCAACGTAGGGGAGTAGTTGGTCCATATCGAGGGTGGACGAGAGCGCCGCCGTCACATTGTGGAGCAGGATGGCCTCGCGCAACTGCGCTCGTGTCTGTCCGTACAGGCGCGAGTTCTCCAGCGCCAGGGCTACCTGATGGGCAAAGGCGAGGGCCAGGCGCGCCGTCTCTTCGTCGTACTTACCGGGCTGATAGGAGGCCGTCATCAGTACGCCAATGACCCTGTCGTGGGAGATCAGCGGCACACTCAGCCACGAACGCGCCGC
>DAOUBA010000121.1:0-36039 GCA_034432855.1 Anaerolineae bacterium | reverse complement strand
TACGGCAGGGGGATGGTTCATCGCAACCTCCTCGTGGCAAGGGATGGCCTGTAGTTTACCACGCGCCCGCTTCACCGTCAATTCCAGTTGTGCGGTTGTTAAAGTGCGTTCAAGGGTAATGCTAGCCCCTCCCTCACCCTTCCCTTCACTCTCCGTTGCGGGGAGGGAAGGGGAGGGCCGGGGTGGGGATGGGTGGGGTCCAGCCCCGCCTGTTCACGGCAGTGCGGCCAAAAAACCAGACCAGCCTGGGTGATTACGACTTCTCGCTGATTCTGCCGGGTTGTGATGCGATGGCTGTCCCGCTGATCGTTTTCTGGGGATTCCTGGGTAGTGCCGTTGGCAGTTTCCTCAACGTCGTCGCCGACCGGCTGCCTGAGGGCGGTTCGCTCCTGCATCCCCCCTCGCATTGTGAGGCATGTGGCCGCCGGCTGACGGCACCGGAACTGCTGCCGGTGCTGAGTTACCTGGCGCTCCGCGGGCGCTGCCGCACCTGCAAGGCGCCTGTCGGCGCACGTGTCCTGGCCGTAGAATTGGGAACGGGCCTTCTGTTCGCCCTGGCCGCCTGCAAGATCGCCCCGGCCACCCCGAGCGCCTGGATCGCGCTCCTCCTCGCCAGCACCTATCTGGCCGTGCTGGTAGCCGTCACCGTCACCGACCTGGAACACGGGCTGATCCTGGATCGCGTGACCTTTCCGGCCATCGGGCTGGGGCTGCTTGGGGCGCTGTTGGCCGGTGGGCCCGGCCTCTTGTATCGCCTGGGTGGTGGCCTGCTGGGCGCCGGCGTCATTGTGCTCGTCATCGTGCTGGTGCCGCACGGGATGGGCTGGGGCGATGCCAAGCTGGCCGGCTTCGTCGGGCTGGTCACCGGACTGCCAGGGGTGCTGTTCGCGCTGTTCGTCGCCTTCATCTCCGGCGGGCTGGTGGCCGGGGTGCTGCTGGCGCTGGGCCATCGCAAGCGCCGAGACACGATCCCCCTGGGGCCGTTCCTGGCGCTGGGCGGCGGGGCAGCGCTACTCTTTGGAAACGAAATGCTGCGCGCCTTCCAGGCATTGGCGGGGGTCATGTAGGGCGTATTGCGTATTTCGTATTGCGTAGGAGGATTGGATGAATTACGAGGAGTGGTTGGCTGCGGTGCCGGCGGAGTTGACCAATGATCCGCTCTGGCATATGAAGGTTTACCGGCTGGCTCTCTTTGCTGGCGACCTTGCCTGGCACGATGTATCCAGATTGATCCAGGACAAGCGCACGATCAGCCTGGCGGACCAACTGTACCGTGCCGTCGGCTCCATTAGCGCCAACATCGCCGAAGGTTACAGCCGTCAATCCGGCAAGGATCAGGCAAGGTTCTACGAATATGCCCTGGGCTCGGCCCGCGAGGCCCGTACCTGGTATTACCAGGCGCGCCATGCTCTACCAGAAGCCGTCGCTCCACACCGCATCAGGCTGCTGACCGAGATCATCTGTCTGCTGCTCACCGTCATCCCCGCCGAACGAGGCTACAAACTGCGAGAGGAACGGGCACTTTACGAAACGGACGCCACAGCCATTTTCGACAACCCGCCCATATAGATACGCAATACGCAATACGCATCCCTATGGAGATTGCTCCGTGAGCCAGATCGAATCATTCTTACACCGCATGCTCGAACGCAGCGCTTCCGACCTGCACCTCAAGGCCGGCCAGCCGCCCGTGCTGCGCATCCACGGCCAGTTGCTCCCGCAGCCCGATTGGCCCACGCCCGACGAAGCGGCGTTGCAACGGATGCTCGAGGAGTTGACGGACGAGGGGCAGCGAGAGACCTTTGCCCGCGACCTGGAACTGGATTTCGCTTACGATTTCGGCACAGAGGCGCGCTTCCGCGTCAACGCCGCTCGTCAGCGCGGCTCCATCTGCCTGGCGCTGCGCGCCATCCCCCGTCAGGTGCCCACACTGGTCGAACTGGGATTGCCGGGAGTGTGCGCCCGGCTGGCGACGCTCCCCAGAGGATTGGTGCTCATCACCGGCCCCGCTGCCTGCGGCAAATCCACCACGCTCGCCGCGATGATCGAGCACGTCAACCGCAATCTGGCCCGCCACATCGTCACCGTCGAGAACCCCATCGAGTACGTGTTCCAGGACAGGCGCAGCATCATCACCCAACGGGAGGTGGGGAGCGACACGCGCTCCTTCGCGGCGGCGCTCAAGCACGTGCTGCGTCAGGACCCGGACGTGATCATGGTCGGCGAGATGCGCGACCTGGAAACCATCGCCGCCACGCTGACCGCCGCCGAGACCGGCCACCTGGTGTTGACGACGCTGCATACTCCCAGCGCCCCGGAGGCGATTGATCGCATCGTGGACGTCTTTCCGGCGCACCAGCAGGCGCAGGTGCGCACCCAGTTGGCGATGACGTTGGCGGGGGTGATCGCCCAACGGCTGGTGTTGCGTGCCGATGGCGCCGGCCGCCTGCCCGTGTGTGAGGTGATGATCGGCACCCCTGCCGTGCGCAACCTGATCCGCGAAGGTCGCACGCCGCAGATGCTCAGCGCCATGCAGTCCGGCCGCGAGCACGGCATGCAGACGCTCGATCAGGCGCTGCGCGACCTCTACCGCAGCCAGGCCATCACCCTCGACGAGGCGCTGCTGCACACCGCCGATCCCGACAACCTGCGCCGCCTGCTGGGCGGCTCATAGTGGCACGGGCTTTCCAGCCCGTGCACGCCAGACCGGAAAGCCTGTCCCCATCAGCCCAAGCCGGTGCCAGCCCTGTGCCGGTATGGTACCCAAGTCCTGGTAGGGGTAAACACTGTTGTAACCAAGGCGTAACGTGGGCGTAACCCCCTTTTTGGAGGATTCCCATATAATGGGGGCAAATCATAGACAAGCCCTTATCGCGGGCTCTAAACTCTCAGGAGGTGGAAAATGAAAAACGAACGCGGTTTCACATTGATCGAGTTGCTGGTGGTCATCGCCATCCTGGCCGTCCTCTTTGGGTTGACGGCGCTGTACCTGAATAACGTGGGCAATAATGCCAAACGGGTAACTGCTGAGGCAGAGGCGGACATGGTGCAGACGGCGATTGATGTCTACATGACAGTCCAGAACCTCAGTACAATCACCGCCTCTACGAACTGTGAGAAGGTCGGGCCGAACACTTCTGGGTTTGGGACTTATCTGCGGCGCACGTCGCGTTTTTACATCGCGTGGGATAGCAGCGGCAAAGTGCTGACCGCGTCCGAAGAAGCCGATTGCACCCCGGCACTCTGGCCATAACAGCCACCCCACGTAAATCGGCAAACTCCCCGAAGAAGCCCCGCCTTCGGGGAGTTTCTTTTTCCGCGTGCGTTGCCTTTTGATTGAGGCGTGTTATAATAAGTGCCAGGGGGAGGGCTGCGACTAACCGACTGCCGGATGCCTGATGACGGCAACCGTCGCAGCCCCCAGCACCGAGGACACCCTCCTGGACTATCCAGCGTGGCCGATGACTGCCTAACCATCTCCCATTCGTTTCATCGCACCGCCGCTACTTTCATCGAAGCCCTCTGGCTGGCAACAGTCCTCCTCGTGCCTCTGGCCGTCAATCCCTGGGGCCTGGCCTACGAATTGCCCAAGGTGGCGCTGCTCCGGGCGCTGACGCTCCTGATGCTCGCCGCCCATTTCATCGCGCTGGCCTGGGCGCCCACATCCCCTGACCTCCGCCGTTGGCTGCGCGCCCCGCTCGTGCGGCCCATCCTGTTCTTGGCAGGCACTCTTGCCCTCTCCACCCTGACCTCCATCAGCCCCCTGGTCAGCCTGTGGGGCTCCTACCAGCGCCAGCAGGGCGTCTACCTGATGCTCTGCTTCATCCTCTGGGCGCTCCTCGTCGCCCATCACCTGCACACGCCGGCCCAACGCCATCGGCTGGCCGTCACCGTTGCCCTGGCCGGCAGCCTGGTCGCCCTTACCCCCTTCGTCGAATCCCTCTACTGGCGCGAGAACCCCCTCACCTGGCGGCCCGGCGGCAGCCTGGGCAACCCCATCTTCCTCGGCGCTTATCTTATCATGACCGTCCCTTTCACCCTGGCCGGCTTCACACAGTATACCTCACGCCTCACGCCTCGCGTTTCACGTTTCACGTTTCACGCATCACGTATCGCTGCCTGGAGCATCGCCCTGGCCTTCCAACTCACCGCCCTCCTCGTCACCCAGAGCCGCGGGCCGTGGCTCGGCGCATTGGTGGGACTGGGGCTCTTCGGTGCACTCGTGCTGTGGCCCACGCAGCGGCGGCTGGTGCTGGCCGGATTGGGTGGCGGCGTGCTTGGGACCGCTGTGCTGCTGGCCGGGCTGAACTTTGGCCTGGTGCCCTCCTCGCGTCTGGCGCAGTTACCCTATGTGGAACGGATCATGGCGTTGCAGAACCCCGCTACCGGCACCGCGCGCGTGCGGCTGGTGCTATGGCAGGCTGCCGGTAGGATCGTGACGGCTTGGCCGCAGGTGGGATTCGATGGTGACCGGCTACACCTGCTGCGGCCACTGGTAGGGTATGGGCCGGACACGGCGGCCTACGTCTACACCGCCAACTATCCGCCGGAACTGGCGCACATCGAGGACCCCGGGGCTATCTGGGACCGCGCCCACAACGAGACACTCGACATTTTGGCGATGCAGGGCTGGCTGGGGCTGGTGGCGACGGTGGTGTTGGGCGTGGCTTGTGCCCGGCGTGGATGGACGCTTTGGCGGGCCGCCCCCGACGCCGCCGCGCGCGCCTGCGTTGCTGCGCCGCTGGCCGCGCTGGCGGCTCATCTCGTCGAGGTGCAATTCGCGTTCTCCCTGACGGCGACGACGATGATGGGTTGGTTGTGTGTGGCGTGGCTGGCCACGCCCTCACCTCACCCCCTGACCCCCTCCCCTCTCCCGAATTCGGGAGAGGGGAGGGGGTGGCGGCGCAGCCGCCGGGGGAGGGGTGAGGGCCTCCGCTGGCGCATCTACGCCGTGTTGGGAGCACTGCTGCTGGTGCTCACTGCCGTGCGGCTGGAAGGCGGTCTGTTGTGGGCGGATACCCTCGTCGCCCGCGCACGCGCCCTCGACCAGGCCGGGCAGTGGCAAGAGAGTCTCGCGCGGTACAACCGGGCGCTGGCGCTCATCCCCTGGCAGGCCACCACCCACCAGTTCCGCGGCGAGGCGCTCTACAACCTGGCCCGCGCTCTGCCCGATGACCAGGCCGTCCTCAAGGCCGATCTGCTTGCCGCCGCCGACCGCAGCCTGGCCCAGGCTCGGCGCTTGGAGCCGTTGAAAGTGGAATACACCTCCGATGCCGGAATCCTGCACGCCTATTGGAGCGAGGCAGTGGACACGGCGCACCTGGAAACTGCCGTTGCTTTCTACGAGCAGGCCTTTCGCCTGGCGCCTACGCGCGCCGAATTGCACACCGACCTGGGACACATCTACCACAACCACAGGCTGTACCAGGAGGCATTGGCGGAATATGAGGCGGCGTTGGAGATCGATCCACAGTACGCCGAGGCGCACTACAGTGCCGGGCTGGCATGGCAGGCACTGGGGGAGCACGATCTGGCCCGGCAGGCTTTCCGCGCTGCGCTAGACCTCGCACCGGAGTGCGACGCCTGCCGTGAGGCGCTGGAAGAGTTGGGAGAATGACAGAACGCCGGCAATAAACGCACGGAGAGCCGGATGCGGTGATCCGGCTCTCACCAAAAGGAGGAGAAGAAGAAAAGAAACCACCCCTGACTCGCTTATACTATAATACACTTTGTATCGTCCGACTTGACGCAAACCCTACGAAAACCCTACGGAAACCCTACGCCGGTAGCACGGGCGAGTCGCCGACTCGCCCTACGCCCTGTGCGGGGCGCCCCGCCTGATGCCACACAACCAGCGTATCGCCATCAGGTCTTCATTACAGGCAGCACGAAACTGAACGTGCTGCCCACGCCGGGCCTGCTTTCGACCCACACCCGCCCATTGTGCTTTTCGATTACCGCCTTGACAATGGACAATCCCAGCCCGGTGCCGCGAATACCGGCCGTCTCTTCCGACTCGACGCGGTAGAACCTGTCGAAGATGTAGGGCTGTTCCTCCGGTGGAATCCCGATACCGTTATCGGCCACCCGCACCACGATGTGTCCGTTCTCTTGGCTTGCACTAACCTCGATCCAGCCCCCCTCCTGGGTATACTTGACCGCGTTGCTGAGCAGGTTGTCCATCACCTGGCCTAGGGTACGGCTGTTACCCCGCACCAGCGGTAGAGTACCCGGTGACTTCCAGCGCAGGTCCTGCAACTTTTCCTGGGCTTGCGGCTGGATGCTGCGAATTGCCTCTTCGATCATCTGAATCAGGTTGCATGGCGCCATCTCTAAATCGAAGCCGGCCTCGATGCGCCCGATGTCGAGCAGATCCCCGATCAGTTCGGTGATCGCCTGTATGCTATTGTGGGCGCGCTGGATAAAGTGCCATTGTTGCTCGTTCAGCGGCCCGACCCGTGGCAGCAACTCGATGTATCCCTGGATCACAGTCAGCGGGGTACGCAGGTCGTGGGAGACGGTGGCGACGAACTCGGACTTGACGCGATCCAGTTCCTTCAGGTGCGTGATGTCCTGCATCACCAGCACCTTCCCAACCCCTCGAATCGGCGTGAGTTGCGCGTTGAACGTCCGCCCGCTCTCCAACGCCACTTCACCGCGCGCAACCTGTCCCGTACCACGGCCCTGGCTGAACATCTCACGCAGGGTTGGATGCGCCACGACCTCGTCAACGGGCCGGTAGGCCGGATCGCCCTCGTTCAGACCCAACGCAGTGCGGGCCGCCGCATTGCACAGCAAGACCTTGTCCTGCTCGTCCACGACGATGACCGCCTCTTGCGCTTCCCGCAGGATCGCTTCCAACTTGACGCGCTCGAACTCGACCGTCTCGAAGAGGCGGGCATTCTCAATGGCAATCGCGGCATAGTCCGCCACGGCCGAGAGCAGAAAGACGTCGCGCTCGGCGAAGGAGCGATCGGATTGACGGTTGAATACCCCCAACACGCCGATCGCGCCACGGTCGGCTACCCGCAATGGCAGGTAGAGCAAGGACTTGGCGAGATAGCCGGTGGCGATCTTGGTGGGTTTGCCGGTGATGAGCACCGGACGCCCGCTCCGAATCGCCCGCCCGGCGACGCTATCTTCCACGCGCACGCGCAGGCTGCTTGTCACCCTCTCATCTATGTCCTTCGCCGCCCGCAGATAGAGTTCGCCGCTCGCTGCGTCCAACAGCATAAGCAGGCCCTCTTCGGCCCTGGCTACGTAGACCGAGGCCTCGACCACGCGGTTGAGCACGGCATCCAGGTCCAGAACCGACGTGACCGCACGGCCGATCGTGTAGACGGCGTTCAGTTCCTGGAGTTGGCGCTGGAGTTGCTGGTTCGCTTCCATCAACTGCCGTGTCAGTTGATCCCGCTCGGCGTGAGACCTTGCGAAGGTGAGGGCGCGCCGGATGGCCTCCTGCATCTCCTGGGGAGCGAAGGGCTTGACGATGTAGTCGCTTGCCCCCAGCCGAAAAACCTGCGCGACCGTCTCGGCGGACTCGTGGATGCTCACGACGATGACAGGCGCGTCGGCCTGCTGCTCTCGTAGCGCCCGCAACAGCTGCAGCCCGTCCATCCGCGGCAGTTGCATATCGAGGATAATGAGGTCGGGGGACTCCTGGAGGGCCAGGCGCAGCCCTTCCTCTCCGTCGGCGGCGACGATAGTGCGATAGCCGCCGGGTTGGAGCACCAGATCAATCAGCAGTTGCCGGATCTCGACGCTATCTTCTATGACCAGGACGCGTTCTTCAGCCACGGGCCTCTCTACGCCAGTGCTCAGCATCTCACGCCGATTCGGGCTTTGAAGCGCCCTCCTGCCTCGCTTCCTCCCGCGCCGGCCGGCAGGTAGCGTGAAGGTAAGCGAAATCGCCACGCGGCGGCGCCAGGTCAATGACCTCTATGACCTCGAACGGCTGGCCATCCAAAATGACCCTATCGCCGACGCGTGGGGGTTTTTCCAGGTTGAGGATCGCTCCTGGATGCGGCTGACCGATGACGACGTAACTCACCTTGTAGATCACGTCGCACCTCCCGCCTGTTCCAGTCTCGTCTGCAAGTTGCGATGGCGCAATTTGAACGAGAGATCGGCGGCGACGTTGCGCACGACGGTGAAGCCGATGTGATGGTCGCTCTCGCAAAGCGCCCAGAAATCGCGGCGCGGGATGATATAGAGCGTGGTACCATCTTCCGCGCAACGCACCGTCGCCGAACGGGTGCCCTGATCCACCAATGCCATCTCGCCAAACACTTGCCCCTTCCCCAGGCGCACGAGCGAACTGAGCTGGGGCTCGCCGGGTACATCGGGGATCGCCCCGCTGGCAACCATCACCTCGACCATGCCATCGCGGACGATGTACAGATCATCGGAGGGGTCGCCCTCGCGGATGATGACATCGCCGGCATTGTAGGTGACCTCGTGACCCAGAGCGGCGATCCGTTCGATCTGGTCAGACCCGAGCCCGGCAAACAACTCGACGCGTCGCAACAACTCGGTAACCGACATCGCTACCTCCTCTGGCCCGCCCCTCAAGAAAGCACCGGTTCACGATGCCACTATTGTACCACAAAAATGCGACTTTGGCGCAAGTTCGCGTGGCTGGTATGCGGCAATCCGGCCAGCCGACCAACCATTGGAGGGAGCGCTTCGTCGCAGAGGCGGCCTGGTACGACGCGAGAGCGCGTAAGGACGATTACGTCATCAGCGCGGGAATGTTCGCGCTCGGCGGTGCGTGGGGCTGGGAGTCCCACGACCACGAGGAACTGCTGTGGCCGGGCAACCCCAGGGGGACAGTTTCTTCGACACCATCGTCTCGCTCAAGGATGCGTGGGCAGGCGATCCAGGTCTTCCTCAGACCACACGGTCAGGCCGTGCCGCCGTAGAAGCGCCGCCGTCACCCCCTGGCCTGCCCGCAACCTGCCGCTATGGGTGCCATCGTAGATACAGGCGCTGCCGCAAGAGGGGCTATGCTGCTTGAGGATGGCCGTAGTAACGCCGTATCGCTGCACCGTCACAAGCGCCGTTTCCGCCCCACGCAGGTAGGCTTCGGTCACGTCTTCCCCTGCCCGTGTCACCACGCGCGCCTGCCCATCCAGCACGTCCTCTCCGCTCCCGCCGACAATCTCGGCCGGTGGGCGTGGAATCGCCAACCCTCCCGCCACTTCCGGGCAGAAGGGCACGACCCATCCCTGAGCCGCCAGCGTCAGTAGCCGTTGCATCAGACGCCCCTGCCCATCGTAAGCAACGGGCATCCCCAAGAGACACGCGCTGACCAGGTAGGTTACCGCTGTCTCCATACCACCCCCCGTCGCGGCGCAAACAGGAAGACGAGCAGAAAAATAACTGTCGCCATCAGCACCACCGCCGCGCCGGAGGCGACGTTGGCGTAGTAACTGAGGTACAGGCCCGTTACGCTCGAGAGCGCGCCGATGAAGGCCGAAATAAGCATCATCGCCCCAAGCCGCCGGGTCAACAGATAAGCGGTCGCCGCCGGGGTCACCAGCATCGCCGATACCAGCCCCACACCGACCGTCTGCATCGAAACGACGATCGTCAACGCCAGCAGGATCAACAGCAGATTGCGCAAGAGTTCCGCCGGCAGGCGCAGCGTCGCGGCCAGCACCGGATCGAACGAGATCACCAGGAAGGGTTTGTACAGCAGCGCGATCGTCCCCAACACCACCACGCTCAGGCCCGCGGTCAGCCGGAGATTCGCCGCGCTCACCCCCAGCACGTTGCCGAACAGGATGTGGGTAAGGTCTACGGCGTAGGTGCGGATCGTGCTGATGAGGACGATGCCCAGCGAGAGCGCTGCTGCAAACAGGATGCCGATGGCGGTGTCTTCTTTGATTATGCCCCGGCGTGAGATCAGCCCGATGCCCAGCGCGACGGCTATCGCCGCCGCCAGTGCCCCCACCGTCAGATCGCCTTTGAGCAGATAGGCAATGGCGACGCCGGGCAGGATGGCGTGCGCCAGCGCGTCGCCCAGGAAGGCCATCGAACGCAAGACGACGTAACAGCCCACCACCGCGCACAGCACGCCGACGATGAGCGAGGCCAGCAACCCCCGTTGCATAAAGCCGTAAGCCAACGGCGCCATCAACCAACCGGCCATCGCCGGCCTCCTTGCGTCCCGCTATCCGGCGGGCAGCAACGGTCCACAACCACGAGCGCGTCGCCCAACAACAACGCCTGACCCCCGAATGCCTCTGCGATGGCTTGCCGGGTAAAGACCTGCGCGGGTGGGCCGCTGGCGATCAAGCGGCGGTTCAGGAGCACGATCTGATCAAACCGTTCCGCCGCCAGGTTCAGGTCGTGCGTCGAGACCATCACTGTCACGCCCTGCGCCCTCAATTGATCCAACAAAGCCAGCGTCGTTTCCTGCGTGGCGACGTCTACGCCGGTGAACGGCTCGTCCATCAAGAGGATGTGTGGCTGCTGCGCCAGTGCCCGTGCCAGGAAGGCGCGTTGCTGCTGGCCGCCGGAGAGTTCCCCGATAGGCCGCTCGGCAAGGTCCGCCAGCCCCATCTGTTCAAGGCTGCGTGCGACGATGGTACGGTCGTCCCCGCTGGGGCGACCCAACCAGCCCAACCGCCCATAGCGCCCCATCATCACCACGTCGGCCACCGTCACCGGGAAGCGCCAGTCCACCTCCTCTCGTTGCGGCACGTAGGCCACGCAATCCTGGTGGTGGCCCAGTGGCCTACCGTGGATCAGGATGCGCCCCGTACGCAGGGGCAACAGGCCCACCAGTGCCTTGAAGAGCGTGGACTTGCCCGCGCCGTTGGGCCCGACGACCGCCACCTGCGCCCCGTGCGGCACGAGCAGCGTCACATCCTCCAGCGCCGGCCGGCCATCGTAGGCCACTGTCACCCCCTCCAATTCCAGCGTCGCCGGTTCCCCCTCTGACTCGTTGATTGGCCGATTGGCCGATTGGCCGATTCCCATCGCTTCACGCCTCACGTATCACTTCAACGTTTCCACCATCGCCATCACGTTACATCGCATCATCTCGATGTACGTCGGCGCCTCGCTGCCGGTCGAGTGGGTGTACAGCCCGGTAACCACTTTCGCTCCCGTCTCGCGCGCAATCTGTTCCGCCAGTTGCGGATTCGCGCCGGTCTCCAGGAAGATGGCTGGAGCCCCAGAGGCGCGGATGTCCCGGATCAGTTGCGCCAATTCTCCCGCCGAGGGAGACGCCCCCGTGCTCGCGCTGGGAACGATGGCGCCGACGACGCGGAAGCCGTAGCGGTCGGCAAAATAGCCGAGGCTCTCGTGGTTCGTCACCAGCAGGCGGCGCTCCGGGGGAATCTGTGCAACCTGCGTCACGATCCAGGCGTCCAGTTCGCGCAGTTGCGCGATGTACGAGGCGGCGTTCGCCGCATAAACGGCTGCGCCTCCGGGGTCGGCTTGGCTCAAGCCGTCGCGGATGTTTTCGACGTAGCGGATCACATTGTTGGGGTCGAGCCAGAAGTGTGGATCGCCTTCGTGATGGTGTTCGTGTTCTTCTGCTTCTTCCACCTCGTGTGGCGCACGGGGCGTCAGTCCGGCCGAGGCTTCGATGACCCGCGCGTCGCTTACGGTGTTCTCCAACAGCGGGCCGAGGAATGCCTCCAGCCCGGCGCCGTTGATGATGAGCACATCTGCCTCTGCCACCCTTGCGACATCCTGCGGCGTCGGCTCGAAAGCGTGCGGGTCCACCCCCGCCGGGATCAGGGCTTCGACCGTCAGCCGCTCGCCTGCCACGTTCTGCGCGACGTCGGCCAGGAAGGTTGCGACGGCGAGGACGCGCGGTCGTGCGCTTTCTGCACCCAATGGACCCCGGCATCCACTGATCAACAGGGCCGATGCGACCAGCACCGTGAGCGTCACAGTCATCCGGTTCATCCCCACATCCCCCTTCTCATCCATTCAGCGCTTCTGGCACTCCCTGCACACCCCGTAGAACTCGATCAGGTGGCCCTGAATCTGGAATCGCAGTCGCTTTTCGAGCGTCTGCTCCAGTTCCGCCAGCGGGCATTCGTCGAAATGGATGGCTGCGCCACAGCCCAGGCAGATCAGGTGATGGTGGCCGTCGGCGACGCGGGCAAACCGCACGCGGCCATCGCTCTGGTGAATAGGGCGCAAGATTCCCAGATCGGTCAGCAATTCCAGCGTGCGATAAACGGTCGCCCGGCCCAGGGCGGGATAGATCGCGCGGCCCTGCTCCAGGGTCTCTGCATAGCCCAGATGTTTATCGGTTGCCTCGATCACCTGGAGCACAGCCCGTCGTGGCGCGGTCAACCGGTAGCCGGCCTGTCGCAGGCGCTCTGCCAGAATCTCAGCCATCAGCCCTCCGAGTAAGTGAGACTTGGTCTCAATTATAAACCGGACTGAGCCTTTGTCAAGGGATGAGTTGACTATGTTCGTTTTCCCCACTTGCTAACTCGCCCGGTTTCTGAGTAGCGGCGGCGCAGGCCAACACCTGGCGAAGCGCCTAAGGAGGGCGATTTCAATCGGGCCTCTGATTCGAGTGCTAAGCGCAGCCTTGACAGTGCCAGCCTTGAGGTATAGAATACGGGCGAGTGGAGCGTCTGGAGTGACGGGATGGAGTATAAGGATTACTACAAAATCCTGGGCGTAGATCGCAACGCGGACGAGAAAGAGATCAAGCGGGCCTATCGCAAGTTGGCCCGCCAATTTCACCCCGACGTCAATCCCGGCGACAAGCGCGCCGAGGAACGCTTCAAAGAGATCAACGAGGCCTACGAGGTGCTAGGCGACCCGGATAAGCGCACCAAGTACGACCAGTTGGGCGCCAGTTGGCAACAGTGGCAGCGTATGGGCGGCGACCCACGCCACTTCGACTGGTCGCAGTGGACTACAGGCGCCCCCGGCGGCGTACGCTTCGAATGGAGCGGCGACCTAGGCGATCTCTTCGGCGGCGGAGGGGCGGACGTCTTTTCCGATTTCTTCCGCGCTATCTTTGGCGACATGGGGCTGCGCACTGGCGGCGCCCAGGACCTTTTCCGCACCGCCGGCCGCCGCGCCGCGCGCGGGCAGGACCTGGAAGCCAATGTCGAGATCACGCTGGAAGAAGCCTGTCACGGCACCACCCGCGTGTTGGAACGAGACGGCCACCGCATTCAGGTCAAGATTCCCCCGGGGGCGCGCAGTGGCTCCAAAGTGCGCGTCGCCGGCAAAGGGGCTCCCGGTTCAGGAGGCCAGCCGCCCGGCGACCTCTATCTCAACATCACGGTCCAGCCCCACCCGGTCTTTAAGCGCGAGGACGACAACCTGCGCTGCAACGTAGATGTAGATTTGTATACTGCCGTGTTGGGCGGCGAAGTGCGGGTGCCGACGCTGGATGGCGATGTGGCGCTCAAGATCCCTGCCGGCACCAGCGGTGGTAAGACCTTCCGCCTGCGCGGCAAGGGCATGCCCAACCCGCGCAAGCCCCAACAATACGGCGACCTGCTGGCGACCGTCCAGGTGCAGGTGCCGCAAAAACTTAGCGCCCGCGAGCGGGAACTGTTCCAGGAACTCGCTCGCCTACGGCAGAAAGGAACAAGGTGATCTCACGCAAAACTCTGCTGCTTTTCCTTCCCGTAACGTTGGCTGTACTGGCCTGCACATGCAGTAGCCAGCAACTCTTTTCTGCACCTGCCACTGCGCCACCCATCATCGTCGTCGCCACCCCCACACCGCTGCCGGATGAAGCCTTTGCCGGGTTGGAGGCAGAAGACGCGCTGCTGGTCAACCTTTATCAGCGCGTCAACCCATCCGTCGTCTACATCGCAGTGATGATAGATGCCGGAGAATCACTCTCTCCCTTCGGCAGCGGCTCCGGCTTCGTGTATGATACCGAAGGGCACATCGTCACCAACGCTCACGTCGTCGCAGGCGCCAATGCCATCCAGGTGACCTTTGCCGACGGCAGCGTGGCCGATGCCCGCCTCGTGGGGCGCGACGTTTATTCTGACCTGGCGGTGATCAAGGTGGACGTTCCGGCCGAGCGGCTGGCGCCGCTAGAGTTGGGCGATTCGAGCACGCTCCAGGTGGGCCAGCGCGTCGTCGCCATCGGCAACCCGTTCGGGTTGAGGGGGACGATGACTCTCGGCATCGTCAGCGCGGTGGGACGCACGCTGCCGTCTTCCGAGTTGCGGACCGGTGGCTCTTTCGCCAATCCCGAGATCATCCAGACCGACGCGGCAATCAACCCCGGCAATTCTGGCGGCCCGCTCCTGGACCTGCACGGGCGTGTGGTCGGCGTCAACACGGCCATTGATTCGACGACGGGGGTCAACTCTGGCGTCGGCTTCGCCGTGCCGGTCAACACCGTCAAGCGCATCGTGCCCCATCTAATTGCCGAAGGCGTCTATCACTATCCCTATCTGGGCATCACCTCCCAGAGCCGCCTCAGCCTGGCGATGCTGGCGGAGCCGCTGAATCTGCCCGTGACCCGCGGCGTGCTCATCGCCGAAGTCCTGCCGGGGACTGCAGCGGAGCGTGCCGGCCTGCGGGGCGGCGATCACGAGGTTGAGGTGATGGGAGTACAAGTCATTGCCGGTGGGGACATCATCGTCGCGATTGACGGCCACGAAGTGCGCGACTATGACGACTTTATCGCCTACCTGGTGCGCGAGACGGAGGTGGGGCAGCGGGTCGTGTTGACGATCATACGGGACGGAAAGAGAATGGAGGTCCCAGTGACGTTGGGAGAAAGACCATAGCGCGGCAAGGCCGCATATACTAAAGACAAAGAGGGGAAAAGGATGTTCAAACGAGAAGACTTGCAAGAACTGGCAGAGTACCAGGCTCAGATACCCATCCTGAGCGTGTATCTGAATGTAGATCGCACAAAGCATTCGACGGACGAGTACAGGTTAGAACTGCGACAGATGCTCAAGCACGCAGAAGGCACCGCGGCGTCCGAAGACATTGCAGCCGTGGAGCGATACTTCGAGCACGAGTACGATTGGTCGGGGCGTGGTGTGGCGATTTTCTCCTGCGCCAGGGAGGAGTACTGGCGCGCCTATTCATTTGCAGTGCCTGTCACCTCCAGAGTGGCAGTGGCCCGCAAGCCCTACATCTCTCCGCTGGCTGCACTGGTGGAAGCCCACGGCAGCACCACGGTGGCGCTGGCCGATCGGCAGGGCGTGCGGCTGATGCTCTTCGAGATGGGTGAATTGCAGACGACCGATGGTTATCTGGGCGAAGAGGTGCGCAAACTGAAAAAGGGCCGCGGCTCGTCAGCGGGGCCGGGGCGGCGTGGAGGCGCCCCCATCTCCAGCCGGCACGAGGAAGAGATCGCCCAGCGCAATATCCGCGAGGCGCTCAAGGTAACGCAGCAGTTCTGGCGCAAGCATAAACCGCAACGACTGATTATCGCCGGCGTTGAGCCGACGCTCACCCAGTTCCGCGAGGGCCTGCCCAAGTCGTTGCAGGCGCACGTGATCGGCTCGTTCCACGCCGACACAGACGCGACGGAGCAGGAAATCCGCGAGCGGGTGCTGGAGATTTCACAACGGGTGGAACGCGAGCGCGAGGCAGCCCTGGTCGAGGCGGTGTTCACGGCGGCGGCGAAGGGGCGCGGCGGCGCCATCCGTCTGGCCGATACGTTGGGCGCTGCCCACGAAGGCCGCATCCAAACCCTGGTGATTGCCAGCGATTTTCACCAGCCGGGCTACCAGTGCCGCAATTGCGCCTTCATCACAGATCAGCGCCTCAAGACCTGTCCCTTCTGCGGCGGTCGCTTTGTAGAGATCCCCGATGCCGCCGAGGCCCTGGTAACAAGGGTGATCGAGGATGGCGGTAAGGTGGAAGTGATTGACGCTCACCCCAAGATCGCCGAGTTTGGCGTGGGAGCGTTGTTGCGATACTAGGGATCGGGCTTGGCGATCCAGAATCGGGGGCGCGGTAGCGCCCCCTTTGGATTCATGGGCAACGTCAGCGTTCTCATCACCGCCTTCCGCGAGGCGGCCACCGTCGGCAGGGCCATCGAGGCGTTTCTCCCCCAACTGCCCCAAGGCGTCGAGATCGTGGTTGTATGCCCCGATCCGCAGACGATCGCCGTGGTGGACGACTATGCCGCGCGTTACCCGGCCGTACGGCATGTCGCCGATCCGCAACGGGGCAAGCCTGCCGCGCTCAACGCCGGACTGAAGGCCGTGCGCGGCGACATTGTCGTGTTCAGCGATGGAGATGTGTTCGCGGCTAAAGACGCGCTGCCACCGCTCCTGGCCCCGTTCGCGGACCCACAGGTAGGGGCAGTCAGCGGGCATCCGGTGAGCGTCAGCCCGCGCGATACCGTGTTGGGCTATTGGTCGCACCTACTCACCGAGGGCATCCACCAGATGCGCCTGGCACGCGACGAGGTCGGACAATTCCTTGTCTGCTCCGGCTACCTGTTCGCCTGCCGCCGGTCGCTCATCGGGCGCGTGCCCGAGGACGCTCTGGCAGAGGATGCGGTGATCTCACACCTCGTTGCCGGGCAAGGCTACCGCATCCGCTACGCGCCAGAGGCGCGGGTGTTCGTCAAGTACCCCACCACCTACCGCGACTGGTTGCGCCAGAAGGTGCGCTCTGCTGGCGGTTACGCCCAGGATTATGTGCGCAAGTCACCGCTGCGCATGCGCTCGGCCTGGCTGGAGATTGTCAGCGGCACACGGCTGGCTCTGCGCTACCCGCGCACCGCGCGCGAGTTCTTCTGGACGCTGCTCCTCTTCCCGGCCCGGCTGCACTTGTGGCTGCTCGTGTTCCTCAATGTGCGGCTGCTCCACCGCCCGCTGCACGATCTCTGGGAACGTGTTGAGACGACGAAGTGAGGTGTAGTAAAGCGTAAAACACAAGATGTAAGGAGGCTATAAATGAGTCACTGGAAACTGCCGTTGAGCGTAGGGACGTTGGTCATGACGTTCGCTGTGTGCTGTTGCAGTTCACTTGGCGCACTGACCGGGCAGACCGAGTTCACCACCGGCGATTTTGCCGACGTACCGGCCTACCCGGGCGCCACCCAGAGCACCGAGTCCGACCAGGCCCTCAGCACGATGACGAAGGTCTTTGCCCTCGTTGCCGAGGAAACCGAGTGGAAGCACTACGTCACGAGGGGCTCGCCTGACGACGTCGTGGATTGGTACGAGGATACGCTGCCGGATTATGGATGGGTCACGGCTTCGGCAGAGACAGGAGGTGTCCAGACCGAAAATGCGTTGTTCTTTGCCAAAGAGGACGATCCCAACGTGATGCTCGTCATTTTCGCGGTCCCCAACTCGCAGGATAGCAACAAGACGGACATTGTGATCGGGCGTGTGCGCATTTCAAGCGAAGACTAGCGACGAGGGAATCAGGGGCTGGACAAACGTAATACCTAAAACGTAAGGTGAGGTCGCGCTTCACGCTCATGTCTTACGCAATTACGTATCACGTCAATAGTGGATATTGTGGTGATTACCCCCATGTCTGGGCGAAGGAGAAATCGGGGGGTTGAGCGGGCCCTTCGCGCCCGCCCAACCCCCCGAAAAATCCCTTTCCTTGGGTATCGGGATGTGTCACATCGAAGATGTGGGCAATCACCAGTGGATATTCACCAACGTGCCTACCGCGGCCCAGTTGAAGAGCCATTCTGCCTCCGGTGTGGGCAGGTTGACACAGCCGCGGCTCATCGGATGGCCGAAGTTGGAGTGCCAGTAGGTGCCATGCAGGCCATAGCCACGGTAAAAGTACATGACATAGGGCACGTCGGGCAAATAGTAGCCAGGGCCGCTCATGGTGTCTGAGAGATACTTGGCATAGATCCTAAACTGGCCTGTGGGCGTGGGCGTAGCGGGCAGGCCGGTCGAGACGAGCGTGCTGCGCACTGGGGTACTATCCTCGTAGGCCGTGAGTGTCTGCGTGCTCAGGTTCACGTCAATCCAGCGACCACTGCTGCCACCGGATGGCGCCGAGGCGGTGGGGTTGGGATAAGCACCGCTGCCTGGAATGCGCAACACCTGCCCGGCGTAGATGTGATTGGGGTTAACGATGCCATTGGTTGCCGCCAACGCGCTCATCGTCACCCCGTAGCGCAGCGCGATACGGTACAGGTTCTCCCCACGCTGCACAACGTGTGTGCCGGAAGCGGGTGTGGACAGGCTGGCGGGGGCACTGCCGCTATCCGGGATGATCAAACGCTGCCCAGCATAGATGCAATTGGGATCGGTGATACCGTTGGCTGCCGCCAGCGCGCTCAGCGATACCCCATAGCGCAGCGCGATGCGGAACAGGTTCTCGCCTGGCTGCACGACGTGGACGGTCGCCCCTTGGGCACGGACCGGCGCTGCCAGGGCCAGCATCAATGCGAGCACCACGCCAAGTACGAATATCCTGCGCATGTTGTCTCCTCTTGCCGCCGCACAATACATATTATGCCATAACTGTCCCCCGTTGTCCACTATGAAAGGTTGGAGTGTCAAAAATGGAGACCAACATGCTTGACGGGCAGCGAGAAACCTGGTATAAGTAACACTGTTTTACCAGCGAAATGAACACTAAAAAACCGGGGTCTGCTCCTGACGTTCGTTCTCGCAGCGCTTGTGTTCAGCCTGAGGCGCGAGCGTGATAGAGCGAAAGCGGGTTCGTTCAGCACAATGGAGGAGACCAGACAGAGCGCGACCGTGCTCAACTGGCCTGTAGCGCCCGGGACCACCAGCGTGTTCGAACATACCCGCGACACAGCCTACATCGAGGCAAGCACGACCATTCCGAGCTGTCTGCCGCTAGGTCGAAGTGGATACCGGCTGCATTGGCAAGATCGCTCCTTCGATTTGAGATCCAGACAAACAGTCTGTGCGGGCATAGTTATTCGGCCTGAATCGATACAGAGGATACAACGATGAAATTCCTGGATGGGTACTGGCGAGTTCGAGAGGGCGTGCAGGCTTTCTATCCGGCGCAGGCCTATGACGTTGTGACCACACGGGATTCCTTCACCGTCTATGCACCGACGCGCCGTATCGGCCACCGCGCCGACACCCTCGGCGGCCCACTGCTGACGCTCGAGTTCTCATCACCGATGCCGGACATGGTCCGCGTGCGGCTCACTCATTTCGCCGGCCAGCAGCCTCGAACGCCACAGTTCGAGTTATCCGAACAGGCAACGGCCGTCACTGTCACCGACGACGAAGAGGCCGCTATCCTGACCAGCGGCCGGCTGTCCGTGCGCGTGCCACGTGGAGACGACCGGCGGGTCGAGTTTGTCGCCGACGGCAAGGTCATCACGGCAAGCGGCCCACGCGGCATGGGCATCGTCGAGGCCAAAGGCGCTCATTACATGCATGAGCAACTCTCCCTAGGGGTAGGAGAGAACGTGTATGGTCTCGGCGAGCGCTTCACCGCCTTTGTCAAGAACGGCCAGGTGGTGGACATGTGGAACAGAGACGGCGGCACCAGCAGCGAGCAGGCCTATAAGAACATCCCCTTCTACCTGACCAACCGCGGATACGGTGTCTTCGTCAACCACTCGGGCGAGGTCTCCTTCGAGGTGGCTTCGGAGAAGGTCTCGCGCGTTCAATTCAGCGTAGCCGATCAAGCGCTGGAGTACTTTGTGATCTATGGCCCCAAGCCCAAAGAGGTGCTCGAAAAATATACCGCCCTGACGGGACGGCCGGCGTTGCCGCCGCCGTGGTCGTTTGGCCTGTGGCTCACGACCTCCTTTATCACCTCCTATGACGAAGAGACGGTGACGAGTTTCATTCAGGGTATGGCCGACCGCGACCTGCCGTTGCACGTCTTTCACTTCGACTGCTTCTGGATGAGAGAGTTCAACTGGTGCGATTTCGAATGGGACAGGCGGGTCTTTCCCGACCCCGCAGGGATGCTCAGACGGCTCAAGGAGCGTGGCCTGCACATCTGCGTCTGGATCAACCCCTATATTGCCCAGCGTTCTCCGCTGTTTGCCGAGGGGATGCAGAAAGGCTACCTGCTGAAAAAGCCCAACGGCGACGTCTGGCAGACGGATGATTGGCAGTCCGGCATGGGCATCGTGGATTTCACCAATCCGGCGGCCCGGCAGTGGTTCGGCGACAAATTACGCGCACTGCTGGATATGGGCGTGGACTGCTTCAAGACCGACTTTGGCGAGCGCATCCCAACTGATGTGGTCTATTACGACGGCTCGGACCCGGTCAGGATGCACAACTATTACACTTACCTCTACAACCAGACCGTCTTTGAGGTGCTGCGTGAGCGGCGCGGCGATGGTGAGGCGGTGGTTTTCGCCCGCTCGGCGACTGCTGGCAGCCAAAAGTTCCCGGTTCACTGGGGCGGGGACAACGAATCCACGTTCGAGTCCATGGCCGAAAGTCTGCGCGGCGGCCTGTCGCTCGGCCTGTCCGGCTTTGGTTTCTGGAGCCACGACATCGGCGGCTTTGCCGGCACCCCGCCAGCCGACGTGTACAAGCGCTGGATCGCCTTCGGCCTGCTCTCCTCCCACAGCCGCCTCCACGGCAACGCCTCGTACCGCGTCCCCTGGCTGTTCGACGAGGAAGCGGTTGACGTGCTGCGGCTGTTCACCAAACTCAAGTGCCGGCTGATGCCCTATCTGTACGCACAGGCGCTCCAGGCCGCACACAAGGGGACGCCGGTGATGCGCGCGATGCTGCTCGAGTTCCCGGATGACCCAACCTGTGATTACCTGGATCGCCAGTATATGTTAGGGGACTCGCTGCTGGTCGCGCCGGTCTTTTCACCCGAGGGCGCCGTCACCTACTATCTCCCTGCAGGACGGTGGACGAACTTTATCACGGGCGAGGTCAAGGTGGGGCCCGGCTGGGTGTGCGAGACGCACGGTTTCTTGAGCCTCCCGTTGATGGTGCGGCCTAATTCCATCGTCGCCGTGGGTGCGTGTGAGCATCGCCCCGACTATGATTACGGCGATGGCGTCACCCTCCAGGTGTACGAAATGGCCGATGGCGGGCAGGCCACTGCTGTCATTCCCTCCCTGTCGGGCGGCGTGGACGCCACGTTCGAGGTCGGGCGTCAGGGCGATACCATCGTGGTTGAGCGTCGGGGAACAGTCCGGCAATGGCAGGTTCTGCTGGTGAACGTCACATCGGTAGGGCCTGTCGAAGGGGGGACGGCAAGCAAGGGTCCACAAGGCGTGCTGGTGAAGCCAGCAGGTGACGCGGGCCGTCTCAAGGTTTCGCTGGGCAAGATGTAGTGGGTAGATGAGACGCCAGCACAAGCCTGCCAGACCAATGGCACTATTCTACGCAAAGCTGGTGGGGGGCAGCGCAATAGCGCAAAACTCACCCTGTCATTGCGAACGAGCCTTCGGCGACGAAGCCATCTCACGGCAAGAGGGCATTCGGTGATTCATTGCGGCGCGGCCCCGCCGTGCGCCGGAAGCGCGCGGCTGAACCAGGTGCAAGCCCGCAGGGCTTTTGTCTGCTGAGCCGGGCGATTTGATCGCCCGGCGGCTGGCGGGCCATACTACCCCTAGTTCAGACAGGCGGCTACACGCCAAATACCGAATGGTCTCTGCAACGAATAAGAGATTGCTTCGGATGCCCGCCACGCTCCGCTCGCGGCTTCGGCTCCGCGCCCTCGCAATGACAGAGTAGTTACCATCCGTAGAATTCCACGCCGTTCGCTCCATAGTACCATTATCCCACTTGACACCTCTTCCCAGGCGTGGTATACTCATAACAGACCGACCGGTCGGTATCCTGTGGGGGCGACGATGAAGACACAGCAACGAGCCGAGGAAACCCACGACCGCATCCTCCAGGCGGCGGCAGAGTGTTTCGCCCAATACGGCTACGACGCCGTCGGTGTGGCCGAAATCTGCCGCCGCGCCGAGGTGACCAAGGGCGGCTTTTACCACCACTTTCCCAGCAAGCAGGCGCTCTTCCTGGAATTGCTGAACCGCTGGCTGGGGAGGCTGGACGTGCAGATGGAAACGGCGCGCCGGGGGGCCGTAACGGTGCCTGAAGGGCTGCGCCAGATGGCCGGGATGGCCCAACACGTCTTTGAAGCAGCGAGAGGTCAAATTCCCCTCTACCTGGAGTTCTGGGCCAAAGCGACGCGCGACCCCACAGTCTGGCAGGCGACCATCGAGCCGTACCGGCGCTATCGGGATTTCTTTCGTGGCGTCATCGAGGCCGGCATCGCCGAAGGCTCGCTGCGGCCCGTCAACCCCGAACGGGCCGCAGAGGTGCTCGTCGCGCTGGCCGTTGGCCTGCTGCTGCAAGGCATGCTCGATCCGGAAGGCACCGACTGGGGCGAGGTGATGCAGGAGGGCGTCCAAATCTTGTTATCGGGGCTAGAGAAGGAGCGATAAAGTGAACGTATTGCTGACAGGCGCTTTCGGGAACATCGGGCAGAGCGCACTGGAGGAGTTGCTCAAGCGAGGCCATAAGGTGCGCTGTTTCGACTTGAGGACGAAAGCGAACGAAAAGAAGGCCCGACAATGGGGGGATCGGATAGAGGTGGTCTGGGGTGACCTGCGCTGCCCGGAGGATGTCGCCGTGGCGGTGCAAGGCCAGGATGTGGTGATCCACCTGGCCTTCATCATCCCCAAACTCTCGGCCACCGGGGTCGAGTCGGAATCCCGGCCCGATTGGGCGCGGGAGATCAACGTAGGCGGCACGCGCAATCTGATCGAGGCGTTGAAAGCGCAGCTTCGCCCGCCCACGATCATCTTTGCCTCGTCCATTCACATCTACGGGCTGACGCAGCACCTGCCCCCGCCGCGCAGAGCGGATGAGCCGGTAAATCCCACCGAGCATTATGCGCGCCACAAGGCCGACTGCGAGCGGATGGTGAAAGAGTCCGGACTGCAATGGAGCATCTTCCGCTTTGCCGCCGCGCTGCCGTTGGCGATCAAACTCGATCCGGGGATGTTCGATGTGCCGCTGAATAACCGCATGGAGTTCGTGCACACGCGCGATGTGGGGCTGGCGTTGGCCAATGGTGTGGAGAGCACGGAAATCTGGGGCAAGGTTCTGCTGATCGGCGGCGGGCCGCGTTGCCAGTACTATTACCGCGAGATCGTCGAGCGCGTGTTGGATGCCGCCGGTGTGGGAATGTTGCCAGAGGAGGCGTTTGGGACGACGCCGTTCGCCACCGACTGGATGGACACGACGGAGAGCCAGCGGTTGCTCCGTTACCAGCAGCGCGACCTGAGCGATTATGCGTGGGAGATGGCGGCGTTGATGGGTTACCGGCGACATCTGGCCAGGGTGTTCCGCCCCTTCGTGTGGGCCAGCCTGCTCAAGAAATCCCCCTACTTCCGGGCCGCGCAGACGTGGGTGCGCGCGGAATGGAGAGGCAAGGCCGCTGTAGTGACCGGCGCTTCGGGCGGCATCGGCGCGGCAATCGCGCTGCGGCTGGCCCGTGAGGGGATGCGGGTTGCGCTGGTGGCCCGTAACCGGGAGCGTTTGGAGGCACTGGCCACCGAGATCCGCGAGGCCGGCGGCGAGGCGCTGGTAGTCGTCGCCGACCTGGCAGATGAGAATGAACGGGTGCGCGCTTTCGGGCAGATTCGGGCGGCCCTGGGGCCGGTGGATGTGTTGGTGAACAACGCTGGCCTGGGCTGGTACGGCGAAAGCGCCGAGATGCCCTGGACGACGGCGCTGCAGATGCTGCAGGTGAACGTCGTCGCCCTCGTACGTTTCACGCTGTTGTTCCTGGCCGATATGAGAGCGCGCAAGGCCGGGCACATCATCAATATCGGTTCGATCGCGGGGAGCATCCCCAGTCAGGGGGTTGCACTGTACAGCGCGACCAAGTCGTTTGTGGATGCTTTCACGACGGGGCTGCACCGCGAACTGCGGGGGACAGGGGTGCGCGTCAGCGTGGTGCGCGCGGGGGCCGTGGCGACCGGGTTCTTCGACCGGGTCGCCGGCCAGTTCGACAGGCTGCAATTGCCGCTCAAGCGGTGGGGGATCAGGCCGGAAGTGGTCGCCGAGCGCGTCTGGGGGTTGCTCAAGAGGCCGGTGCGGGTGGCCTACGTGCCGGACGTGCTGCGGCTGGTGCCGTGGATCGAGTTGGCGTTCGGCTGGCTGATGGATCGCATTGGGCCGTTCCTGTTGCGGCGGCAGCCGAAGCCGGTCGTCGTCTCATAACCCAAGTGCCCGTCACTTCCGAGGTGGCGGGCACTTGACTGCTATGCCCCGGCCCGGTCAATCGCCTCGCGCACGCGACGGGTGAGTGCGTTGAAGGACGGCGTCTCCAGCATCTCCGGTGTGCGGGGGCGCGGCAGGTCCACGGGAATCTCGGCCACGATGGAGGCCGGGCGCCGGCCCAGTACCAGCACCCGGTCGGCCAAAAAGATCGCCTCCGGCACAGAGTGGGTGACCATCACGACGGTCTTGCGGCGGGTCTGCCAGATGCGCAAGAGTTCCCGCCCCATCTGTTCGCGGGTGAGCGCGTCGAGCGCGCCGAAGGGCTCGTCCAGGAGCAGAATCTGGGGGTCGTGGACGAGCGCCCGTGCCAGGGCGACGCGCTGGGCCATGCCGCCGGAGAGTTGTGCCGGGTAGGCAGTCTCGAAACCGTCAAGCCCAACTAGGTCAATCAGCGCGCGGGCGCGCCGGCGAGTTTCCTCTTTATCGCAACAGCCGTTCAGTTCCAGCGGCAGCGCGACGTTGGCCTCGACGGTGCGCCAGCCCATCAGGGTCGGTTTTTGGAAGACGATGCCAACGCTGCGACGTGGGCGATCCACGATTTCTCCCGCCAGCCAGATGCGCCCGGATTTGGGCCGCTCCAACCCGGCGATCAGCCGCAACAGCGTGCTCTTGCCGTGGCCGGAGGTGCCCACCAGGCAGAGGAATTCTCCGGCGGCTACCTGGAAGGAGACGTGTTCCAGCACCGGCAGCCGGGCACCGTCGGTCTGGCGGTAATCCATGCTCACGTCTTCGACGACGAGGAGCGGGGAATTGCTCTCGTTCATACCGTTTCCGGTTGTGGAACGGGCTCGAAAGCCTGTTCCGCAATCAACTTATGGCAGGTAGTCGTTGGTGAAGGCGCGGGTTGCGTCTACCGGAGCGGGCAGCAGCCCGGCCTCCAGTATCACCTCCGCCGTCGCCTGCCAGGCGGCGGGGTCTGAAGCCCCCAACGGCTGCCCCTGCCAGTAGGCCAGGGAAGCCTGGAGCACCGCTCGTTGTGCCGCTTCGTTCGCCTCCAGCCCCTCCACGTATCGCTTGCAGATTTCGAACGCCGCGTCGGGATCGGCCAATGTGTCCTCCAATCCCTTGAGGAAGGCGCGGGCAAAAGCATGTACCAGTTCCGGCTTTTCCTGCAACGTCCGTTCGTTGGTGATGAGGCCGTTGGAGACGAGCGTGGCATAGTCGGCGACCGGGATCAGAGTGTACTCGTAGCCGGCCTGCGCCAGTTGGATCGGCTCGTTGTTGGCATAGACGACCGAGGCGTCCACCTGTTTCTCGGTGAGTTTCGCCAGCGCGCCGTAGCCGATGACCTCCAGTTGTGTATCCGGCAGCCCAAAGCGCGAGGCGAGCGCCCGCCAGCCGATGTAACTGGCGCCAAAGGTCTCCGGGATGCCGATCTTGCGGCCTGCCAGGTCCTGCGGCGAGCGAATGCCGCTCTCTTCGAGGGCGACGATAGCGACAGGGAAACGCCTCCACCAGTTGACGAACATGACGATCGGCAGCCCTTGCGAGCGTGCCAGGATGACCTGGTCGCCGCTGGCGATGGCGAAGGGTAATTCACCGGCTCCCACCAGTTGCACGCCGTTGGTTTCCCAACTGTAGTCGAACTCGATCTCGATGCCTTCGGCGGCAAAGTAGCCTTTCTCTATCGCCACGTACACGGGAGCGAATTGGACGTTGGCGACGAAGCCCATCGGCAGGCGGATGTGCATCCGTTGTGGCGTCGGCCGGGCACAGGCCGCCAGGGCCAAAGTCAGGATGAGCAGGATTGAGAGTTTCTTCATTGTGTTACCTCCGAAAGGATGGGTGAAACGTAAGTTACGCATCACGTTTTACGTGTTACGCTTCCAACGCAAGAGCCTATGCTCTACCAGCGTCACGGTGCCATAGAGAATCTGCGCAAGGATCATGAGCGCGCCGATGCCGACAAAGACCAGCGCGGTATCGTACAGTTGCTGGCCCTGCTTGAGCAGGTAGCCTAGTCCACGGGTCGAGGCGACGAATTCGCCGACGATGGCGCCAATGACGGAGAGGGTAGCGCCGACCTTGAGGCCGCCCAGGAACACCGGCAGCGCCGCCGGCAATTCCAGCAGGCGAATCGTCTGCCAGCGGGTGGCTTCCAGCGAGCGCATCAGGTCACGCAGGTCACTGTCCACCGAGCGTACGCCGACGACGGTGTTGATCAGGATGGGGAAGAAGACGGTGAGCGCGCAGACGAGCATTTTGGAGAGCAACCCGGTGCCGAACCAGATGACCAGCAGTGGCGCGACGGCGACAACGGGGATGGACTGTGAAGCGACGATGAACGGAGCGAGCAGCCGCTCCGCCAGCGGTGAATGAGCCAGCCCATAGCCCAGGAGCGTCGCCACGAGCGCGCCCAGCCCCAGCCCGGCCAGGACCTCGCGCAGGGTCACCCAGGCGTGCCGCCAGAGGAAACCATCCGCAACAACCGCCCACAGCCGCACGGCGACTTGATGAGGCGCGGGAAGGATGAAGGACGGATAGTCACCCAGCCAGACCACCGCCTGCCAGAGAGCCAAAAAGACAGCAAGGCTCAACAGCGCCAGTCCGATTCGTGCGGCAGTTCGTTTCATAACCATGCTCCATAGCCTGCGTGGGGTCGAAATCGAGGCTTCAGCCGGGAAGATGGATCGGCTGAAGCCCGGACTCCTCCATTTGCCAGACAATGAAAAACCCCGAAGACCATGTGGCCTTCGGGGCATAGCAGCATGCATGTATGGCGCAACGCGGGTTTACCGCGCACCTTCTCCCATCCGGACTGTTACCGTCGGCCCCGGTTTCGCACCGGATCGACCGCTTGCGCGGCTCGCGGGCTTGGTCGGAGCGTGTTCAATCGAACGGCCCCCACGTTACCGCCGGTCGGGAATTGCACCCTGCCCCGAAGGTGTTGCGTTAGGTTGTTGGAGAGTATTATATGCGTTTGGAAAAATATGTCAAGTGGTTGGTTGGTTAGTTGGTTAGTTTGTTAGTTAGTTGGTTGGTTGGTCAGGATCAAATCGAGCAGGGGTGCGACGGTTGTGGCGTTGGGGCCCAGGACGATGGTCGTATCAGATGGTCCCCAGGCGAGACACAGGTAATCGTCGCCGCCCCAGCACATACGGGCGTCTTCCGAGAGATCAGCAGCATGGCCGAAGCGCTTTTCGGCGAAGTGTACGTAGGCATCCACGAACTCCTCGGCGTCGGCGGGGGTGTCCCAGACGATGCGCCACGCCAGCACGAAGGCGCCATCGGATTCGCGGTAATGAACGGCATAGCGGTCGCCGTCCCACCCTTCGGCGGCGGTCTCGGCCTCGCTCTTGGGAATCCGCTGCGAGAGGGTGTAGCGGGTGGCGAACTCGCCCCATACTTCCTCGTACACCAGACGCCAACCCGTGCCCAGGGTGTCGGTCAGCGGTGGAAGCGAGACGATTTGAGGCATATCGCCGGAGCGGTAGCGCTCGGGGTGGAGGATGTGCTCGGTCGAAACTGGCGGATTGGCAAATGCAGCGTCTATCGCGGCCTGACCGCCTGCTTCGTACAACGCCTGGACGAATGTCTCGCCATAGGTGTAGGGGAACATCAGCGTCTCACGCAAGATGGCCGGCGCTGAATCGAGCACTGTCGTGTCTACCTCCAGTGACTCTTGCAGCAATGTCGCCATGTCGTCAGCCGAGTAATAGGTGTTCATAAAGCGCCGTTCGGTTAGAGTCGCATCCCCTTCGACCAACGCCTGGATCGCGCTCAGGTACTCGTCGTCGTACACCTCGTCGGCGTTGTCGCGCAAGCCCAGCGCCTCCAGGTCGAAGTGTTGATCCTGCAGGGCGTGGGCAAACTCGTGGGCGTAGGTGAGCCGCTCCAGTTGCCCCATCAAACCGCCATCGGCGATGACGCAAATCTGCTCCGTCTCGGGGTCGTAAAAGCCAGCGATCTGTTCGGTGTACAGGCGCACCAGTAGATCGTACATCTCAATATCGGGATCCACCAGATCGAACGCGGCCAGGGTGAGCGCATAGTCGCGGATTTCCTCTGGGGAAGATTCTTCTTCGAAATCCTGCAGGAGGTATTCACGTAGTTGTTTCTGGGTCATCAGCGCACGCTCGACCGGACGCAGCGGCTGGAGGCCACGCAGGTCCTCCACCTGTCTCTCGATGGTGTCTATCAGTTCCTCGTCAGCAGGAGACAGAGGAACCTCAATGTCGTTTTCCAGCAGCGTTTGCTGTAACTGCTGAACCCTTGACTCGAGGGCCGCCGTACGCTCCCGTTCGCGTTCCAGTCCGCGATGGAGCCACAGCGCCCAGCCGGTCGTTCCAACGTTACCGGCCAGCGAGGCGCACAGGAAACAGGCGAGGAAAAGCGAGAGCAGGGCGAGGGCGATTGAGACTACGCGACTGCGTTTTGTGGATTTGGTTAGTTGGTTAGTTGGTTGGTTGGTCACCGGATTCCGAGTTTCCGATTTTGGCAAAGCGCTCCAGGCGGTAGTGGATCGGTGTTCATAAATGGATGGGAGTTCCAAACACCCCGTGCGCGGCCTCCATCAGCGCCTCACTCAGGGTCGGGTGTGCATGCACGCTGCGGGCGATTTCGTCTGGCGTCAACTCGCCGTTACGCGCCAGTACCAACTCCGGCAACAGTTCCGTCACCTCCGGCCCCACCAGGTGCGCGCCCAGAATCTCGCCGCTCCGCTCGTCGGCGATGATCTTGACCCAGCCGTCGTAATCATCCAGCCCCAGCGCCTTGCCGTTGGCGCGGAAGGGAAAGCGGCCCACTTTGACAGCATACCCGCGCTCGCTGGCCTGCGCCTCGGTCAGCCCGAAACTGGCGACCTGCGGCTGGCAGTAGACGCAGCGCGGCATCATCTCATAGTCGAGCGACACCGTCTCCACACCGGCGATGGATTCCGCCGCGACGATGCCCTGCGCCGAGGCGACGTGCGCCAGCGCCAACCTGCCGGTCACGTCGCCGATGGCGTAGATGCCGGGGACGTTCGTCTGCATGCGTTCGTCTATGCCGATAAAGCCGCGTTCCACCTTCACGCCCAGTGCTTCCAGCCCCAGGTTCTCGCTGTTGGGCTGCACGCCGATGGCGACGAGTGCCTGTTCGGCCTCCAGCGTCTGCTCGCCCTTCTCGTCCACCACCCGCACACGCACGCCATCTGCCGTCGTCTCTAGGCCCTGCACGCGGGTTGCGGTCAACAGCCGCACCTTGCGCCGCTTAAAGGCCCGTTCGACCTCGGCGCTCACCTCCTCGTCCTCCAGCGGCAGGATGCGCGGTAGCATCTCGATGACGGTCACCTCACAGCCATAGGCGTTCCAGATGTGGGCAAATTCCATCCCGATGGGCCCTGCGCCGATGACAACCGCCGAGCGGGGCAACTCGCGCAAAACGATGGCCTCGCGGTAAGTGAGCACGCGCTCGCCGTCGGGGGTGACGCCGGGGATGGAGCGGGCGCGGCTGCCTGTGGCGACGATGACAGCGCGCGCGCTCAGCACACGGTCGCCGACCAGGACCTCCGCGGGCGACCGGAGCGTGCCGACACCTTCGATGACCTCGATCTGATTCTTGCGCATCAGGGCCGCGATGCCCTTGACCAGCCGTTCGGCGACCTTGCGGCTGCGGTCTACTGCCGCACCATAGTCAACCTGAACGCCGCTGACGGTGAAGCCGAAATCCTTGCCCCGCCCCAGGAGCGAGATGACCTCGGCATTGCGCAGGAGCGACTTGGTGGGGATGCAGCCCCAGTTGAGGCAGACACCGCCCAGGTGCTCTTTTTCGACGAGGGCGACCTTCAGCCCCAGTTGCGCGGCGCGGATGGCAGCGACGTAACCGCCAGGGCCGGCGCCGATGATGACGAGATCGTAGGTAGGTTCCATTTGTCCCTCCGGTGTGATGTGTGAAACGTAAGGCGTGATTGAGTGTACCACGAGCGCGAGAAGGGAGCAAGTAGACGGGATGGCATCCCGTATTACTGCCCTACCTCCACACCAGCCAACGTGAGCAGATCGCCTTCCGGCTCGCCGTCGAGCGTCACCGGCAGTCGCTCACCGCTGGCGATGTGATAGAGCGCGACGGCCAATGTGTACCAGCCGGGTTGCAGATCGTCCGGCAGGAGAACGCCGTGTCGGTCGAGCACGTACTGGCCGGGCTGCCAGCCATCGGTCGACGCCAGGCCGTTGGCGGGTTCGCCGTCGTGCTGGGCCACGAGCCGCCCGGCCGCGTCGAGCAGCTGCACCGTCACCTTGTACCGCGCCGGCACGGCGGCCTCCGCCTCCCAGAACAGCGTCACCGGTAGCACATCGCCAGGAGCAAAGGACTCACTTCCCAATGCATACCCCTGCAAGCAAATTGTGTCGCCAAAGCGCGCGTCCAGTGTAATGGCTGGTTTCTCTGGCAACGCAGCCACTCCATAAGTTGCCAGCCTCACGCGGCCATACCAGCGGTCGGCGGCCTTGTAGGCGTGGAAGGCCAGCCACGTCTCCATCAACCGCTGCGGATCGGACTCGACATCACCCCAGTAGAGCACAAAGAACCGTCGGTACTGCTGGACGAGTGGCGACAGGAAGGTCTCGATCTGCTCAGGCTTTGGGTGATAAGGTGCCGGGTGCACATCCTGGTCGGGATAATAGTAGGTGAACACCTCCCATTGATTGGGCGCATTGAGGATAATGGCGTCACCGGGTCGGATTTGAGCGGCGACGTCGGCGGCGATCTGCCGGTAGTCGTCACGGGCGTAGGCGGGGTTGAAGTAGAGGTTGCGGAGAGAGGGATAGGCTGAGTATGCACAAACCGCCAGAAGTAAAACACGGAATACGCAATATGCAATACGCGCCCCGTATTGCGTATTGCGTATTGCGTGACCGATGACCGCCACCAGGTTCTCTACTCCCTGAGCGACGAGGATGTGAAACGGCGGCAGCACGACCAGGAGAAACTTGAGCCAGGCAGGTTTGTAGAGGTCAAAGGCCAGGATGAGCACGATGGGGAGCAGAAGATAAAGCACGGCGGCGAGTACGGAAAACCCATTGCCTTTGCGCGGCCATGTGCTGAAGAACAGCAGAACCGCGGTTCCTACGAGTACAGCCGTGGCCTGCTCAAGCGGCAGAGTGATGCCGACGGTGAGCACGCGCAACACATCCACAAGTGCCCGCCCCAACCCGACCATCATCTCGGCGGCGGGCCAGCCGGTGGCACGCAGCGCGACCGGCAGCCACGGCAGGTATAGCACGGCGATGGCTGCCTGTGTGCCGACCCATACGGCCAGGCGGCGCCAGTGCCGGTTGTTGAGCAGCCACCACAGCCCAAACACAACGTTGTGGACGAGCAGGACGAAGACGAAAGCGTATTGGGTGTAGAGACCGAGAGTGGCGAGCAATGTATAAGTGGTTAGTGATTGGGGATCAGGAATCAGAGATTGTGAACTTGCAAACCTGCAAACTCGCCTACTTGCGCACTTGCCGACTTGCGCACTTGCCGACTTGTCCACTTGCCAACTTGTCCACTTGCACACTTGATAAGTGGATGCCACCGAGAGCATTCCCAGCAGCGCATACATTCGCGCTTCTTGCGAATAGTAGACCGCGAGCGGCGAAAGCGCGGCGAGAAAGGCCGCCAGCAGGCCAGTGACCGTACCAAACATGCGGCGGCCCAGCGCGTAGGTGAACCCAACAGCCAATATGCCCGCGAAGGTGGAGAATGCTCGCAGTGCAAACTCGCTCTGTCCGGCGAGCCCTCGCCAATCGTGCAGCAAGAGATAATAGCCGGGTGGATGAATGTCGCCGGCGGCCCCTTCGACGATGAGCCGCACCGTCCGCTCGGCGATGCGCGCCGAATTCCCCTCGTCGTTCCAGAAGGATTGTGCATCCAGGCGGTAGAAGCGGAGAAAGGAGGCAAGGAGCAGGATAGCAAGGAGCGTGAGACGTGGGGCGTGAAACCTGAGGCGTGAGGTATTCATCGCCGGGGTCGCCGCACAACAAGCATGACCGCTGCTGCGAAAAAGCCCAACATACCCACGACGAGCCAGAATGAGGGGCGCCAGGGTGTTCGGACGGCAAGCGCATCAATGCTGACCTGTCCCGAAACGGCGGTCAATGTCACCTCGTGGCGGCCGCAGCCCCACTGGCTCACCAGTGGCACCGGATGCCCGCCATTGAGCGTAACACGTCGGGGCGCACGCCCGTCTACGCTGACTTCCGCAACACCCACGCCCGGGCCGGGATTCAGGATGAGCGATGCCCCCTCGAACCAGAATCGCACTGTTGCTCCAGGCTCGACTGCGCGCCGGTACGCAACCTGCAAACTTGCCGACTTGCCGACCTGCAAACTTGCCGGCTTGCAAACTTGCTCCCACTCTCCCTGGTACCCTAACGCCCAGTGATCCTCCTGATGGACGCCCGGATACAGCGTCGGTGTGAGGCTGGCTGTGAACTCTTTGATCGCCGTATAGACCGGCAACGGCGTAAAATCCGGCTCGACCATGCGGAAATAGTACCAGGATTGGTTGCGCTCAGCGTCCGAGGCCCGCTTGAAGAACCAAAAGTTGACCACGCCGACCCAGGGCCACTCTTCCATCACCCGCCGGTAGGCCAGGACGGCATAACGCGCCTGTTGTTCCAGAGTCACCTGACCGTAGGCTCCCCAGCCCTGGATGCTTGGGTCGTTCGGCACAGCGTTCGAGTTCATCTCGCTGATCCAGATCGGCTTGGCTGCATCGCCGTTGGCAACCATTATGTCGCGGATGTAGAGTGGGCGGGAGAAATTGATGTTGGACGGCTGCATCCGGCGATCGGTCGGGCCGGACCAGAGCATATAGTTATTGACGGCCAGGATGTCGAAGCAATCCGCCGCGCCGGCATCGTACATGCGCTGGAGAAAGACCAGGTCGTTCAGGCCGGTGGAGGGCCCGGGGCCGGCGTAGAGGGAGACGGTTGGGGCCAATGCGCCGCTGATAATCACTGCTTCGGGATTAGCCTCCTTGGCGCGGCGGTAGCCTTCGCATAAAAGGCGTGTATAATCCACCGGATCAACGGGTCGCTCCCCCCACTCCGGGTAGATGTTCGGCTCGTTCCACAACTGATAGTAACGGATGCGCCCGCGGTAGCGCGAGACGACAGTGTAGACAAAATCGCCCCAATCCGCCAGATTGTCCGGCGGAGCGAATGCGCCGCGAGCCTCGCCATCGGCGCGGCTCCACGCAGGAGGGCTGCTCAGGCGTGGCACCACCTCCAGACCGTACTTTTCGGCCAGGGCGACGATGTTGTCGTACTTGGCCCAGGCGTCTATGGCATCCACCTCCCCGTCGCCGTTCACGTCATTGCGCCGGTCCACGAAATCCCCCTTGCCGTGAATCTCGATGTCTTGCCAGGGAAATTCCTGCCGCAACCAGTGGAAACCGGCTTTGGCGATCATCTGCACCGAGCGCTCCCGCTTCTCCGGCTCGACCTCCTGGTTGAGGAAGACATTGATGCCGAATGGGTTCATCCCGGTGTGGGCCACCGGCGCGTCGGGGGCAGTCTGGGGCCAGGGGCGGAGTGTATTGCCCGCCAGTTGCAACAGGCCATAGACCTGTTTCTCCGTCTCCTCCTCTCCTGTGCAGGCAAACAACCATCCCTCCTCACTCCCGCCAAGAGGGGGACAGCAGGCTGGCAACGCCAGCAGGGCCAGAATGGCTACGGTGAGGGTCAATCTGCACATCGCGCGGCGTATGGCTCCTGATTTCGCTTGCTCGCAGCGACGCGAGTCAAGCGCGGCGCTGGACCTTGGCGGAGCGGGCCTTGTGAGTGGGTTGGTTGACCAGGGCGGCAATGGCGTCGGAGATCTGATCTGATTTCAGGTACGCGCGCACCTCTTTGCGCGTCTCCTCGAACAGGTCAATCAGGTCCTCGTCAGAGCCCTTGAAACCGGCAATCGTGCGCCGGGCGCAGGTGCAACAGCCCAGCGAGGCGCGGTAACTATCCAGATCGCAGGTAAGGCAACTCGCCAGATTGATCATCATCAGCGAGAAACCCAGGATGTCCTCGTGACCGTCGGGAAGTGCCGCAATGCGGTCTACCAGTTTCGCCCACTTTTGCCCGCGCAGGCCGCGCAGGGGCGGGATGCAGCGGGAGGGAAAGAGGATTTCACTCTCGGGATACATTGTCTGTCCTATCGGTATCTGGTAAATTGGTATCTGGTAAGTTGGTATCCGGTAAATCTGGTGGAGAGATTGTCCGCGCAACCGCTTTCCAATCTACCAACTACCAATTTACCGACATCCCCACACTGCGCTAATGATAACACAGAAGCAGGCCGATTTCAAGGGTATTTGACATCTCGGCGGTAGAACTATACAATCAATCGTGGAGGAACGCAAATGAGCATTCCACCTGCCATCGCCGCCCTTGCACCGGACGGTTGCCTGACCCCAGTGCAGCGACGACGCATCCTGATTGACATTTGCCGACGGCGCATCCGACCGGGTACCGGTAGCGGCGTCGAGTTCCTACTCAGGAGGACGGCTATGCATCCCTGGCCCGATTTGCGCCCGATCCTTCAGGGCATTCCCTGGGCTATCGCAGACGCCGTTGCCACCCGTGCCTATATGCCGGAGCGGATGACCAGGGATTTGGATATCCTGGTACGCCACCGGGATAGCGATGCCGTTCGAGAACGTCTGGAAGCTGCAGGCTATCGCTACATCTCGTCTCTGGCTGTGCCTGGTCTCTTGGTACAGTCGCCGGAGGGAGTCGAGGTGGACGTCATCCTGGGCGATTATCCCTGGCTGGGCGAGTCGCCGGATAACGAGGGTTGATGCTCAAACCCCTGGCTGATAGCCCCCTAACCATCGGACACGAGGAAAATCGGCGTGAACCGCGTTGTACAGGCGCTCGTCGGCTGTCCAGAAAGGACAGTCCAGATGTTCGACCAGCGCCAGGTAGTGAGCGTCATATGCAGCCGGTCGTCGGAGGCGAATCGCAAGGTCGAAAGCGCGGAGAGAAAGGCCGGGCGGATCAAGATAGCGAATGTCGAGAGTCATGGCTTCCTGCAATGCCTGTTGGGCATCCTCTGGATCCATCATCCCCCGCACGACTTTCCAAAACAGCGCCGAGGTCACCTCATATCGGAGCAAGAACGGCGCTACCGGCTGGTGATCCCTCTGCACCAAATCCTGCCACAGTTCGATTGCCTTGTGGCTGAGAGGTTCGGCTGTGACCAGAGCGATCACGACATTGGCATCAATGCAAACCGGTGAGGTGAGCATCTCGTTCCTCCCGCATCTGCCGGATCTCCTCGACGCTGTCGGGCATTTCGCCGTACTTTTCGAAAAGATAGGCCTGGAATTTGCGTATGCGTTCCAGTTGCTCCATCTGCTTCCGGCGACGAATCTCCGCTTCCAGCGCCTCGGCCACTACACGCGAGCGCTGGCGTGGGGGGATCAGCCGCTTGGCCTCCTTCCATAGTTTTGCAGGGAACACCAGTGTTACACGAGTTGTGTCTGCCATTCCAGCAAACCTCCGTATGTACTGAATGAGCATACTCTTTGTGTGTACAATGATATCATACTGCAACCTTGCAGACAAACTGCGGGTTGCTCGCTGGACGAAGGACGGGTACAATACCACCTACTGGAGGTTGGTATGTTATACGCACTGCGCATGTCCCCCAAGGCCGACCCGGACCTGGTCCGTTCGGCGACCGAGTTGATGCAATCCACTTCGCGCAATCTGATTGCCGTCACCGGTGTCCTCTACCTGGCCTGGCACATGATCTCGACGCTGACTTGGCCGGATCGGACCGGGCGGGACGTCTGGCTGATCACGCCGGTTGTCGCATTGACCTGCGCCCTGGCCTACTGGCTGCTCTCGAAGCAGCCTCTCGCCGCGCAGGCTGTATGGCAGATCGGGCT
>DAOUBA010000120.1:0-6812 GCA_034432855.1 Anaerolineae bacterium | reverse complement strand
CGCCAACTCCCGGTGGTGTCCAGCCTCACCCACGTGGCAACGGTAAAGTCGCTCAGGCCGTTGACCACGCCAGCGGGCAGGCTGACATAGTCGTCCGAGCCGTCCAGGTTGACCGCATTGCCGCTCTGACCGGCCACCCAGGTGGGGCCGTTCACCAGTGTGGCGTTCCTGCCGTTGCCGGAGGAGTCGTAGGCTGTGGTGCCGCTCGTCTCGTCGAACTTGTACCAGACCACCAGTCCTGTCCCGCTGGGCGTCGGCGTCGGTGTCGCCGTCGGCCCGCTGGTCGGCGTCGGCGTCGGTGTAGGTGTGCGCGTCGGAGTTGGTGTGGGAGTGGGTGTGGGCGTTGGGCCGCCGCCCTGCCCGGTGTTGAAGATCTGGATTTCCTTGATGCCGACACCGTAACTGCCGGTGCGCGTGACCAACACCCGCACTCGCTGCGCCGTTATCGCCGGGAAGGTGACCCTGTTGTAGTTCGGCCTTGGCATGCTCGGTTCCTTAACTTGACCGGGGACATCCGCCCAGGTCGAGCCGGTATAGTACTGGATGGTGTAGGCGCTCGGCGGACGGTAGGTATTGCCACCGATGCCAAAGTTCTTGTTGTCGTAGAAGTAGAGTTTGACTGTATCGAAGGCCGTCGAGGTGCCGAGATTGACTTCGAGCCAGTCTTGGGAGTTGGACGAGCCCTGGGTACCCCAGATGGGGTTGGGGAAATTGGTGACCGGGATACCGCTGACGGTGAAGCCGTCCACGGCGTTGGCGGCATTCGTGCCGCTGGCGGTATAGGAAGCGCTGACGCTCTTGCCCTGCGCCAGGTTGGGGAGACCGCCCGTGGCGGACGAAATATCCACGCCGGCCTTCTGGGCGATGTCCACCATGCGGGGGTTGTTCGCGTGACTGACCTGGAGGGCCGTAGGCAGCGAAGCGGAAGTGCTAAAGTTGACGGTAGCCGGCGTGCTCAGAATAGTCACCTGCCCGGTGCTCGAATTCCAGGTGAGGCGCGTCAGGTCGCTGACGGTAAACACCCGTTGCCCATCCAGGTACAGCGAATAGCCCTCCGGTGCGTTGGCGTAGTAGTCGGTGCCTCCGGGCCGATCCCAGACCAGGGTAAGGTTTCTGCCGTGGTAGCGCAGATTGTTGAGGGTAAAGTATTCATAGCCCACATCAATGGGCCAGAGTTCCACGATGTTGTCTGCGCGGGGCACGACGCCCATCACGCCCTCGATGAGCAGGAAATTGTACGCGCCCAGGATGTTGTGGTGAATCCAGGAGCGGTACATCGAACCCGTGCTGGGGTTGTAGTCGGCCCAGAACTCGTTGTTGTCGGGCAGACGGTTATCGCCATTGATGTACTGGGTCCAGGTCAGCCATTCGATGAGTTTGCGGTACATCTCTTGAGTGATGTAATTGGAGGGGTAATACCGCAGCGCACTCAGGAAGATCTGCCCCTGGAGGGTAGCATTGATGTTGGAAAAGTTGTTGGATCCGCCTACCCCGGCCGCCACGGCTGCGGCCTTATCGGCCTGATTGGCGGTGTAGAAGGGCATGATCGGCATCTGGGCCTTGTCCGCATAGAAGCGCAACGCTTCCCGATAGTCCGCCGTATTGGGAACCAGGTCCGGCCCGGCGATGAAGGGCGCCCAGTTCTGCTGGTCCTTCCAGGGGACCAGGCTCCAACTCTGGATGTCCCGCTGCTTGAAGACCTTGCCGCCGGAAGAAGCCGCCGCGTTATCCCACAAATTGGTCAGGATGGCGTTGCGGATGTTGCTGGCGAGCGTGTTCATTTCGTTGGCCTTGCTGGTGTTGCCTAGCAGGGCATAGGCTGCGGCAGCTGCCCTGGCGCCGGCCCACCAGAAGGAGGTTTCCGTACGTTCCTGAGCCCGCTGGTAGTAGGCGAGGGCCACGGCATCCGCGTCGTTGCCGGTGAGTGCTCCATCGGCATACGCAATCAAGTAATTGTTGTTCGTGTCGTACTTGATCAACTGGCCCTTCACATCGCCTTCGGCATAGCGAGCCAAGTTGTTCAACAACGCCGGCTCGCCTCCATGCACCTTGAAACTTTCGAAAGCCTCAAAGGCAATGTACTGCTCGTAGGTGCCGTAGGGATTGCCTACCCCCCAGTGAGCGGTATCGCCGGGGTTATCGGTAAACGGCCCGTACTTTGAGCTTTCACCCGACGAAATCCAGTTGCCGTAGGCATAGATGGGATTGCGGAAGTACTTGAGGTCCTGCATGTGCATGCACTGGGTCAACTGGATCGCGTTGTTGTAGCCCATCACGCCCTCGATGGAGACAGGAAACTGGAAATCGTTCCCCGGGATATTGCCATCGAAGTAGTTATAGCGATTCAAAAAGAGCCGATAATAGGCCATCTTTTTGATATTTTGGTCGGGGAGGTCAATGTAGGGCACATTGTCTACCCACCACTGGTTGTACTCCCGGATGTGGGTTCGGAAGGCCGTTTCGGCATCGTAATTCTTGTAACGCTCATACTCTGTGGCCGATTCGGGGATCTCGTTGGCCAGGGCACCCAGTTGCAATTTGAGCGTGATAGACTGGCCTGCATTCAGTGTCACACTCCTGGTCAAACTCGAGCCGCTCACCGTAAACCCATCGCCGCTGAATCTGGGGTAAATGGTGGAGAGGCCATAGCGGAGGGTGACCGTCCCAACCAGTTCGGTGCTACCCGAAGCGGTCGTTGCAATAGGGGAACTTGCCGTCAAGGTTACGGAAGCGCCGGAACTGCCGGTATTGGTAAGCGTGAGCACAGTCACCGCCACGTTGTTGTAGGTGATGAATTTGCGCTCCACCACTCTCAGGCCGCTGCGGGTAAACACGGCGGAGGCATAACTGGGATACTGCACCCGCTGGGAAAGATCCTCGGAGAGGCCCGACCCGGAAATGGTGATGGTGTACAGATTCTGATTGCTGCCGGTCGGGCGCTCACGATAGGCGTAGCCGCCGGCAAAGCCGAGCGTCCCCGGCGAGTAATAATACATGTACAGAGCGCGGCCTCGGGTGAACAAGGCATTCTGATAATCGGCGCTCAGGTATGGCCGTTGGAGTATGCGGTCGATCCAGTAAGAGTTGCCCCCGGCGGCCACATCGGCGTCAAAGATGGCCTGCAGCATACTGGTGGCGGGATTATAGGCCACTGATTCCGCCGGAACGGGGTTCGACAGCCCAGAGTATCGCGGTGTGCCCGGATCCACAGCCGGCGGCACGCCTGGGGTGTATGCCGCGTGGGTGACCCATGACGACGGCGCCGGATTCCCCAGGGCGCAAAGCAGGATGAAAACCACCACCATCGGAATCGAAACCAGCGCCTTTCTGTGGGCTAAAAGCCGATACATCCATCTCCTCGCTTGCATGTTCATTGCCTCCTTAAAATTTTTCAACGCCAATGCTGAGGTCCACAAATTAAACGTCAGTTTGTTTCATCCAACCACTCCCTTTGTGATCGTGCTGTGGGATAAACCGGCCTTTCGCCCCAGTTCTCGAGCTGTGCTCAACCCTTGAGCCCGGTCATCACCACGCCCTGCACGAAGTAGCGCTGGGCGAGGAAGAAGACGATGAGCACCGGCACGGTCATCGCCGTCGCAAAGGCCATCAACAAGTCCCAGCGCGACCGCCCGCCTGCTCCCGTGGACACCAGCCCGGAACCGAACGAGGCGCGGAAATTCACCAGGCCGATGGCCAGGGTGAACCGTTCCGGCGAGTTGAGATATAGCAGCGGCTGCATGAAATCGTTCCACGTACCAAGAAAGGTAAAGATCGCCACCGTAATCAACGCCGGCTTGGACAACGGCAGCATAATGCGAGCGTAGATGGTGAACTCGTTACAGCCGTCTATACGCGCCGCATCGGCCAACTCCTCCGGTATGGTGCGAAAGAACTGGCGCAGCAAGAAGATGTTGAACCCCCCGCCCCCAAAGAAATACGGCACCGTCAGTGGCAAGAACGTGTCAATCCAGCCCAACCGCCTGAACATCACAAACTGGGGCACCATCATAACCACCGTGGGCACCATCATGGTGAACAACACCGTGCTGAACCAGAAATCACGGCCCGGAAAACGCAGACGGGCAAAGCCGTAGGCGCAGAACGAAGCGGCCAACACAATCGCCAACTCGTTCATCACCACCAGAAAAACGGTGTTTCTGAGATAGACCGGGAACGGCTTGTAGGTCAGCGCCTCCACGTAATTCTGAAAACGCACCGGGTTGGGGATCAACTGGGGCGGGAACATAAAGACCCTCTGTTCCAGTTTGAGGGAACTGCTCACCATCCATATAAGCGGAAACAACATCACCAACGCTCCTATGAGTAGCACCGCCCAAATCAAGACCCGAGAGAGCCACCTGCGACCCAATTTGCTACGCCGTGCTCGAAGAGCACTCTTTGCCACACTGACACTCATTGTTGCCATGGCTCACCTCTTAACCGGCTTCCTCATAGTATATTCGCCCGCCCAGCCCCCTGAAGATGAACGCGGTCAACCCCATGATGATCAGGGCGAGCACCCACGCCAGGGCAGCCGCGTACCCCATCCTCAGGTATTGGAAGGCATTGCGATACAGGTAAAGGACGTAGAAAAGGGTCGCATTCTGCGGGCCGCCGTTTGTGATCAGATAACCGGCGGTAAAGACCTGAAAAGTGCCGATAATTCCCATGATCAGGCTGAAGAAAATGACCGGCGACATCAGCGGGATCGTCACGTGCCACAGTTTCGCCCACCCACCTGCGCCGTCAATCTCCGCTGCTTCATAGAATTCGTTAGGGATGCCCTGCAGTCCGGCCAGATAGATGACCATCGGCCCGCCAAGGCCCCACAGGCTCATCAGGATCAGGGCCGGTAGTGCCCACCCTGGCTCCTGCAACCACAAAATCTTGGGCAAGCCCAAGAAGTGCAGAAATGCATTGAGCAAGCCGAACTCCGAGTTCAGGATCCAGGCCCACAGGACGGCGTTGGCTACTGCTGGCACGATACCGGGCATGTAGTAAATAGTGCGAAAGACCGTGATCCCGCGCACTTTGGTATTCATCAGGAGGGCCAACAGAAAAGCCAGAACCATAGTCAGTGGTACCGAAATGGCCGTATAGGCGGTGGTCACTTTCAATGATTGCCAGAAAAGTTTGTCCTTAAATAAATCCCTGAAATTGCCTAACGCAACAAAGCTGGGTGGCTTGATCATGTTCCAGTCCTGAAAAGCCATCCAGAGGGAGGTCAATGCAGGGATCAGAAACCATATAATGAACCCCAGAATGAAAGGGGCGATAAAGATGTAACCCACGATTGTCCGTCTCCCCGCCGGTTTCTTCAGCCAGTGGACTAGCGCAGCCATATGTCCTCCTCAACATTATGTTCTCAACATTATGTTCTATGGTGAGAGCGCCGGCCCCCCGGCTCGAAACAAGAGCGGCGTCTTGGGGGCTGGCCTGCCGAGAGGCCAGCGTTGTCTCTCCCCGGGTTCAACGGGATAAGGAATGGATAACTGAGCGGCCTCCCGCCCTTACTGGGATGTTTGGAGTAAGGTGCAGTATTCGGCCCGGCTTAGCGCCGGGACAGAGGTGTTTTTGTCCAAACTCCGGTTATGTACAGGCAACAACTTATCGGGGATTCCCAGCACAACGGAAGCCCACGTACCCATAAGACAAGAAGGGGAGATCTTTGTTGCGATAAGCACGGGGCAAGTCGGTTGGGTGCAGACCGGTGTGCCACGAGCCTCCACGCAGCACCCGATACACTCCAGACGATGGGCCCGTGGGATTCTGGGATGGCGAGTTGGCATAGTAATTCGCGTCGTACCAGTCCGCTACCCACTCCCACACGTTCCCCAACATATCGAGCGCCCCATACCAACTGGCCCCGCCCGGAAAACTCCCTACCGGCGACGTGCGGGCATAGCCATCGCAACCATCTCCCCACGAGTTACAGAGAGTACAGTCGAATTCATTCCCCCATGGGAACTTGCGCTCTTCCGGCCCACGGAACGCATACTCCCACTCCGCCTCTGTCGGCAGTCGCGCTCCTGCCCACTCGCAGTACGCCGCCGCGCCATACCAGGTCACACATACCACAGGATGTCCGGCATACCCGTTCTTGGGCCGATACTTACCTCCCACCTGCTCGATCAGGCACTCCTCGCCGCCAATGTTCAGATTCAGCCACGTTGCCCCGCCCTCTTCTTGATTTCCCTTTTCGTTCAGGAAGGCGGCGAATTGCTCGTTGGTCACCTCCGTCTGGTCAATCCAAAAGCCGTCCAGATAAACGGTGTGCACCGGCTGTTCGTCTTTGAACCCGTCCGTCGTTCCCATCGGGAATTCCCCTGCCGGCACATACATCATGACCATGCCGTCCTTCGTGCGGGTCAGGGTGTCCCCCAAAACAGGGGCAGGTGCTCCCGCGGGTGTCAAGCCCAGCCCACGGCAGCCAGCGCAAAGGGTAACTGCGAGCAAGAACAGCGGGACGATCCGTTTCATTTTCTACCTCCCGGTTTTGGTCTGCCCGACCTCTGTCAGTAAGACGGGCTGTGTTGTGAATGACTCCCCTGAAACGCCCCCATATAGTAGCCGCGCTTCCCAGATGGCGCGCTATGGAAAGCGCGGCTACTTGAAACACACCCCACCGGTTACCAAACGATGGCCGTGCAAGACTTGTCACGGTGATCCCTGGAACATCTTGCACGGCCATGCTTACTTCCGGTGGGCCTAATCAGGCTCCGCTTCCAGGATCGCGTTGGCTTCCGGTACAGCCTCGGCCATGGCTTCCTCGGCAGTCTTGTCACCAATCCAGATGGCATCCATCGCCGGGG
>DAOUBA010000119.1:0-22801 GCA_034432855.1 Anaerolineae bacterium | reverse complement strand
CTGTTGTTGGGCCTGACCACCGTCTCCGAATCCTACTGGGACGGCATGCCGGAGTACGTCAGCCCCGACATCGAGCCCTGGACCTATAACCCGGACGCTGCCCGACAGTTACTGGAGGACGCCGGCTGGACGGACACCGACGGCGACGGTATCCGCGAAGATGCCGCCGGCAACGACCTGACGATTGTGCACTGCACGACGACGCGCGAGATCCGCCAGGACATCCAGGCCGTGGCCCAACAGCAGTTGCGCGAGGTCGGCATCAACCTGGACATCCAACACTACGATTCCGACATCCTCTTCGGCAGTTACACCGACGACGGCCCGGCGGCGGTGGGCGATTGCGACATCATGGAATGGTCGGACGTGCCTACGGCCTTCCCCGATCCCGACACCGACTACTGGCTGTGCGATCAGATTCCCGACGACGAGAACCCGTGGGGCTACAACTACTTTGGCTGTGACGAGGAACTGGATGCGCTCTTCCGCCAGCAGTTGGTGACGATCAACGCCACGGAGCGCCGCGACATCGTCCGTCGGATCAGCCAGATCATCCACGACCAGGTCTACTGGCTGGCGATCTATTCCGATCCCGACTACTGGATCGTCAGCGATCGCTTGAGCAACGTCTCGTTCTCCGGCGTATCGCCGCTCTACAGCATCATGGAGTGGGACATCACGGAGTAATCTGGCAGTGAGCGATGGCCGGGGCAGGCCCGTCTTGCCCCGGCCACCGTCCTTACATAGGGCAACCTGCCATTTTGCCCTACGCTGAATTCTGAGCATCACGATGACCCGCTACATCATCCGGCGGTTGTTGCAGGCGATCCCGCTGCTCTTCATCATCAGCCTGATCCTCTTTATCTTGATGCGCAGCGTCGGCGACCCGCTTGCTACGATGGGCGGGCGGCGTGTCACCCGGCCTGCGGACCGCGCGCGCCTGGCGCGCGCACTGGGGCTGGACAAGCCGCTGATCATGCAGTACGTCTATTGGCTGATCGGCAACGACTGGACAAAGGTGGACCTAGATGGCGACGGGAGCGCCGAGACGCGTGGCACGCGGCGCGGCGTGCTGCGCGGCGAGTTGGGCACTTCCCTGGCCATGCGCGGCAAGCCGGTGCTCGACATTATCCTGGAACGATTGCCGAACACATTGCTCTTGATGGGCGTCGCGGAGATCGTGACCATCCTGTTCGCGCTCGTCGTCGGCATCTATTCCTCGCTGCGCCAGTATTCCTTCATGGACAATCTGATCACCACCGTCTCTTTCGTCGGCTATTCGATGCCGATCTTTTTCGTCGCCCTCACCAGTATGTACATCTTCGCCGTCAATTTCAGACGCTGGGGACTGCCCTACCTGCCCACCGTCGGCATGTTCGATCCCCAGGTCGGCAAGACGGCGGGCCAGGTGGCGCTGCACATGGTGTTGCCGGTCTTTAGCATGTCCTTCATCAGCATCGCCGGCTACAGCCGCTTCGTGCGCGCGACAATGCTCGAGGTCTTGGGCGAAGACTATATCCGCACCGCGCGCGCCAAAGGGCTGCGTGAGCGTACCGTTGTCTTTCTTCACGCGCTCAAGAACGCCTCACTGCCGCTGGTGACCATCGTCGGGCTCGACGTCCCCATGCTATTGGGAGGCGCCATCGTCACCGAGGGCATCTTTGGCTGGCCCGGCATGGGGCGCTTGTTCCTCGATCATGTCTCCAAGGGCGATACGCCGGTCGTCATGGGCATCCTGATGATGATCTCGGTTGCGGTCGTCTTTTCGCAGATCGTCACCGACATCGTCTACGCCTGGTTGGACCCGCGCATCCGTTATACGTAGCAAAGAAGCGGCTCGGACGGGGCGTCTATTTTCACCACAAAGGACACGAAGGGCACAAAGGTTGAAAGCAATGGAGAGGAGCAGGATAGTCCAGAGCGAGAAAGGGCAACCAGATGCTCGTTGAGAGGCCTGTGTGGCATTCGCAACCTGCGAATTACTTTGTGTCCTTTGTGGTCAGTAAGATTGAGGCACCGCTTCGGGTAAGGAGAACGTCTTAGTCGCAATGGCAATCGCGGTCGAAAGTGCAGGCGCACTCGTGCGCGAGGAGCAGGAACTCCCTCCCCTTTCTCTGGGGACGCTCGTCTGGCGCCGCTTCTTGCGCCACAAGATGGCCGTGGTTGGCGTCGTCATGCTCGTTCTCCTGATCCTGTACTCGCTCGTTGGCGCCTTGTTCTTCTCCGAGGCATACGCGAATCGTACCGACACCGGCCTGCGATTGCGGCCCCCTTCGCCGGAGCATCCCTTCGGCACCGATACCGTAGGCCGCGACATCCTGGCCCGCTCGATCTACGGCGGGCAGATCTCGCTCCTGATCGGCGTGTTCGCCGTGCTGGTCGAGACGGTCGTCGGCGTGCTCATCGGTGCCATCGCCGGCTATTATGGCGGCTGGATTGATAGCGTCTTGATGCGCTTCACCGAGGCCATGTTCAACATCCCCCAACTGTTCCTGCTCCTGGTGATGGCCAAGTTTTTCGCCAACAAGATCCCCACCGTCGAACTGTTCGGGCGCACATTCAGCGGCAGCGTGATCGTCATCGTCCTCATCCTGGGGTTGACCAGTTGGATGTACCTGGCGCGCATCGTGCGCGCCGAGTTCCTCTCGCTCAAGGAGCGCGAGTTCGTCCTGGCCGCCCGCGCGACCGGCACGTCGAATCTGGCGATCATCTTCCGCCACATCCTGCCCAACACCATGGCGCCGATCATCGTCTCGGCCACGCTGGGCGTGGCGAGTGCCATTCTTTCCGAGGCGTACATCAGTTTCCTGGGCCTGGGGGTGCAACCGCCGACCGCCACCTGGGGCAACATGCTCGATGGGGCGTACAATTACGTCGAAAGCGCCCCCTGGCTATGGATCTTTCCCGGCACGCTGGTCGTGCTGACGGTGCTGAGCATCAATTTCGTCGGCGACGGGCTGCGCGACGCGCTCGACCCGCGCTCGCTCGCCAAGTAGGGGCGGGGTCACCCCGCCCCTACCGGCGGGGTCACCCCGCCTCTACCCATGTGATTCCGACACTTGGAGGACGTGTGGCCTCGCTCTTACAAGTGCAAGACCTTGCCGTCCAATTCGATACGCTCGAAGGCGTCGTCCACGCCGTCAACGGCATCTCCTACACGCTGGAGGAGGGGGATACGCTGGGCATCGTCGGCGAAAGCGGCTGCGGCAAGAGCGTGAGCGTCCTGGCCTTGATGCGCCTGATCCAGCAGCCGCCCGGCAAGATCGTCTCCGGGCAGGCGCTCTACCGCGGGCGCGACCTGCTCAAGTTGAGCGAAGCGGAGATGCAGCAGGTGCGTGGCAAAGAGATCGCCATGATCTTTCAGGACCCGATGACCTCGCTTAACCCCGTGTTGACCGTGGGGCGGCAACTGAGCGAGCCGTTGGTGGTGCACATGGGGATGAGTTGGCAGGAGGCCCGCCGCCGCTCGGTCGAATTGCTGGAGATGGTCGGCATCCCGCAGGCCGGCGACCGCTACAGCGATTATCCGCACCAGTTCTCCGGCGGGATGCGCCAGCGGGCCATGACGGCGATGGCGCTGGCATGCAATCCCAGCATCCTCATCGCCGACGAGCCGACCACCGCGCTCGACGTGACCATCCAGGCGCAGATCATTGACCTGGTCAAAGGATTGCGCGACCGGCTGGGGATGGCGGTGATCTGGATCACCCACGACCTGGGCATCATCGCCGGATTGGCCGAGAAAGTGATCGTGATGTATGCCGGTTTCATCGTCGAACGCGGGAACGTGGACGACATCTACGGCGATCCACGCCACCCCTACACCCTGGCGCTCTTAAAGTCGCTGCCGCGCGTGGACCGTTCCAGCAGCGAGCGATTGGCGACCATCCAGGGGTTGCCGCCCGACCTGTTGGGGCTGCCGCCGGGCTGTCCCTTCGCGCCGCGTTGTGACCGCGCGGTGGAACACTGCCTGCGAGAGAACCCGCGCCTGGAAGCAGTCGCCGACGGTCACGAGGCGGCCTGTTGGGTGGACGTGACCACGGGGAGGGAGCGGTGAGCCAGGTGCTCGTGCAGGTCGAGAACCTCAAGAAGCACTTTCCCATCACGCGCGGCATCCTCATCCAGCGCCAAGTGGGCACGGTCAAGGCCGTGGACGGCATCACCTTCGACATCTACCGCGGTGAGACGTTGGGGCTGGTGGGCGAAAGCGGCTGCGGCAAGACGACCGCCGGGCGCACGATCATCCAACTGTATCGCCCCACGGCGGGGCGGGTATTCTTCGACGGCACAGACCTGACCACGCTGCAGGGCGACGCGCTGCGGCGCAGGCGGCGGCGCATGCAGATCATCTTCCAGGATCCTTACGCTTCGCTCAACCCGCGCATGACCATCTCCCACATCATCGGCGAGCCGCTGCGCGTCCATAAATTGGGCAGCCCCAAGGAACAGGTCGAGCGGGTGCAAGAGTTGCTCGGCCTGGTGCAACTCAACCCGCGCTTCAGCAACCGCTATCCGCACGAGTTCTCTGGCGGGCAACGCCAGCGCATCGGCATTGCCCGCGCCCTGGCCTCCAACCCCGAGTTCATCGTCTGTGACGAGCCGATCTCGGCGCTCGACGTTTCCATCCAGGCGCAGATCGTCAACCTGTTGGATGACCTGCAGGATCGCTTCGGGCTGACCTATCTGTTCATCGCCCATGACCTGAGCATGGTGCGCCACATCTGCGACCGGGTGGCGGTGATGTACCTGGGCAAGATCGTGGAACTGGCGGAGAAGAACGAGTTGTACGAACACCCGCTGCATCCCTACACCCGTGCGTTGCTCTCCGCCGTCCCGGTGCCGGATCCGCAGGTCGAGCGCCAACGCAAGCGCATCATCCTGGAAGGCGACGTGCCCAGCCCGGTCAATCCGCCTGCCGGTTGCCGCTTTCGCAGCCGTTGCCCCATGGCCGGGTCATGCCCGGACGAGGAGCCGCAATGGCGTGACGTGGGCGGCGGCCACTATGTCGTCTGTCACGCGGTGTGAGGCCCTCACCCCTCCCCCTGCCCCCTCCCCTCTCCCGCAGGTGGGAGAGGGGAGGGGGTGAGGGTGCCGAATATGTACATCGTCTACACCGAGCGTCACAAACTGCACACCACCGATCACGTCACGCTCGAAGGCGCCCCCTTCGTCCTCGAAGAGGTGCCGGCGCGGGCGGAGATCATCTTACAGGCGGTACAGGCGGCGAATCTCGGCGCCGTCGTCGCTCCCACGGATCACGGCCTCGATCCCATCCTGGCCGTCCACGACGCCGGCTTCGTCGAGTTCCTGCGCACCGCCTACGATTGGAGCACCGCGTTCTACGGGAAGGCCGAGCCGCTCTTCCCCTGGACGTTCTCCACCCGTCACGTCGGGCGCCGGCCCAGGCACCTGGTCGGCCTCACCGGCTACTACGCTTTCGGTTTCGGTAGCCCGATCCTCGAGGGGACGTGGGAGGCGGCGTACTGGAGCGCCCAGTGCGCCCTCACCGCCGCCGATTGCGTGCTCGCAGGGGAGCGCACCGCCTACGCGCTGTGCCGTCCGCCCGGCCATCACGCCGCCGCCGATCTCTACGGCGGCTTTTGCTACCTCAACAACGCGGCCATCGCCGCGCGCTATTTGCAGGCGAACGGAGAGCTGGTCGCCATCCTAGACATTGACTACCACCACGGCAACGGCACGCAGGCGATCTTTTACGCCGACACCACGGTGCTCTACTGCTCGCTGCACGCCCACCCCGACGACGATTATCCCTACTACTGGGGCGAGGCGAGCGAGCGGGGCGTCGGTGCTGGCGAGGGCTATAATCGCAACTGGCCGCTCCCGCAAGGAGCGGGCGACGCGCCGTATCTCGCCGCGCTGGACGAGGCGCTGGAGGCAATCCGCGAGTTTGCGCCGCGCTATCTCGTGGTATCGGCGGGGTTCGACATTGCGGCGGGGGATCCGGTGGGCGGGTTCGACGTGACGCGGGCGGGGTTGTGCGAGATCGGGCGGCGCATTGCCGGGCTGAGGCTGCCAACGCTCATCGTGCAGGAGGGCGGCTACCGGCTGGAGAGCCTGGGCGAGAGCGCGGTGGCGTTCCTGAGGGTTTTCGCCTCACGGTGAAAATTCTCGTCCCTCACCTGGGATTATATAAACCGAACCCACCCGTTGGCAAATCCCGGCGGGCGGGTTATAATGAGGGCGGTGAACCGGCGATGCGTGTGGTAATGGTCGGCCCCTTCGGGCTCAAGCCGCGTGGCACGATGAGCGTGCGGGCGCTGCCGATGGCAAAAGCCTTGGTCACACGCGGTCACGCCGTGACGCTGCTGCTCCCCCCCTGGCAGAACCCGGAGGACAGCGGGCGCTCGTGGGAGGAAGATGGCGTTGCCCTGGAGAACATTCCCCTTCCGCCGCATCTTCCCGGCCTCTTCCACCTGCTTACGGCGTTGCGGCTGGCCCGCCGGGCCATTGCGCTACGGCCCGATGTGGTACATTGCTTCAAGCCCAAAGCCTACAGCGGCCTGACGCACTGGCTTCTGGCGCGGCTACCGCGCTCGCGTCGCCCGCGCCTGGTGGTGGATGCGGACGATTGGGAAGGCCCCGGCGGCTGGAACGCGATCGGCGGCTATTCGCCGGTGCAGCAGCGTTTCTTCGCCTGGCAGGAACGCTGGGGACTGACCCACGCCGACACCGTCACTGTCGCCAGCCGCACACTCGAAAGCCTGGTCTGGGCATTGGGTGTCCCGCCGCAGCGGGTGTTTTACGTGCCGAATGGAGTTGCAAGGGAGCAAGAGACAAGAAGCAAGAAGCAAGGGGCAAGAAGCGAGAGGCAAGAAGCAGGAAACGGGAAGCAAGTCTTGCATCCTGCGTCCTGCATCTTGCTCTACACGAGGTTCTTCGAGTTCCCTGTTTCCCGCGTGATTAACGTGTTGTTGCGCGTGCGCCGGCGTATCCCTCAGGCACGGCTGCTCGTCGTGGGCAAGGGCTTCGCTGGCGAAGAAGAGGCCCTCCTGCGCCTGGCTGCTGAGTCCGGTCTGACCGTGCAATGCGAAGCTCTGGTCTCCTCGTCCCCCGGTCCCCTTGTCCCCCCCCTGTCTGCCGACGTCGTCTATTTCGGTTTCGTGCCAGCTGATACCCTGCTTGCCTATTTTGCCCTGGCCGACGTCGCCATCTATCCCTTCGACGACACGCTGGTCAACCGCACCAAGTGCTCGGTGAAACTATTGGACTTGCTGGCAGCGGGAGTACCGGTTGTGGCCGAGGCGGTGGGGCAGAACTGCGAGACCATCCGTCACGGTGAGACCGGCTGGCTGGTCGAGCCCGGCGACGTGGATGCCTTCACGGACGCCGTTGTACGGTTGCTGGAGGATGCCGGGTTGCGTGAGCAGCTGGGCCGGGCAGCGGCGCGTGATGTGCGCGAGCGGTTTGCGTGGGAAAGGCTGGCGGCGGTCGTTGAGCGGGCGTATCAATAACGACGTATTGCGTGTTCCGTATTCCGTGGCATAGCACACGAAACAGAACACGCAATACACAGTACGGAACACGCATCACGGCCCATTGTCCGATACCAGCCCGTTGACCACATCGTCCCAACACTCGCAGGCCGTGCGTACCTCGTTTCCCTTCGTCAGCGTGCCGTCGTAGGGTACTACGCCTTCGTGCGCCGTCCAGCCGGAGAGCACCAGCGGCACAGGCCCCTTGCCGGCCGGGATCCACTCGCCGTTGTAGCGCCGCGCAAAGTGAAGGTGCGAGGCATCGGCGAAACCACCCTCGCAGGATGGGTGCCCGATCCGCTGACCACGCTGCACGTAGGTGCCGGCCCGGACGCGCCCCTCGGCGTAGATGTGCATGTAGAGCAGCGCCCATCCGGTCTGCTCAAAGCCGTCGCCATCGAGGTCCACCAGCACTTCGCCATTCTCGCTGCGCACGACCCGCCCGGGCGCAGCGGCCACCACCCATTCAGCCGAGACGGTGCAGTTGGGGATCTTGTCGCCAGGCACGAAATCGAGCGCGGCATCGCCGCTGCCGTTGCCCCAGCCCCCGTGCGGCCCCCCGGTCAGGTACCACATCAACCCGGCCTCCCACGGCAGGCGCAGTTCTGGCTGCGTGAGATCCGGCGGCACGAGCGGGTCCACCGTATAGGCGAAAGGGTTGCCAAACAGCCGCTCGTAGGCCAGCGGGAAGCCGCCGACGCCCACCTTGTCCTGCCAATCGTCCCGGTTGGCCGAGAGTGCGGCCAGGCAGTTCTGCACGCCGGCCGTGCCCGGATTCAGCCCTGGGGCAAATGCCACCCGCGTGCTGTCACCCAGGCGCACCGTCGTGCGTTCGCCGTACTTCCAGCCATAGTAGCCTTCGTTGAGCCGCACCGCTGCCCAACTTAACTGTTCGAACAGCCCTGATCGGCAGCCCTGGACACAGCCCAATGGGGCTTTGAGCGTCTCGGCAGTAGGGTACAGTTGGGTGACCCAGCCGGACTGCATCTCCAGCAGAGCCAGCAGCACGCGCGGGCCTACGCTAAAGCGCTGGGCCACGAGTTGGACGACCTCGGCGCCGTCAAGCACAAGGCCTTCGACCTCCTCGGTATAGCCTGCCAGATAGCCACGCCGCCTGGCTACAAAGTCTGCCACATCGAAGCCGACGTAGGCCGGGCCATAGACCATCTCGCTATCAGGGAGCAACTTCAAGTACGGGCCGGGCTCGGCGGCAAAGACGGGAATGATGAGTGTCTGGCCCACGCTGAGGGTATCGGCATCGGGGAGGCCGTTGGCAGCGACGATCTCTTCGACCGTGCAGCCGAACACGGCGGCAATCCGGCTCAGGGTATCGCCGGGCTGCACGACATAAGTGTCCGCACCTGTGCTGCCCGGATCGCCGGCGCGCGTTGGGTCGGGCGTCGGCGTGCCGCTGTACTCGCCGGGGTAGATAGGCATAGGAGAAGGAGGCTGGGTGGGGGGTGCGACAGCCATAGTGGCAACCGGTGTGAAGGACATCGTCGTTCCGGCGACATCGGTTTGTCCGGACGGCTCTTGCAGCACGACATACGCGGTGATGGCCATCGCGATCACCGCGCACAATAGAACCACAGGCAATCCGCGTCGCAACGTTTCGGACATCCTGACCCCTTCACTACCACCTGGCGACGGCCAGGCACAAGTCTATCAGAGATGGGTAAAAAAGGCAAGCAGGCTTGACGCCGCCGGATTGTTGTGATACCATGTAAATGTAACGTGGACAGGACCGAGCAGTGTACAAAGGAGGTTCCCGATGAAGAGAAACGGCTTGCTGTTAGTTTTGATGGGTTTCTTGATGGTGTTGGGCCTGTTGGCCGGTTGCCACAGGCAGGCGTCTCCTGACGTGACGCCGACGCCGGCGAGTGTTGCCCATGGTCTCATCCCGGGGGAAACACCCGGTGTGATGATAGATGCGACAGCGATGGCGGGTACGGCGATAGCCAACGCGACCCTGGCTGCGCAGTCGGTAGCAGTCGTTCCCACTGTAACGCCCACACCGCTCCCCACTGCGACGCCTGTTCCACCTACTGCCCCTCCTACGGCGGCTCCTGTTGTGGCGGCGGCCCCCACCGGCGAGGTCACGCACGTGGTTCAGCGGGGCGAGAACCTGTTCCGCATTGCGCTACGCTACGGCACCACGGTGCAAGCGATCGCCAGCGCCAACGGTATCGCCAATCCGGCTCTGATCAAGGCTGGGCAGGTGCTCAGGATCCCCGTAGCGGGTACCCAGTTGCCCCGGCCGGTGGGCGAGACCACGTACGTGGTTCAGCCGGGCGATAACCTGTTCCGGATCGCGTTGCGGTACGGCATGAGCCACACCTACCTGGCGCAGTACAACGGCATCGCCAACCCGGCCCTCATTCGCGTGGGGCAGGTCCTGCGCATCCCGCCACGCTGACCTGCACCGGTAGCGGAATCGAATGAAATGAGAGCCGTGGGATCGCCCACGGCTCTTTGCCTATCAGAGTCGGTGCATCGCTTTGACATCCGCGCTGCACCGTGATACTATTTGTGACGGGAGGGAGCGGGATGCTCGACAAGAGCGCACTGGAAGCCATCCTATTCGATCTCGATGGGACCTTGATGGACACCGATGACCAGGCAGTCGAGACACTGGCGCGCTACTTGCAGCGGCTGCACTGGCCACATCCACGACGGGCTGCCCGCCGTCTCATCATGGCTTCCGAGACGCCTGGCAATATGATGATAACGCTGATAGACGCGCTGGGGCTGGATACGCCGCTCATGGCATTCACCGATCGGCTGCGTCGCTTGCGCGGCCCGCGCACACGGGCGAATTTTCGCATCATAGCGGGGGTTGCCGAAATGCTGGGCAGTTTGGACGGGCGCTACCGGCTGGCCGTGGTCACCACGCGGGGGCGGAGCGAGGCCGAGGCGTTTCTGGAGCAATACGGCCTGCGCGATGTTTTTCAGGCAGTAGTGACCCGCGGGAGTACCCGCCGCTACAAGCCCCATCCGGCCCCTGTTCGCCACGCGGCCCGCCTGTTGGGCGTGCCGGTCGAAGGTTGTGTGATGGTGGGAGATACGACGGTGGACGTGAAATCCGCCCGGCGGGCCGGCGCCTGGGCGGTGGGCGTGTTGTGCGGCTTTGGCGAGCGCGAGGAACTGGAACGGGCAGGGGCACACGTCATCCTGGAGCATACCGCGCAACTGGTGTCGCTGTTGTGAGGAGGATACGGTGAACGCGGAGGTCGTCTACGCCAGGATGGACGCGCCGATCGGACCGGTATGGGTAGCCGCGACCGAGACGGGAATCTGCATGGTCGGGTTGGGCGCCGCTCAACCGGATGCCTTCTTCGCCCGGTTGTCCCGCATCTTCGGCCCGGAGCCGCCACGCAAGGACCCCAGGCGGTTGGCCATGGCGCTGGCGCAGTTGCGGGAGTACTTTTCGCGCATCCGGCGCGAGTTCGACCTGCCGCTGGATGTGCACGGCACGGAATTTCAGCAAGCGGTATGGAGCGAGATCGCCCGTATCCCTTATGGGGCCATGACGACGTATGGCGAGATCGCGCGGCGCGTGGGGCATCCAAAAGCCGCGCGGGCGGTGGGTGGCGCGGTCGGCGCAAACCCGCTGCCGATCATCGTTCCCTGCCATCGGGTACTGGGAGCACGTGGAACGCTGGTCGGCTATAGCGGCGGGTTGGAAATCAAGGCCACGTTGCTGCGGCTGGAAGGTGTGTTGCTCTCCTGATACTGTAAGGACAAACTGGCAGTTTATCCCACTGGGGAGGGATGACGATGACACACAAACGGGTTTCCTTTGCCATAGCATTCGTTTCGCTCGCGGTGGCCGCGCTGGCCTGTAACGCGCCGACGCCAACGGCGCTCCAGAGTCCACCCCCTACTGTAACACCTTACGTCGCCAATACCTTACCTGCGGAGACGTTGCCGGCCATTCCGACCGAGACGCAGCCATCGCCAGCAACCGAGACCCCGGAAGCGACGGCCACGCCTTCACCCACACCGCAGCCCACACTTACGAACACACCCAGGCCGGTCAGCGAAGGGCCGCTGGACTTTGCGCCGCCGACCTCGATATATTCCTGGGAGGAGCGGGCGGACGGCAGCGTCAAAATCGTGCTCAAAATCACGATCACCGGCGGTGCCCCGCCATTCACGGTCAGCCACGGCGGTGTGGTGAACGGCCGAACCTGGGAACGAGAGTATTACATCCGCTTTGTCCGTCAAGGATGTGCCGGCATCCCGCAAAACATTACCGTGCAGTCTGCCGACGGCCAGAAGGTCTCGAAGGACTATTGGATCGGCGTAGAGCAACAGCCGTGGTGTTCGGATTAAAGTCAACCCTGACGCGTCGCGAATTCCTCAAGTTTGGTGGAGCGGCATTGGTCGGCCTCGCTTTGCCGCTTCCCCCTCGTGATCAGCAGGCGCGCGAGCAAGGCCGCATGGGGCGCATCGCCGAATGGTCGGCCTGGTCGCGCAAAGAGCCGAACGGTAAAGCACCCGCCGTGCGACGCTACCGGCGGGATCATGTGATCACCTACTTTGAGGAAGTCGAAGCGAAAGGCAGTAATCCACACAACCCGATCTGGCTGCGTCTCGCCGACGGGTACATCTATTCATCCTACGTCCAGCCGGTCGAGGTGCGTCTTAACACGCCACGGCAACATATTCCCTCTACAGGGCTATGGGGCGAGATCAGTGTGCCCTATACAGACGCCCGCCGTGAGCCCGGGCCCAATGCCCGCCGCACCTATCGCCTGTCCTACAGTTCGGTCTTCCGCGTCGTCGAAGCAGTGTGGGGCACCGATCATCGCCTGTGGTATCGTCTACTCGATCTCCAGGCCCCCCGCGCCCGCCACTACGTCCCTGCCGAGCACGTCCATCTTATTCCACCAGAAGACCTGGCACCGCTCTCTCCCACTGTCTACGACAAGCGCATCGAGATTTCGCTGGCCGACCAGTTACTCATGGCTTTCGAGAACGACGAGGTGATTTTCACCACCCGCATCTCCGGCGGCACCGGTGGCAAACGTGCCACCCCGCGTGGAAAGCATCACATCGTATTCAAGACCCCTTCGCGCCACATGAGGGGTGACGACTATGACCTGCCCGGCGTCCCATTCGACTCCTATTTCTGGGGTGCCGTGGCGATCCACGGCGCGTACTGGCACAACGACTTTGGCCGCCCGCGCAGCCACGGCTGCGTCAATGTGCCTCCAGAGGCTGCCAGGTGGCTCTTCCGCTGGACGCTACCCATCTTCCCCTACCACGCGGACGGCATCCGCGTGCATGAAGGCGGCACGCCGGTGATCGTTTACTGATGCAACCAGACCTGCAACGGCGGCTGCGCGAACTGGGAGTCGTGCGGGGCGTGCGCGAGTTGGCGACGCTCCCACCGCGCCGCCGCATCGTCATCGAAGACCTGGTGGACGGTCGCTTCCACACGACCTCGCACGGGCAATGCTTCGTCACCGAGGCGACCTACCCGCTCGACCACACCCACGGCTGCCTGCCCCTGGCGGCGTTTCTGGACGTGTCCGCCGGGAGCGCCGCCCAAGTCGCCCAAGACGGCGGGCTGGCTGGTGTGGACCTGCGACGCGCTTGTTTTCTCGATACGGAGACGACCGGGCTTTCGGGCGGCACGGGTACGATGGCCTTCGTCGTTGGGCTGGGTTTCTTTGCCGATGACGGGTTTCACCTGCGCCAGTACTTTTTGCGTGACCCCGGCGACGAACCGGCGATGATCGAGGCGCTGGCCGAATTCCTGCCCGAATTCACGGCTCTGGTCACGTTCAACGGTCGCGGCTTTGATGTGCCCATCCTCGAGAATCGCTTCATCCTGGCGCGTATCCCCCCGCCGACGGCGCGGCTTCCCCACCTCGATCTGCTCCCCCCGGCGCGGCGGCTGTGGCATCACGCGCAGCCCTCCTGCGCTTTGAGCGCGCTCGAGCGCGAGGTGCTGGGCGTGCAACGCGAGCAGGACGACGTCCCCAGCGGGATCATCCCCTTCCTCTACCGCGATTACCTGCGCACGGGCGACGCCCGCGAGATGAAGCGCGTCCTCTATCATAACGGGATGGACATCCTCAGCCTGGTCACTCTTGCGGCGCGGCTCTGTCGCCTCTTCGCCGATCCGTGGGGGACGCAGGGCGAACACACGGGCTCGCCTTTACGCGGCGCCGAGTTCTACGCCCTGGGCTATTGGTACGCTGCCGAGGGGTGCCTGGCCGAGGCGGAGCGGGCCTATCGCGAGGCGCTCAGGGTTGGCCTGGCGCGCGGCCTGCGCACGAAGGCTTTGGCTGCCCTGGGCCACCTGCTCAAGCGGGCCGGCCGGCGAGGTGAAGCCTTTGGTTTCTGGCAGCAGTTGGCGCTGGAATCGGTGGACGAGGTGGTGGCGCACGTCGAATTGGCTAAGTATCTTGAGTGGTACGTGGGGGATTTCGCGCTTGCTGCCGGTTGGACCCAGGCGGCGCTGGCGCGGGTCGAAGCCTGGCCTGCCGGGCCCCACCGTGACGTCGCGCAAGCCGATTTGCGCCACCGGCTGGCGCGGCTGGCGCGAAAGATGGACAAACTCCCCAATCCCGCTCTCCAAATCCCAAAAAGTTCAGACGCCTGGTAGCCGTCGTCCACTTGCCGGTTGAGCACCCAGTCCCCGTGCCCGGTCCGTCGGGATCGCGCACGGGGGCTGTGTTACAATGAAAGCAGTGGACAAATCCTGGACGCCGCGCCCAATTTGTGTTAAAATAACACTTCTGAAAGATCGGGGAATCGCCATGCGTCGTGCTCTACTTACCCTCTTGGGATTACTTGTGCTTCTCTTGCTTGCGAGCGGGCCTTCCCAGGCATCCGGGCCGCAGGATGCGGGCGGCACCGGGACGGTTCGTGCCCGTTATGTCTGCGTGCCCAGCCTCATCTGGCGTAACCCGGAACTATGCCCTTCCTACGGTCCCGGCGCCACCCGCTATCGCATCGCTTCGATCCGTCTCCCCAATCCGCTGCCAGAATTGCCGGTGACTGAACTCCCTCAGGACGCGGAAAACATCATGCCGCGCACCTACGCCCAGGTCAAAACCCTGCCGCAGAACGTCTATCGCCACCCGCTAGAAGCGCTGCAGGGCCTGCCGCCCGTGCGCACGATGCTCAGTGGCAACTGGTGGGTCAGCGTGGACGGCATGGTCGAGTACGAAGGGCAGAAATGGTATCAGATCAACAGGGACGAGTTTGTCCCGGCCGACACGCTGGCGTTTGCCGCTCCTTCTCGCTTCCAGGGCGTCTACCTCAACGAGCAGCCGCAGTACCCCTTTGCCTGGATCAACCGCTGGGTGCAGCCTTCGATCACGCCGCAGGGGCCGGTCAATGCAGCGGTCGAGGCGCTCCGGCGTTACCAACGGGTCACCATCTTCGCCGAGGAGCGCCGTGGCGATGAACTCTGGTATCTGGTCGGCCCCGACCAGTGGGTGAAGCAGGAGGTGGTATCCCGCGTGGATGTGGACGCGCCGCCGTCGAGGGTCCCGGCCGGAGCAAAATGGATCGAGGTTGACCTGTTCGAACAGACCATTGCGGCCTACGAGGGGGAACGCATGGTTTATGCGACGCTCATTTCCAGCGGGCGGAGGAGCACAGCCACGCCACCGGGATTGTACCGCCTGTGGGCCAAGGTGCGTGAAGGCAAGATGAGCAACCCAGATGTATCGGACGGCCATCCAGGTTACTACTACATCGAAGACGTGCCCTGGTCGCTCTATTTCCACGGGGGCTACTCCATCCACGCTGCCTACTGGCACGATGTCTTTGGTTTTACGCGGAGTTACGGCTGCGTCAACCTGGCGCCACGCGATGCACGGTGGTTCTTCCATTGGGCCGATCCGCCTATCCCGGACGAGGTAAAGTTTGCCTACATTGGCAGCGAGACACCCAGCACCTGGGTATGGGTGCACTTTACGCCGCCTGACTGAGACTGCCTTATGGAACCTGCCACCCCTTCTCGCCGTGCGCTGTGGCTGGCCCTGTTTATTTGCCTGGGGTTGGTCATAGCACTTTTTTCCGCCTGTGGCGATGCACTCCAACCGGAGCCTACCGCCACGCCGACGCGCACGCCGCGTCCCACCGCCACGCCAACCCCCTCGCCTACACCCACGCCGGCCTGGCCGGTGACGGTCTATGTCCCGCAAGAGTTGCCTGACCCGATCGTCAACACGCTGAACACCATCGTTGGTGCCCATCCCGATTTCTTCGCGCCGGTCTCATCCGCCCTGGATGCCGACGTTGTGGCAGCCTTCGACCCGGGCGGTGCAACCGCTACCCCGGTCGGGAGTTGGGTCTACGCCGTCGTGGCACCGTTCCCCACGCTGGCCGACGAGGTGACCTGGGGAGATGTGCTGGACTGTTGGCGCGGCGCTCCGAGCGGCCCTTTCGCCGGGCGGCCCCTGTTGATGGACGCGGATACTCAAACCGCGCTGACCGTCCTGCTTGGGCCGGCCGCCGAGGGCGCCGTTTCTGTCGTCCCCGCCGAGCAACTGCTTGACGTGGCCTGGGCGAACCGTCCCGCGTGGGCCATTGTCCCCTTCGAACAACTCCAGCCACGCTGGAAGGTGTTGCGCGTGGATGGTCTTTCAGTGCTGGATAAGGACCTGGATATGGCGGCCTACCCGCTCGTGGTGCGCGCCGGTTTGGCCGGCTCTGAGCGCGGCATCGCCAAACTCCAGGAGTTTCTGGGCCCTGCCCTGCTCACCAACCGCGATCCGGTCAGGATGGTGACGATCCTGATGACGGGCGTTACGGCGCTCTGCCGCTGCACGGCCACGCGGATGGAGGCAAAAGGCGTGCTCTACCCGGCGCAGGACATCCGCAAGTGGTTGCTTGACGCCGACCTCACTCACATCAGCAATGAAGTTTCTTTCGCCGAAGGCTGCCCGCCGCCAGCCTGCAACGAGTCGGTGGTCTTTTGCGCCAGTCCGCGCTACATCGAACTGATCGAGGATATTGACGTAGATGTGATCGAACTGACGGGCAACCATCTGCTCGATTGGGGGGTAGGAGCAATGGAACTATCGCTTTCGATGTACGACGAGCGCGGCATCCCCTACTACGGCGGCGGGTGGAACCTGGCGCAGGCACAGAGACCGTTGACGGTCACCGTCAACGGCTACACCTTTGGCTTCGTGGGCTGCAACCCGGCCGGGCCACCTTCCGACCACGCGACGGAGGATCGGCCCGGTTCGGCGCCGTGCAACTTTGGGCGGCTTGCCGAGCAACTGGGCCCGCTGGTGCACCAGTTGCGTGAGCAGGGCATCATCCCCATCGTGACGCTGCAATATCTGGAGACTTATAGTTACGCGCCTACCGATCAGCAGCGGGTAGATTTCCGTGCGCTCTCTGAGGCCGGCGCCGCGATCGTCAGCGGCAGCCAGGCCCATCAGCCTCAGGGGTTCGATTTCGTCAACGGCGCCTTTATCCACTATGGCCTGGGCAACCTCTTCTTCGACCAGATGTGGTCGTTGGAGACGCGGCAAGAGTTCCTCGACCGGCACGTGTTTTACGACGGGCGGCACATCAGCACCGAAGTGCTGACGGCGATGCTGGAGGATTACGCCCGCCCACGCCCGATGACGGTCGAGGAGCGCCTGGCGCTCTTGAGCGCGGTGTTTGCGGCGAGCGGGTGGTGATAGAGTTCATCCACAATGACGGTTTGCGATGCGGTACCGGGGATGGTATAATTTCCCATTAGGAGGAGCAGTGGGTGCAGAATGGCGGAGGTGTGACAATGTATCGAGTGACTCTCAGCGAAGCCCAGACACGTCTGATGAGCCTGATTGCCGCTGCGCTAGAAGGCGAGACGGTTCTGATCGCCCAGGAAGACGGACGCTTTGTGCAGTTGGTACCGGTCGAAGAACTACAGCGCCACCCACAGTTTGGGAGTGCCAGGGGGCTGATTATGATAGCAGATGACTTCGATGCGCCGTTGGAAGACTTTACGGAGTATATGTTGTGAGACTGCTTCTCGATACGCATGCCTTTCTGCGGTTTATTGACGGGAGTCCCAAACTCAGCGTGACTGCGCGTGCAGTGATTGAGCAGCCATCTAACCAGCCCTTTCTGAGCACCGCAAGCCTCTGAGAAATGGCGATCAAGATCAGCCTGGGTAGGTTAAGCCTGGCCCAACCGTTCGAGATGCTTATCCCTCATCAGCTTCAGGTGAATGGCATTCAAATCTTGGGGATAGAAGTATTGCACGCTGCTGAGGTATCACGGTTGCCGTTTCACCATCGTGACCCGTTTGACCGATTGCTGACTGCACAAGCCATAGTCGAACAGATGCCTATTGTGAGTGCCGATGCTGTGTTCGACGCGTATCCTATTACGCGGGTGTGGTAAAGCGTCTCCTTCAAGCCCTCACGCCAAGATCGCCTCTGATCCACAGACAGGCTATGCCGGGCAAGCGTTGTGGTTCGCGCCTGACACCTCACGCATGACGAGAGCCGCAATGGAGGAAAACGCACGTCCCAATCCGGCTGAATTCGGCTCCATGCCGCTCGATCCCATCTACGCCTGGGGCATCGTGCTGGAGCCGGTGGAAACGCTCATCCGAGAGACCGCCGGCTTTATCGAGCAACTGGCGCGGGAGACGTATGCGCGCAGGGCAGAATTCGGCGACGAGGAACTGGAGCGGCGCTTCCTGGACTTTTTCGACCGGCTGGTGCAGGAGGGGACGCTGCGGCGGTTGCCGGACGCTGATCCGGCAATGGGCCGCCAGATTCTCGGCCGGCGCCGCTGGCTGCGCGCCCAACGCATCCGTATCAACCGGCTGGTCTCCTACTGGCGCGAGCACGGCGCCCCCGATTGAGGTGGGACAGCCTTTCCAGACTGTCAGCAGGCTGGAAAGCCTGCTCCACCTGGCCTACTGGCGCGAGCACGGCGCCCCCTAACCCCACCCAGGCGGCTACGCCGCCGGGGTGGGGTTAGGGGGCCCAAGAGATCACCGCTGTGCCTTATCCTCCTCCCGCGCTGCCAGGATGATCATCTGCGCGGCGGCTTCGGGGGAAATGTCGCCGGTGTTGATCGCCAGGTGGTAGTACTTGAGGTCCTTCCAGTTGGCGTTGTTGTACATAGTGCGGATGTACTGCCGCCGCTCCTCGTCGGATTCAGCGATGCGCCGCCGGGCCTCGGCCTCCGAGATGTTCAGACGCTGCATGAGGCGTCGGACACGCACCTCGACCGGCGCGTAGAGGTGGACATGCAGGACGCCGGGCCAGTCGCGCAAGATCATCTGTCCGCCGCGCCCGATGATGACGCTGTTCCCCTGCCGGGCGAGTTTCTCCACCGTCTCACGCACAATCCGCGTGTAGGTCTGATCGTCCACAGCGGACTTTTTCTCAAAGGCGCTGGGGTCCTTGCTATACAGCGCAGTCAGATCGCCGCTGATCAGACGGGGCTTGCTCATGACAGCCTTTTCTTTCGCCAGCACGGCTTCGACGTCCACGCCGGCTTCCCGAGCGACCTGTGAAAGCATATCCTTATCCAGGCGACAGTAACCCAATTCCTGGCACAGGAGATCGGCGATCCTCTCCCCTTCACTCCCCAACTCGCGCGAGATCGTAATCACGGCCATATTCTGCCTCCGGCCTTCGTCTGTTGATAGAAGTATAGCAGAAGTGTGCAGGAACGTAAAGGGCGGAAGTACCAGTGTCACATTGCCAGCCTTCTCGAAATGCGCTATACTCAGCAACGTGACAGATCGCCAACTTGTTCCCCGCGCGCTCGTCGTCGGCGGCGGCATCGCCGGGATGCAGGCCGCGCTCGACATCGCCAACGCCGGTTACGAGGTCATCCTGGTCGAGCGGTTGCCTTCCATCGGTGGCACGATGGCACAACTCTCGGAGACCTTTCCCACGCTGGATTGCTCCCAGTGCATCCTCACCCCGCGCACGGTCGAAGTGGGGCACCACGAGCGCATCCGACTGTTGACCTGCTCTGAGGTCGAGGCGGTCAAGGGAGAAGCCGGTGACTTTCGCGTGCGCATCCGCCGTCACGCCGCTTACGTGGACTGGGCCAAGTGTACCGGATGTGGCCTGTGTCAGGAGAAATGCCCCACCAGGGTGGAAGCGGAGTTCGAGCGCGGGATGGGCAAGCGCAAGGCGATCTATACGCTCTCTCCCCAGGCCGTACCGAACAAGCCGGTGATTGACCGCGAGCACTGCACTTTCTTCCTGCGCGGCAAGTGTCGCCTCTGCGAAAAGGTCTGTCCGGTGGGAGCCATCGCCTACGAGCAAGAGGATGCGCTGATCGAGGAGCGGGTCGGCGCGATTGTGCTTGCGACCGGCTTCGAACTCTACCCGCGTGAGCGGATGCCCGAATACGGCGGTGGCAGGGTCGCCGACGTGATTGACACGCTGGCCTTCGAACGGCTGCTCTCTGCCTCCGGCCCCACCGCCGGCAAGGTGCTGCGCCCTTCGGATGGCCGGGTGCCGCGCGAGGTCGTCTGGGTGCAGTGCGCCGGGTCACGCGATCCCGAAAAGCACCTGCCCTACTGCTCCAAGGTCTGCTGCATGGTCTGCGCCAAGCAGGCCATTCTCTACTGCCACCGCGTTCACGACGGGCAGGCATATATCTTCTATATTGACATCCGCGCTGCCGGCAAACGGTACGACGAGTTCACCCAGCGGGCAATGGCCGAGGAGGGGGTCATCTACCTGCGCGGCAAGGTCTCGCGCGTCTTTCGGGTGGGCGACAAGGTGATAGTATGGGGCGCCGATACACTCAGCGGGCGGCAGGTGCGGATCGCCGCCGACCTGGTGGTGCTGGCTCCGGCACTGGTATCTCGCCCGGCCACGCAACGGCTGGCGGAGATGCTGGGGCTGTCGCCGGACGAACACGGGTGGCTGCTTGCACGCGATCCCAACACCCATCCCGTCGAGACCGCGCTTCCGGGCGTCTTTCTCGCCGGTAGCGTCGTCGGGCCAATGGACATCCCGGAGACGGTCGCGCAGGCCAGCGCCGCCGCCGCGCAGGTGCTCAAACTCTTCGCTGCCCGGGGCGACCACGAGGGCGACCACAAGGGTCACCCCTACGGTATCGGGAGGGGAGAGGGTTGATGGCGCGTATCGGCGTTTTCGTCTGCCATTGTGGGCTGAACATCGCTGGCACCGTGGACGTGGGGCGAGTGGTCGAGGCGCTGCGCGATTGCCCTGGCGTGGCCTACGCCGCCGATTCCAAATACATGTGCTCCGACCCCGGTCAGGCGCTCGTGCAGCAGGCCATCCGCGAACACGATCTTGACGGTGTGGTCGTCGCGGCATGTTCCCCGGCGATGCACGAGGCCACCTTCCGCAAGACCGCTGCCGGCGCAGGTCTGAACCCTTATCGGCTGGAAATCGCCAACATCCGCGAGCAGGTCGCTTGGCCGCACCAATACGCGCCTGAGGAGGCCACGCGCAAGGCCATCGAGACGGTGCGCGCCGCTGTCGAAAAGGTGCGCGGCGATGAGCCGCTATCTCCCCTGAGGCTGCCTGTCATCAGGCGGGCGCTGGTCGTGGGCGGGGGTATCGCTGGGCTGACCGCTGCGTTGGACATCGCCGAGGGCGGCTATCCGGTGGTGTTGGTCGAGCGCACGGAGCGGCTGGGAGGCAAGATGGCGCAACTCTCGCCGCTTTACCTGAATCTCGAGGAAGGCAATGCCCTGCTGAAGGAGCGCGTCGCTGCTGTGATGGCACATCCGTTGATCGAGGTGCTCACGAGCGCGGAGGTGGTGGGGTTCGAGGGGTACGTAGGGAACTTTGAGGTCACAGTCATCAGGGATCAGGGATTAGGGCCTAATCAATCCCCAATCACTAATCACTATGAAGTGGGCGCCGTGGTGCTTGCCACTGGCTTCGACCTCTACGCCAAAAGTCATCTGCCCGAATACGGCGGCGGACGGTATCCCGATGTGATAGATGGCCTCCAATTTGAGGAGATGCTGCGCACGGGGGAGATTCGCCGGCCGTCGGATGGTCAGGTGCCGCACCAGATTGTCTGGGTGCAGTGTGCCGGCTCTCGCGATCCACAATTTCACCAGCCTTATTGCTCCAAGATCTGCTGCATGGTCGTGGCCAAGCAGGCGATCGCTTATCGCCGCGCGATTCCGGAGGGACAGGCCTACGTCTGTTACATTGACATCCGCTCACAGGGGCGCGGCTACGACGAGTTCGTCCAACGGGCAATGGGAGAATATAGCGTCGTCTATCTGCGCGGGAAGGCCTCGCGTATCGTCGAGCGTGCCGGACGGCTGGAGGTGTGGGGCGCGGACACCCTGAGCGGTCAGGCGTTGCGCGTGTCCGCCGATCTGGTGGTACTGGCAATGGCGGCAGTGCCCGGCGACGGGAGCGAGGCGCTGGCGCGCTTGATGCGCGTCGCCACCGACGAGAGCGGCTTTTTCGCCGAGGCGCACCCTAAACTGCGCCCGCTGGAAAGCCTCACCGCCGGCATTTATCTGGCCGGAGCCGCCCAGTTTCCCAAGGACATCCCCGAAGCCGCGGCGCAGGGCGCGGGGGCGGCGGCCAAGGTGCTCCAACTCTTTGCCCACGAGGAACTCGTGGCTGAACCGATCGTCGCTGCCGTAGACGAGGAATTGTGCGCGGCCTGTGGGACGTGCATCTCGGCCTGTCCCTACGACGCACGGGCGCTTCATCCCTGGAGGCGCATAGCAAGAGTCAACGTCGCGCTGTGCCAGGGCTGCGGGGCCTGCGCTGCCATTTGCCCGAACAAGGCAACCCGTCTGCGCAATCTGACAGAGGAGCAGGTGTTGGCGATGGTGGAGGCGATGCTGGGTTAAGGAGAGATCGGTCCTGTTTGGTTGGGCTGAGGCGTTTTGGGCTTTTTACGGAACACCTCGGCCCAATCCACCTTGGCGGTGATCTGCATCAGCACGGCTAGGGTGATAATGGCGCCAATGGCTACCACCAGCCCCGTATAGCCCTCGAAGAAGAAGGCGTAGGAGAACAGCACCAGGAACAGGAACTGGGAGATGCCGGCTTCGCGCAGCGCAAAGCGCCGCCCCACCACTCGCCACAGGTAACTGACCACCAGCAGCATCGAGACGATCGCCGCGATGACGAAGGCCACTTCCAGCAGCACGTGATCCACCAGATAGGCGAACAGCAGATGGAAAGCGAAGAAGGCGGCGCCCAGGAAAAAGTAGTGCATCGGGTGCAGGTTGATGCCCTTGACCGCTCCAAAGACCACCAGCACGGTGAAGAAGAAGAGCAGCGACACTGGCGCAAAGTAGGTCATCCGGCTGGCCATCGGCCCCGGATTGATGGGGTGAGGCATCT
>DAOUBA010000118.1:0-20681 GCA_034432855.1 Anaerolineae bacterium | reverse complement strand
TTTCGGCGACAGCGCCAGCATAAACGACTCTATGGAGGCTACTCGGCACTCCCACCGCCTTCCGAAACCACTGCATTGATGGCGGGAGCACGTGATGCCTCCTGCTACAGTTTTTAGCCACACTCGACACCGCGCAACGGCTGGCTGAGGTCGTCACGCGGGTGGAGTTGGAGTTTGTAGCCCTCGGCCCGGTGTAGCCAATAGAGCACCAGTATATCGCTGCCGGGCTCCAGCCCCAAGCCCTTCAACCAACGCAGGGTCGAGCACGATGCGCGCCGGTCGCGTCGCCAGTTCTTCCGGCGGCAACCCCTTTCCCGTTCTGCCCGCTTCACATACCCGATCGGGTGGAGAACAATCGTCTCTTCTATGTCCCCTCTTCCCACGACGCCAGGTATTTCTCCTGCTCCGGCGTAAGCACGTCAATCTCCACCCCCATCGCCTGCAACTTGATGCGGGCGATCTCACGGTCAATCTCCTCCGGCACGGCGTAGACGGTGTGCTCCAACTCGTCGGCATGCCGGCGCATGTACTCGGCGCAGAGCGCCTGGTTGGCGAACGACATGTCCATCACCGCGCTGGGGTGACCCTCGGCAGCGGCCAGGTTGACCAGGCGGCCTTCGGCGAGCAAAAAGATGCGCCGACCGTCGGGAAGGGTGTATTCGTCCACGAACGGGCGCACGCGGCGCGGCGGCTTTCCCGCGAGTTCCTCCAGCGCCGGGATGTTGATCTCGACGTTAAAATGGCCGGAGTTGCAGACGATGGCGCCGTCCTTCATCACCTCAAAGTGCTGCCAGTCAATCACGTTGATGTCACCGGTGGAGGTGATGAAAATGTCGCCGAGCGGCGCGGCCTCCCGCATCGGCATCACGCGATAGCCATCCATCACCGCTTCGAGCGCCTTGAGCGGGTTGACCTCGGTGACGATGACGTTGCCGCCCAGCCCCTGGGCGCGCATCGCAATCCCGCGGCTGCACCAGCCATATCCGGCGATGACGACGTTCTTGCCGGCGATGAGCACGTTGGTGGCGCGGATGACGCCGTCGAGCGTGGATTGGCCCGTGCCGTAGCGGTTGTCGAACAGGTGCTTGGTCAGCGCGTCGTTGACGGCGATGATGGGGTAGCGCAGCACGCCATCGCGGGCCATCGCCCGCAGGCGAATGACGCCGGTGGTGGTCTCTTCCGTCCCGCCGATGACGTTGCCGATGAGGTCGGTGCGCTCTTTGTGCAGAGTGCTCACCAGGTCGGCGCCATCGTCCATCGTCATGTGCGGCTTGTGGTCGAGCGCGGCGTGGATGTGTTTATAGTAAGTCTCGTTGTCCTCGCCCTTGATGGCATAGACGGGGATTTCGTAGTACGAGACGAGCGCTGCTGCCACGTCGTCCTGGGTAGAGAGCGGATTGGAGGCAGTGAGCACCAGTTCGGCCCCGCCGGCCTGGAGGGTGCGCGCCAGGTTGGCCGTCTCGGTGGTGATGTGCAGACAGGCGGAGAGGCGCACGCCCTTGAGCGGCTTTTCGCCGGCAAAGCGCTCGCGGATCAGGCGCAGCACGGGCATCTCGCGCTCCGCCCATTCGATACGCAGTCGACCCGCGGGGGCCAGGTCGAGGTCTTTGATGTCGTGATCGGTTGGCATGGGGTCTCCTTGGTTGGTTAGTTGTGCACCGTTCAGGTGTGATCGTTAAGGATGGAAGAACGGTATGGATAGAGCACTCGAGTTTCCGGCTATCTCCGACTGCCGGTTACCTTCTCAAGTCATCCGGTAGCAGTGTGTAGCTCAATCCTCCTTCGCCCTCCCCTCGTTTGCTGCTGACAATGGCAAACGAAAAAGGCTCTTTGGCGATCATGGTCTTGAAATGATCCCGTGTTGCCGGTAGACGCAGCGGTTTTCCCAGATCCACGCATTCTGTTTCGAGTGTGGAAAAGTCTGGCCAGTCAAAAGACCAACCTGCTATCTCCGCAATCCAGTCGGTTAGATTTTTGAACTGTTTCCACTTGCGTTTGACGGTGGGATTGCCTATTCTGCACTGGGCAGTGCGCCCAAATCCGAGCTCTACTAGCTTGTCACCAAGTTGGGCGCCCCATTCCAGCAGCCGTCGAGGTGGCGTATGATAGAGAGTGGAGCAAAGGGGATAGATAGCCGATTCGCGATCCAACCTCTTACTTCCAAGCCAATCCAGCCAATCAAGGGCATTGCTTTGGTATACTGCAGCATTTTTCAGGGAAGAATCAGCATGGAGCAACAGGGGCAGGAATTCCCTGGGCAAACGATACCCCTCTAAGTCTCCCCAGGCATTGTAACAACATAGCAGGAAGTGTACCGTGGCGAACGGATATTTTCTGCCGAAATGCTCCTCATAATTGAAACCACGTATCAAGTTAGGATTTATAGACTGTGAACCTGAGCTAGTATACCGGGGGATGGGCAGAGTGGGGCTGAATTGCAGCATGTGGTGACCAATACTCCGGATATTACGCCAATAAATGTCATGGTCTATGAAGATGTACTCGCCGCTTAGAAAGTCTTTATGGTTCGAGAGTACCCATATCCGCTTCGTGTCGTAGATGCCGACAATATGCCAGTGCCACAACCAAGCCAGCAACGCACCGGAGAGAATACCATCTAGGTCAGCACTGATGATCATTTTGTGGTCGCGTTCTCTGAGCCAGGGAGCCCTTTGGGCTAATGCTTCGTAATCCATGATAAATGTGCCTCGCTCAGTCATGTATGCCGTACCAGGTTCTCGATCTGCAAGCTCGAGAAATGCCAGCTGCCGGGCTTGCTGATACTGGCTGATGTGCTCAACAAACTGCCTGTCTTCAACGGGCATTTTCTCGAACCGTGGAATCAATTGCTCCCGCAGGTGTAGAGGTTCATCCAAGCGTTTGCGGGCTATCTCGATATATTTCTCCTGGATATCATAGCCTATGTACCGGCGCCCCAGAGCTTTAGCTACCTTTGCAGTTGTGCCAATTCCTAAAAAAGGATCCAGCACCAGATCCCCCTTGTAAGAGTAAAGCAATATCAGGCGATAAGGGATCTCTTCTGGGAATGGACAGGGATGGGGTAGATAATTCGGAGGAACAGGCGCAATATGCCAGACATTGTTAGCAATCTCGCGGGTAAAGACTCCATTGATGTCAATATGGCTTTCATCCTTCTCAACACTGCTTCGCCTCTCGTAGATTTTTGGCCCTGGCTTACGAAAGATAAGAATAGACTCCGACATAATGTTGGGATGATAGTAGCCGGGGTATGGATGCTGAATTGTGACACCGGCCCGCTTCACACCACCAGTAACTTTGTGCCACACAATTTCCTGGTGATACTCGTATCCAATTTCCTCCATCAAGACAACAAGGTGTTGAGGCACCGGGTATTGCTGCCCATTCATCAGAACCGTTCCGATCACAACGGCACAGAATCCGCCCGGTTTTTGCTTCCGATACACCTCGCTGAAGCAAATCTTTAGCCACTCGCGGTATTCCTCGTAGGTATCCCCCCGGCGAGTTCTATACCATGCCTCAGGATCGGCAACGTGCTGCTCATAGTCAATGGCGTTCCAGTACGGCGGGCTGGTCACGACCAGGTCTACGCTCTCATCTGGGATCTCGTCCATGTGCTCGCAGGACTTGTGGAACAGGCGGTTCATAAGCTCCTTATGAGTCGCTGGCGAAAAGAGAGGCGGGTTGAGAGAACCCGCCCGTGGCCTCATGACCTAGTCCAGAACTTCTACCATGTTGTGCCTGCAACGAGGGCAGGAGTATGAATATACCAGATTGGGCCAGCCTAGCCTTGATGTCCGTAGCAGCATCAACTCGCAGGCTTCCTCAGCGAGCTGGGTTTCGCTCCTCTCAGCACTCCATCTGGCAAGATGCTCAAGCAGGTGGTCCGACATTGTTGTTGCCATTCGTCTCCTCCTGGGTCAATTGTACCCAATCTGCCCCACCAAGCAACCTATCCAATTTCCCTGCGTCAAAGTGCTCCCGGGAGTGGGGTTGACCACGAGGCACTTTGTAGTCCCTCACTTGCTGTTCGTCGGTTGAGCACCGGCTATCCATTCTGGCCGACGTCCTCTCGCACTACAGACTGCGCATACCCCAATCCCATATCAGACCGAGACCCCGCTCGAACCAACTAACCAACCAACAAACTAACCACCCCACCCCTCCAATGCCCCCTCATCACCAAAATGCTGCCGAAATCTTGCCACGAACTCGGCCGGGGTGTAGGCATGGCTCTGCGGGCCGATCTGCTCCAGCGCATAGGTCGCCGCCAATGCCCCCATTCGCCCCGCCAGGTCCCACCCCACGCCCAACGCCAGCCCCTTGATCAGGCCCGCACGGTAGGCGTCGCCCACGCCGGTAGGGTCGGCAACTTGGCGCGGTGGCACGATGGGGATCTCGTACACCCGGCCCCCCGCCCAGATGCGCGAGCCCTCGGCGCCGCAGGTGACCACGCAGGCCCGCGACGGGGCCGCCTGGATGGCCTCGGCCTCCAGGCCGGTGCGCTCCCGGATGAGGCTGAACTCGTAATCGTTGACCACCAGCAAGGCACACCCTTCCAGCCCGGCGCGCAACTGGTCGCCGGAGAGGCGGATGATCTGCTGGCTGGGATCGTAGAGGTACGGCAGGCCCAACTCGCGGCACTCGGCAGCGTAGCGCACCATCGCCTGCGGGTCGTTGGGCGAGATCGTCACCAGGTCGGCCTGCAGGCCGCGCAGCGAAAGATCGCGGGCGCGGGCCATCGCCCCGGTGTAGAAACTGGCGATCTGGTTGCCATCTAGGTCGGTGTTGACGAAGAACGAGGCAGTAAAGAGGTCGGGCTCCTCGCGGGTGAGCGAGGTGTCCACGCCGTGAGCCTCCAACCAGGCGCGGTACTCGCCGAAATCCTGGCCCACCGTGCCCATCAGCCGCGGGCGCTCGCCCAGCAACGCCAGGTTGTAGGCGATGTTGGCCGCGCACCCGCCCCGTTGGCGGCGCATCTCATCTACCAGGAAACTCAGCGAGATGCAATGCAACTGCTCGGGCAGGATACACTCGGCAAAGCGGCCCGGAAAGGTCATCAGATAGTCGTAGGCGATGGAGCCGGTGACGATGACGTTCATTTCCTTCCCCTGGCAAACCTGGTTTTCAGGATGACCCACAATGCGGCGACGCCTGCACTGAACGCCCGGAGTTTCTTGCCCTGTTCGATGGTGCGCGGATGATAGGCGACGGGCACCTCGATGATGTCATAGCCTTGCCTGAGCAGTCTGCACGGCAACTCGAAGTCGAGGTCGAATCCGGTGCTGGTCAGGTTCAGGGCGCGGGCCACATCGGTGCACACCAGTTTGGTGCCGACGGCGATATCGGTCAGGTGGCCGCCGTAGAGCAGGTTGGCGACGGCGCTGAGGAAGCGCACGCCCCAATAGTTCCTGGCGTATTTGTAGATACGCCGCCCTCCCAGCGTGCGCGAGCCGAATACGGCGACGGTCTGGCCGGGGACGATGGCCGCAACCATACGTGCAAGATCGCCCGCCTCGTATTCCAGGTCGGCGTCGAAGACGACGCAATAGTCACCACTTGCCTCCGCGATCCCCGTGCGAATCGAAGCGCCCTTGCCCAGGTTGCGCGGGTGAAACACGGCGCGCACGCCCGGCATAGCGAGCGACTGGAGCAACTCGCGCGTGCCGTCGGTGGAAAAGTTATCCACGACGATGATCTCTTTTTCCCAGCCGGGGCCCAGGTCTACCGCACCGGCCTGTCGGATCGCGTCGAGGATCGTCCTCCGTTCGTTGTAGGCGCAGATGATGATGGAGAGTTTCACGGTTGTTGGTTAGTTGGTTTAGTTGGTTAGTTAGTTGGTTGGTTGGAGCCACTCGATTGCGCGTCGCAACCCCTCGTCCAGCCCTATCTGTGCACGCCAGCCGGTCAGCCGGGCCGTGCGTTCGGCGTCGGCGACCAGGTGCATGACCTCGCCGGGGCGATAGGGCAGCACACCGTAGAGAATACGGCCCCTGGCCCCGGTCAGTTCCCACACACGGTCGAGCACCTCACGGACGGGCCAGACAACGCCGCTGCCCAGGTCGAGACTCTCCCCTTCGATACCCGGCGCGAGAGCAACAGCCAGCATCCCTTCGATCACGTCGTCCACGTAGATGAAATCCCGCTCCTGTTCACCCGGCGTCGCTGCCAAGTCCTGGCCTGCCAAAGCCGCAGCAACAGCGGCCGGGATCAGCATGTGCTCCGGCTGCCCCGGCCCGTAGACCTGGAAGGGACGCGCGGTGACGATGGGCAAATTGTACACTCGCCAGTACATCCGCCCGAACGCCCATGCCGCGACCTTCGAGGCGGCGTAGGCACTGAACGGGTCCAGCCCTTCGACTGCCTGGCGCGCGCCGTACTCGTAGCAGGTGCCGACGAGCACGATCCGTTGCACCTCCCGCCCGCGCAGCGCCTCCAGCAGATGAATTACACCGCCCGCATTCACCATCAGCGCCAGGGCCGGCTCGATACCCGTGTCGGAAACGCCGACGGCAGCCAGGTGGAACACCACGTCGGGCGCAGCCCCCTGCACCGCTCGCCGAACACCCTCCGCATCCTGCACGTCGAAGGGAACACGCCTGCCCCCTGGTGCAAGGCTTGCCACCCGCTCCGGCGATTCACCCGGATAGACCCCGGCCCACACCTGGGCGCCAGCCTCGACCAACCGCCGCACCAGCCGCGCGCCGATGAAGCCGGTGGCCCCGGTAACGAGAACACGCCTGCCCGCCCAACCGCCCAATTTACCAATTACCAACTACCAATCTACCAACCTACCGACTCAGAAACTCCCGATACCACGCCATCGTCTCGCGCAGTCCCTCCTCGAGCGAATAGCGAGGCGACCAGTCGAGCATCCGGTGGGCCTTGCCGCTGTCGAGATACTGGGCCGGAATCTCGTTGGGCGCGCTGTTCAGAATCACCGGCTGCAACTCCGGGTGATCGGAGACGGCGATGATCGTTTGCACCATCTCCAGCACCGACTTGGGGCTGTCCATGCCAAAGTTGAACGCCTCGCCTTTCACTGCCGGATCGTCCAGGTGCTCGGCCAGCGTCATGTAAGCATGCACGGCGTCTTTGACGTAGAGGTAATCGCGGAGCATCGTCCCGTCCGAGCGGATGATGGGAGGCTCGCCGCGCAGCACACTGCGGATCGTGCCGGGCACGATGCGGCTCCAGTTCAGATCGCCGCCGCCGAAGAGGTTGGCGCAGCGGGTGACGGCGACCGGCGTTCCGTAGGTTGCGGCGTAAGCGCGGGCAATCAAGTCGGCGCACGATTTGGAGACATCGTAGGGATGGCAACCCTGCAGGGCCGCATCCTCGGTGTAAGGCAATTTCTCGTGCACGCCGTAGGCTTTATCGGACGAAGCAACCAGGACGCGGGTGACCCTGGGTGAACGTCGCGCCGCCTCCAGCAATGTCCAGGTGCCCTTGATGTTGGTCTCGAAAGTCGAAAGCGGCGCCCGGTTGGCAATGGTGACAATGGTCTGAGCGGCCAAATGGAACACCGTGTCCACTTCGTACTCGTTCAACGCCCGCTCGAGCAACTCATAGTCGGTCACGTCGCCGCGCACGACGGCGATGCGCTCCCGGGTGCCGGAGCGCTGCAATTGCGAGAACGGCACCTCGTCGCGGATCAGACCCACCACGACGGCGCCGGCATCCACCAGAGCAATGGTCAACCAGGAGCCCATCAGGCCATTGCAGCCGGTCACGAAGACAGAGCGATCTTGCCAGAACTTGTCCATTTACCACACCTTCCACGGAGAAGATTCCCGCCATATCGCGTCCAACTCTTGCGCTTCCTTGAACGTATCCATCGAGCGCCAGAAGCCGGTATGGCGGTACATCATCAGTTGGCCATCGGCGGCCAGGCGCGGGAGCGCATCGCGTTCCAAATCCACATCCTCGCCGTCGGCCAGGTAATCGAGCACCTTGCGCTCGAACACCATAAAGCCGGCATTGATCCAGTGCTGCAATTGCGGCTTTTCGCCAAAGCCGGTCACGCGGCCTTCTGCGTTCACTTCGAGGATGCCATACTGTGAGCGTGGCTGCACGCCGGTCACCGTCGCCAGCCGCCCGTGTTGCCGATGGAAGGCCAGCAGGGCATCGAGGTCTATGTTACCCACCCCATCACCATAGGTGACGAAGAAAGTGGCCGTGTCAATGTAGCGCGCGACGCGGTAGATGCGCGAGCCTTTCTCGGTATTCAATCCGGTATCTGCCAACGTGACTTCCCACGTCTCTTCGTCCCCGCTGCGGTGGATAACCATCGGGCTTGATTTTCCCAGGTGAATGGTGAAATCACAACTCATTGGCTCATATTCGAGGAAATAGCGCTTGAGCGCCTCGGCCTGGTGGCCCAGCGCGAGGATAAAGCGGGTGTGGCCGTAGGCAGCGTAAATCTTCATCACGTGCCAGAGGATGGGCCCTCCGCCGACCTGGACAAGTTCCTTCTTGGTCGGCGTGTCGCCCTGCATGCGGGTGCCCTGCCCGCCGCAGAGGATGACGACAGGGATTTGCGGGGCGTTACTCAAGAGAGCCCTCCAGGATTGGCATCTCTATGTCACAGCAAAGTCCAGGGCAATCTGATGTACAGGGATCCAATGGGCCTTCTTCTTACGCTGGGCGTGCTCAAAGGCCAGAATCTCGTCAACCACATCACTGACGTATTCCGCCACTGGCGCTTTGATCTGTGCTTCTCCGCATTCGCATACTAAAGCAGGGATATGACTTACGCTGACAATCAGGCCATTTTCATGAAACGTGAGGGTGGCTACTCCCTTCTCCAACTCTCTCCCACACTCATGACAGGTAGCCATTTTCATCTCCTCTTCCGCCGCACGCGGTCTCGAATCCACCCAGCCTTGTTGGGGACATAGACGGTCACAACCACCAGGTCTTCGTGTTCATCCACAAGCCAATCACGATATTCACACGTCACATGGACGGGGATGCCCCCTGAGTATAACCGGAAACAAGGCAACGTTGCCGGTCAGGTTACTCCTCAATGATCTCACCTGTCAAAAGCACCTGCCTGACATCACGCGGGGTTACGCCCTTTTACGACCTTCAATGATAGCATGGCCGGTAAAGGAGAACTCGTTCCGCCTGACTCTGGCTTGTATGGTTGCAGCATCAATTCTGGCTCGCAAATGGCCTCCCCACCATCCGTCGCAGGCTCACCTCAAACGGCGGATAGGCGATACCGTTCTCGGTGACGATGCCAGTGATATAGCGGTGTGGCGTCACGTCAAAGGCCGGGTTCGCCACACGCACTCCATCCGGCGCGACGGGCCGCCCCTGATAGAGGATGCCGGTGATCTCCTCGGCGGACCGCTCCTCAATGGGAATAGCATCCCCGGTCGGCAATGAGAGGTCAATCGTCGAGGTCGGGACACACGGATAAAAAGGAACACCGTTGGCCTGCGCCACGACCGCCAGGCTGTAGGTGCCGATCTTGTTTGCCACGTCACCGTTCACCGCCACGCGGTCGGCGCCTACCAGCACCAGGTTGACCCGACCGGTGCGCATAAAGTGACCGGCAGCGTTATCGGCGATCAACGTGAACGGGATGCCCAACTGTTGCAACTCCCAGGCAGTGAGCCGCGCGCCCTGGAGCAGTGGGCGCGTCTCATCCACCAGCACGTGAATGCGTTTGCCCTGCTCGTGTGCCGTGCGAATGACGCCCAGCGCCGTCCCGTAATCCACCGTCGCCAATGCGCCAGTGTTGCAGTGGTGCACGATCGTGTCGCCATCTCTGATGAGCGTCGCGCCGTGCTCGCCCAGTCGCCGGTTGATCGCCACGTCCTCGTCGGCCAGCGCCTGGGCTTCGGCCAGGAGCGCGGCGGGAATGGCCGTTGCGTCCGATTCGGCCTCGGCCCGTCGGAGCAACCGTGCCACGGCCCACGAGAGGTTCACCGCCGTTGGGCGGGCCGCGCAGAGGGTATCCGCCGCGGCGCGCAGCGCAGCCAGCAGCGGCTCTCTGTCTTGCCCGGCGGCTTGCTGTACGGCGAGCGCCATCCCAAAGGCGGCCGCCGCGCCGATGGCCGGCGCGCCGCGCACCACCATGGTGCGAATAGCCTGAGCCACCTCGCGGTAATCGGTATATTCGACCAGACGGAATTTGGCGGGGAGCAGCCGCTGGTCAATCATCCGTACTTTGCCATCGTGCCATTCGACGCTGCGCATCACTATCCCGACGCTGGCGATCACGTTAGTGTGCTATAGTAACACGGGCATACGGCTTTGTCAAACAAAGAAACGCGGCAGTGCCATGAACCGGCACTGCCGCAGGCAAAATGCCTTATCACCACCTGGGCTACACGTTGACGAGCCTCAGCGCATCGAGCATATCGGCTTCGGTATCCAACTCCACGACCTCGGCCGCCTTTGCCTTCTTCTCGGTCGCAGGGGGCTCCAACGGAATCCCCTCATAATCCGTGACGGGGCCGTCGGAGAAAGGATTGTCGCCCCGGTAGCCGGTGCCGGCCGGGATCAGTTTGCCGATGATCACGTTCTCCTTCAACCCCAGCAGCAAGTCCTCCTTACCCTCGATAGCAGCACCGGCCAGCACGCGGATAGTGTGCTGGAAGGACGAAGCCGAGAGGAAACTATCGGTGCTCAGGGCCGCTTTGGTGATACCCAACAGTACCGGCCAACCCCTGGCAGGACGCCCACCTTTCTCGATGATCTTGCGGTTGATGTCCTCCAGAGCCAGTCGGTCTACCAATTCACCCGGCAGCAGGTCCGCATTGCCCGAATCCACGATCTGCACCTTGCTCAACATCTTGCGGTAGATGATCTCAAAGTGCTTGTCGTTGGTGTTGACGCCTTGCGAGCGGTAGACCTTCTGCACCTCGGAGAGCAGATAGCGTTCCGTGGCCTCGCGGCCCAGGATGCGCAGGACTTCGTGAGGGTTCAATACGCCTTCGACTAACTGCGTGCCAGGCTCCACCCACTGCCCCTCTTCGACCAGCAGCCGCCCGGTCGTGGGGACTTCGTACTCCCGCTCGTCGCGCCGCTCGTGCACCAGGGTCACGTGGCGATCTTCGCGGCTGATGCGGCCGTTTTTCTCGGCCACGATCTGCTTCTCGTGGCGCCAAGTGGCGAGAGGATCGCCTGCGTGGACCTCTTGACCATCCTCAACCAGGATCTTCCAGCCACGCGGGATATCGTGCTCGAAACGCTTGACCTCGCTGTCCACGATCCGGATGCGGCGCTGATCGTCGGAGCGGATGATGTGCACAACGCCGCCGATCTCAGCAATGGGCGCCTCACCCTTGGGCTTCTTGCGCGCCTCGAACAATTCCTCAACACGCGGCAGGCCCACGGTGATGTCGCCGCCCGCGGCCACACCGCCGGTGTGGAACGTGCGCAGCGTCAACTGCGTGCCCGGTTCGCCAATGGACTGCGCAGCAATGATCCCCACCGCTGTCCCGATGGCGACCAACTTGCCACGCCCCAGATCGCGCCCATAGCACATCGCGCAGATCCCCTGGCGCAACTGGCAGGTCAGTGGAGAACGCGCCAGCACAGACTGGATGCCCAGTTTCTCGATTTGGGCCGCCAAGTCCTCGTCTATCTCCTGATTGCGCTCGACGAGTACCTCACCGGTCTTGGGATGGACCACCGCCGCTGCAGCCATGCGCCCGACCAGCCGCTCGGACATTTTCTGTCCGCCCATGTCGTCCGAGGCGTGGATCCAGATACCCGCCGTGGTGCCGCAGTCACGGGCGTTGATGATGACGTCCTGCGCCACGTCCACCAAGCGACGGGTCAGGTAGCCGGCATCGGCAGTACGCAGTGCGGTATCGGCCAACCCCTTGCGCGAGCCGTGGGTGCTGATAAAGTACTCCAACGCGGAGAGACCCTCGCGCAGGTTGCTGCGGATCGGGTGCGAGATGATGCGGCCCGAGGGATCGGCCATCAGGCCACGCATACCGGCCAACTGGGAGAATGGCCCAAACCCACCCTTGGATGCCCCAGACTCGGCCATAATCGCCACTGCACTGGTCGGAACGAGCGCCTTCGACACCGCCTCGGAGACCTGCTCGCGTGCCCGTGACCACAGTTCGATAGTACGGGTATACTGCTCCTCCTCGGTCAGCAAGCCACGGCGGTACTGCCGGTCCACTTCGGCAACGACTTTTTCCGTCTCCTCGATAATGGCGGCCTTCTCCGGTGGAATGACCAGATCGGAGATGGCAATCGTGGCCCCGGAACGGGTGGCGTACTTGAAACCGATGTCCTTGATGCGGTCTACCAGGCTGGTCGTCACTTCACTGCCCAACTTGCGGTAGCACAGGGCCACCAGTTCCTGCAACGCCCCCTTGTTCATGGCCCGGTTGATGAAGCGCAGTTCGTCGGGCAAGATGCGATTGAAGATACAACGCCCCACCGTCGTATTCACGGGCTTGTCACGGCGCGACTTGTCCTCGTACACATGCGCCACCGTGATCGGAGTGTGCAAGTCCACGTACCCCAGGGAGTAAGCCAATTCTACCTCATCCAGGTCCACGAACTGCTTGCGCGGCTCGTCGGCACGGGCCGGGTCCTCCATCGTCAGATAGTAGACCCCCAGGCACATATCTTTGGCCGGGCCGACGATGGGCTGGCCGTCGGCAGGCTTGAGCAGGTTGTGGGTAGAAAGCATCAACATGCGCGCTTCCTCGACCGCTTTCTGCGAGAGCGGCACATGCACGGCCATCTGGTCGCCATCAAAGTCCGCGTTGAAGGCTGCGCAGACGAGCGGGTGAATCTGGATCGCCTTGCCTTCGACCAGCACCGGCTCGAAGGCCTGAATGCCCAGGCGGTGCAGCGTGGGCGCGCGGTTCAAGAGCACCGGGCGATCCTTGATGACCTCCTCCAGTACCTCCCACACCTCCGGCCGCTCCCGCTCGATGATGCGCCGGGCCGCCTTGACGTTGCTGGCGTAGTTGTATTCCACCAGTTTGCTGATGACGAAAGGACGGTAGAGTTCCAGCGCCATCGTCTTGGGCAGGCCGCACTGGTGTAGTTTGAGCCGCGGGCCAATGACGATGACGGAACGGCCGGAATAGTCCACACGCTTGCCGAGCAGGTTGCGACGGAAGCGCCCCTTCTTGCCCTTCAGCATGTCGCTGAGCGACTTGAGTTCGCGACGGCCCCGCCGCGAGAGCGCCTTGCCGCGCTGGCTGTTATCAATCAGACTGTCTACCGCCTCCTGGAGCATGCGCTTTTCGTTGCGCACGATCACGTCGGGTGCGCCCAGTTCCAACAGTCGCTTGAGGCGGTTATTGCGGTTGATGACGCGACGATACAGGTCGTTCAGGTCAGAAGTGGCAAAACGACCGCCGTCCAATTGCACCATCGGGCGCAACTGCGGCGGGATGACCGGCAACACGGTCAGGATCATCCACTCGGGCCGGTTGCTGCTCTTGCGCAGCGCCTCGACGATGCGTAGACGCTTGATGGCACGCTTGCGTCGCTGCTTCGAGATGCCCTGGCGTACCTCGCGCCACAGTTCATCGGCCATCTTGTCCAGATTCATGGCGCACAAGATCTCGTAAAAGGCCTCGGCACCCATTCCGGCCTTAAAGACCTGTCCCCACTTGCTCTTCAGTTCCCGCAAGCGCGGTTCATTCAAGAACTGCAGTTCGGCCAGTCCCAACAACTCTTCGCGGTCGGCACTGAAGCGGGCATGCAAGGCTGCGACATCGTTGTGCAACTGCTCCTTGATGCGGGCGACCTCCTCAGCCGTTGCCTCACGCCAACGCCGGAGGTCTTCCTCCAGAGGAGACACCGCCTTTTCCTGACGCGCCCGCACATTGGCCTCCAACTCGCTCAGGTGCTCCTGGACGGTGCGGTTGAGCAGCGTCAGGTGTGCGCGGCCCACCTCGACTCCTTTCTCGACGATGGTGGTACCGGTGGGCTTGAAGACAAGGGCAGCGCGGAGGGTCTTGCCACGCTGCTCCTCCAGTTTCTTTTGCAGAGCCTGCGCTTCCTTGATCACTTGCTCGGTAGCAGCGGCCAGTTCCTCTTCCAGCCGGGCGCGGGTCCTCTCCTTCTTCTCCTGAAGACGGGCCTCTTCCTGTGCCAGCCGCTGCTCCAGCGCAGCAATACTCTCCTGCGCCACGGCCTCCAGTTGCCCACGCTGCTCTTTGAACTCCGCTTCCAACCGCTTGAGCGCTTTCTGGCGCGCCTCCTCGTCCACACTGGTGATGACGTACTGGGCAAAGTACAACACGCGATCCATATCGCGCTTGGAGATCCCTAGCAGGATGCCGAGGTAACTGGGGACGCGGCGGGTGTACCAGAGGTGAGCCACCGGTGCCGCCAATGCGATGTGGCCCATGCGCTCGCGCCGCACCGAGGAGCGGGTCACCTCGACGCCGCACTTGTCGCAAATGATGCCGCGGTAGCGGACGTTCTTGTATTTGCCGCAATAGCACTGCCAGTCCCTTTCGGGACCAAAGATCGCCTCGCAGAACAGACCATCCTTCTCCGGACGCAGGCGACGATAGTTGATCGTCTCAGGCTTGGTCACCTCCCCATAGGACCAGGAGAGAATCTGCTCCGGCGACGCCAGACTGATGCGCAACGAGCGGAAATCTCGTGCCTCCAAGACTTGTTCTTCTCGATCGTCCATTATCCCCCTCGCAAACGATTCCCTGCCGTAGCAAGCACGAAAGAAGCGCGTGAGGCCATCGCTCAGCGCTTCAAGATCATCCACATCTACATTGACAGTGTGCATTATAGCGGGTTTCACTGTTTTGTCAAGTTGTACGAGTGGAATCCAGCGACAGCGCCCTGCTCATTTGTAGTATAAATGGTTATTTTATCAGACAAATGTCTTAATCGGCCGCGCTTGTACGATCTCGGGAATGGGCGTAAAATTGTAATCGTTCAACCGATTGAAATCGCCCCCTCTAGGCACTTCGCGCCGGTTGGGGCGAGCCACTGGCTCGCCCCTGCGCCGACACCCCTCATAGACCCAGTGGTGGATGGTCGGCGCAGGCCAACCGTTGGCCGCAGGCCCAAACAGGGGTGTACGGGCGAGGCGCGCCTCGCCCTCTACAGTCACCGCCTGAATAGTTACGTAAAATCTATGCCGTCATATCCGCCCTTACATTACGATGCTGCGGAGGAGAAACATGACCCAAGGTCCGCTGCCCCAACCGAAAAGCCTTTCGACACTCGCAGGTGCCTTCATCCTCGATGCCGAAACTCTCATCCTGATTCCCGCTCCGGCAGGCGACGATGCCCTGTTCGCCGCCCGCCAACTCCAGGATGAAGTGCAGCACGCGACCGGCCTGATGCTGCCCATCGTCAAGGCGTTCGCCCCACCCCGCGCCGAAAACGCCATCCTGCTCGTCTGCGGCGCGGAGCAGGCAACGGCCTTCGGGGTCGAGCCTGCGGCGATCCCTGCCCCTCAGTCTGTCGCGGCGCAAGCCTACGCGCTGGACGTCGCCCCTCCGCGCATCACCCTCTACGCCGAGGCCCCCGCCGGCCTCTTTTACGCTGTGCAGACGCTGCGGCAATTGGTGCGGCTCAATGGCCGCTCTCTGCCGGCGCTGTGTACCCGCGACTGGCCCGCGCTCCCCTATCGCGGCCTGATGCTCGACATCTCCCGCCGCAAGGTGCCCACGCTGGAGACCCTCAAGCATCTGGCAACAGAACTTGCCCACTACAAACTCAACGTCCTGCAACTCTACACCGAGCACACCTTCAAGTTCCCCCGCCATCCGCTGATCGGCGCAGGGTGCAGTTCATTGAGCAGCCAGGACATCCTCGAATTGGACACGCACTGCCGCGCGCACCATGTCGAACTGATGCCCAACCTGCAGTCCTTCGGCCACGCCCGCAACACGCTGCTCATCCCTCAGTACCGCCACCTGGCCGAGACGGAGGACCTGCTCTGGACGCTCAGCCCGGCCTTCGAGGAGACCTATGCGTTGCTCGACGACCTCTATGCCGACATGCTGCCCGCGTTCACCTCGACCACCTTCAACCTGGATTGTGACGAGACGTGGGACCTGGGCCAGGGCGCCAGCAAAGAACTGGCCGCCACAATCGGCGTCGGGCGGGTCTATCTCAACCACATCCTGCGCGTGCGCGAACTGGCCGCCCGCTACGGTCGCCGCATTCAGGTATGGGGCGACATTTTGCTCCACCACCCCGAACTGATCGGCGAGGTGCCCGACGATGTCACCCTGCTCGACTGGCACTACGATCCCGCCGACGAATACCCCAGCGTCCAGGTCTTTGCCAAAGCCGGACGCCGCTTCTGGGTCTGTCCAGGCGTCGGCTCGTGGAACAGCCTCTTCCCGCGTCTGTACGGCGCCAACGTCAACATCCGCAATTTCGCGCGCGACGGCGTGGCCGCCAGGGCCGAGGGAATGCTCAACACCGATTGGGGCGACGGCGGCCACTATCAGCCGCTGGGCCTGAGTTGGTACGGCTACGTCTTTGGCGCGGCGCAGGGCTGGAGCGGCGGCACGACGCGCGACGAGGAATTCGAGGCGGCCTTCGGCCCGCTCTTCTTCGGGCGCGACCACGAGCGCATCCTGGAGGCGATCCACCAACTGGCGCGCACCAACGATCTCCCCGGCATCTACCGCCCCAACGTCTCTTACACCGCCCTGGCGCTGTTCGACGAGCCGTTGACCGGCGTCACGGTCGTCGGCGACGAGGCGCTGCCCGCCGAGACGTTGGCCGCGATGCGCGAGTTGTCCGAACAGGCCGCCGTGACCTGCGACGTGCTGGCCCCCGGCCATCCCCGCGAACTGACGTTGCGCGAACTGGCTTCCGCCGCCCGCCTGACCGCCTACGCCGCCCGTAAGACGGTGCTCTCGCAAGAGATCCGCCGGGGGTTGCACGATCCGCAGGTGAGCGCCGGGTGCATCTACAAGTACATCCTGGGGCTGCGGGCGCTCGACGCCGAACTCGAATCGCTGCGGGCCGAGTTCGAGGCGCTGTGGCTGGCGCGCGCCCGCCGCAGCGAGATACACGTCGCGCTCGGCTACTATGCCGGCCTGCGCGTGCGCTACAAGGCGGCGATCCGCTGGCTGGAGGGCCAACGCCTGGCGCTACTCCGGGGCGAACCGGTGGACGCCGATCTCAAGACCTACGATACCGACGACTATCGCACACTCTGGCAGAACTGGCCGGATTAGATCGGTAGATTGGTAGTTGGTAGATGGTAATTGGTAGACCCACCGGTACCAACTACCAATCTACCAGTTTACTTACTACCGACCCACCGAAAGGAGCCCTTGTGCCTCAACTCCTCACTGCCATCATGATCGGCGCCGGCGAGCGGGGCTACGCCTCCTACGCCCCCTACGCCCTGCGCCACCCCGACGAACTGCGCTTCGTCGCCGTCGCCGAGCCGCACGACGTGCGCCGCGCACGCTTTGCCCAGGCGCACGGGATCCCGCCGGAGCGCCAGTACTGCACCTGGGAGGACCTGCTTGCCCAGGGGCAGATCGCCGACGTCGCGCTCATCTGCACGCTCGACCGGCTGCACGTGTCCCCCACCCTCGCCGCGCTGGAGGCCGGCTACGATGTGCTGCTGGAAAAGCCCATGGCTACCACCCTGGGCGACTGCGTGCAGTTGGTGCAGGCCGCCGAGCGCACCGGTCGCCTGCTGCAGATTTGCCACGTGCTGCGCTACACCGCCTTCTTCTCCACGCTGCACGAGATCATCGCCTCCGGCCGCCTGGGCGAGATCGTCACCGTCGAGCACCGCGAGGACGTGGTCTACTGGCACATGGCGCACTCGTTCGTGCGCGGCAACTGGCGTAACAGCCAACTCGAGAGCCCGATGATCCTGGCCAAGTGCTGCCACGATTTCGACATCCTGTACTGGAACCTGGGGCCGTGCAGGCGGCTCAGTTCCTTCGGTTCGCTGATCCACTTCCGCGCCGAGAATGCCCCTCCTGGCGCTCCCGAACGCTGCACCGATGGCTGCCCCGCCGCCGATGAGTGTCCCTGGCACGCCCCGCGTCTCTATTTGGACCTCATGCCGCTGTTGCACATTGCCCGCCATTACTCACCCAATCGTTGGGAACGATTGGGGGCTGCCCTGGCTCTCGATCACCCTGCGCTCACGCAGACGCTTCGCCGGTTGATCCCCAGCCTGGAGAAGAGTCTGGATTATCGGGACTGGCCCGTCTCCGTCATCTCCGAGGACACGAGCCGCGAGGCGCGTCTGCGCGCGCTCCAGACCGGTCCCTACGGGCGCTGCGTCTACCGCTGTGACAACGATGTGGTGGATCACCAGATCGTCAACATGGAGATGGAGAGCGGGGCATCGGTGGTACTGGTGATGCACGGCCATTCGCATGAGGAGGGGCGCACGATGCGCTACGACGGCACGCGGGCCACGTTGCGCGGCAAGTTCGCCTACGGGCTGAGCGGCGCCATCGAGATTCACGACCACCGCACCGGCCGCATGGAGCGAATCGTCCCCGAGATCGGGCACAGTGGTCACGGCGGCGGCGATGAGGGGCTGATGGCCGCCTTTGTGCGTGCCGCGCGCGACCGTTCCGCTGCGCTGACCACCGCCCGTGAGTCGTTGGAGAGCCACCTGATGGCCTTCGCCGCCGAGGAGGCGCGGGTCACGGGCACGGTGGTGGATATGGACGCCTATCGCGCCAGGGCTGAAACAGGAGGGTAACGGTGGATATGATGTTTCCCACCACGAAGGACACAAAGGACACGAAGGAACTTATGGTGGAGCACATCCAGGTCTTGACGACCACAGGCAGCAAGGCCGACGCCCAGGCGATTGCCGACGCGCTGGTGGCACAGCGTCTGGCCGCTTGTGTCCAGGTCGTCGGCCCCATCACCAGCACGTACCGCTGGCAGGGCAAGGTCGAGACGGCCGAGGAGTGGTTGTGCATTGCCAAGAGCCGGGGAGACCTGTACCAGGCGGTCGAGCGGGCCATCCGCGCGGTGCACCCTTACGAGGAGCCGGAAATTCTGGCCGTGCCGGTGACGGCAGGGAGCGCGAGTTACCTGCGCTGGCTGGACGAGAACCTCGCAGAGTAGTTCTCGACGCGAACCGCGGTAGGAGCGTCTCTGAGGCCGATTTCTCTGGAGAGCTCACAGGGCCGGCGGCGAGAGCAGGCGCAGGAGCGCCGTGTGGCGGGCGTCGGGCCAGCGCACCCCGCCCAGGCGCAGCCGCCTGCGATCGGGCTTGAAGGCGCTGCAGAAATCCGGGGGCACGAAACTATCCACGATAGGGATGGGCGAACGGAGGGTCTCCCAGCCGCGCTCCTTCAGGCGACGGGCCACGTCCGGCCGGCAGACCTGTTCCACGGGCTGCACTTCTCTGTAATGATCGCAGCGCCCGAAGGTGGGATCGGGATCGGCCAGGGCGAGTTGCCCCCACATCGGAGGGCTGCCAGGCAGAAAGCGGGCACAGTGGCGGCAGGAGTCCAGGCGAAAGTCGCAGCGCGGGCAGCGGACCGGGCCCGGCGCGACGGTGGGGCGGCCATCGGGTGTGAACGTCCAGGCGTGGGGCACTTCGGCGCGGCAGAGGGGGCAGCGCAGGCCATCGGCGCGGCTCAGGCCCAGCGCGGCGGTCTCGCGGGCGAGCAGGTCGGCCCGTTCAGCGGGCGAAAACGCCGCGAGCCGCGCATCCCACCAGTAACGGGCCGGGGCCACGCTGCCCAGGAGCGCCCAACCGAGCCGGCGCGGCCACGCGAACCCGCGTCGGCCTGCGTCTACCCAGATGCACCCGCCCCGATACGCCAGAAAGCCCAGCCCGCCCAGCACGAGCGCCAGCAGGAGATAGCCCCCCATACCCACCCGGGTGTTTCACGTGAAACACTACACGCGACGGCGGCCCCTCAGCCAAGAAGCAACGGCATCAGGACGTGCAGGACGAGGTCGGCGCTAAAGTGCGCGACTATGGCCGCCTCTAACCCCTTCTTCCAGTACAGGTAGCCGAACCCAACGCCGGCGATCCCGTTCAGGATGATGGCGCGGCTCACCACGACGGGGGTCAGCGGCACCAGGGCCGCCGTCGTCGGCAGGTGCCCCAACCCGAAGAGCACCGCCGTCGCCACGTTCGCCGCCCAGAACGCGCCCGGCGCCGGCCGATGCGGGGCCACGCGCCATACCAGGCCCAGTAGCCAGGCCAGGAGCGACATCAAGAAGAGCCGCATCAACAATTCCTCGGTTATGCCGCCGTAGAACGAGGCCAAAAAGCCCTGCCAGGCCGGAGGCGCGTCCGGCGCCAACCCGGATACGTCCATCAGCCGCGCAAAAACCAGGAGATCGAGCGCGATGATGAGCACTGCCGCCGCGACGCCGACCAGCACCGAGGGCAGGAGCAGCGCGCGCAACCGCCCGCCCCCCGTTTCCCCGGCCAGGCGCGCTTCGAGGAGCGGCGCACCCAGCCCGATCCGCCGGGCCAGCAGCAGCCCCAGCGCCACGGCGATTGCCACCAGGATGGCATTCTGAACACACTGGAGGGCGATGGTCAGCGTGAGGTACGCCGGCCAGGGAAAGCCCGCCCGCCAAAGCCCCTGCAGGCTCAGGGCATAGGGGATGACCGCGAGCGTCCCCACAACCCCGGCGCCCCACAGGATGAGGAACTCGCGCCAGTCGAATCGCTTGCGTTCCATCTACAACTCCTGCCGCCGAAAGATCGCCCACGCGCTGGCGAGCGC
>DAOUBA010000117.1:0-3515 GCA_034432855.1 Anaerolineae bacterium | reverse complement strand
GTGTCGGCGTCGACATGTGGGTGGGCGTCGGGGTTGCAGTCGGCGTGGGCGTTGACATTGGGGACAGTGTGGGCGTCGCGGTGGGCGAGGGCGTGAGACTGGGCGTCGCCGTCGGTAATGGAGTGGGCGATGGCGTCGGCACGGCAGTTGGATCGGCTACCGCCTGCGGTGGCACGGCTGCCGGCTGCACACCCGCACGGTACTGGTCGCCCAGTTCCCGCGTCAGGTTCAGGTAGAGATCGCCATAACCCACGCTCGGCTCGATCTGCGTCCCTTCCATCCATTCGTTGAAACTGGTAATGATGACCCAGTCTGCACCGCTCTGGATCGTTCCATTCCAACAGCGGCGGTAATAGTCGCCGCCGGCCCGCTCGCGGACGAATGCGTTGGCGCGGCCCGTCACGCGGTCGTCGTAGCCGGGCATCACCGTGGCGACCCAGTACCGGAACGCGCCGTGTTGGGCGCTCCAATCCCGCACACGCTGTCCCCAGCGCACGAGCGTGCCTTCCGGCCCGGCGTCCCAGGCCACACTGTAAAGGTGATTGCCGTCGAACGGCCCCAGATAGTCGAGCGCCGCGCCTTCCATAATCCAGATGCTCGTGCGCTGGGGGTCTACCTGATCGCGGATCGTCTGCCAGGTCTCGACCGAATAGAGGTTCTGCCGCCAGAAAAAGATCACCGGCCTGCCGCCCACGCGCAGATAGGCCGGATGATTGGCGTGGACGGCCAGCACGTGGCGGAGCGCAGCGATCACGTCGGCCTGGGAGCGGATGAAGGGGCTGGTGACCTCGAGGTCCACTGCCGCACGGAAGCCGTGTCGGGAGGCGATATTGAGCAGCGTGACGAAATTGGTCTCGGTCTGATTGTTCTCCACCTGCGGGCCGTACCAGGATTGGACGAAAGCGTCAATTCCGGCCTGTCGCGCCCAGCGGACGTGCCGCTCGATGGCGGCGGGATCGGTGGAGACGTAGGTCGGCGCGGGCAGATCGGGGAGCGGCTTTTGCCAGGTGGTCTGATCGTACCAGGCGTAGTAGAAGGCCAAGACGAGCCGCTCGCCCTGAGCTGTGGCAGGGGCGGGGACAAGGCAGGCCAAGAGCGATAGCAAGAGCAGATACAGTATGCGGCGCATCACGGGGCCGATTGTACCATATCTGGCGGATTGGGTGAAGGGGAATTCACCATCCCACCTCGTACCCGAACCGCGTCAGTACCTCCCCTGCCTGCCGCTTCCACTCCTCGATGAGCAATCCCATCAGCGCCTGCAACTCTTCGAGCGGGCGGTCGAGCGCCAGCGACAATGCTTCGTAGACGCGGCGCGGGAAATCGGCGGCGGTAGGCGGCTGCCAGCCAAAGCGGCGCTTCAGGTCAATGGACTGCGCCCAGAACGCCTGCGCGAACCACTCCAGGTCGGCGCGGGTGGTGGTGATGCCGTAATGCCGCAGCAACCGCACCAGGAGATCATCGTCGCTCAGCCGTTCTCCCTCCCCATCCTGGCTGAAGATGACGAAGGTAAAAGCGCATTGCGAAAGCGCATTGCACAATATCCAGAAGAATTCGCGCTGGAGCAACCGCTCGACGACACGCTCGAAGCAGGCGCGATAGGTGATTTCATCCGAACCGGGAGGCGGCAATTTCTCCTCGACTTTGTAGAACTGACCGACATAGTGCCCGAAGAAACGCGAGAAGGGCATCAGAAAAGTCCACAGCGCATTGGAGTGCCTTACCCAAATTGACGTACGTTTTGTCCTTTTTGCTATCCGACTTTACATTGCCAGCGTGCCGTAGCACGTAGAAAGCGGCAAAATGGCCAAGTTCTGAGTCAATTGTCCTCTCTCATCGAAGATGGTATAATCGACGGTAGAAACAATGAGGGGTGAAAGATGGCCGTGTTAACCACATATCACGGAATAGTAGAAAAAGAAGGTATCGTACGCGTGCGTGAAGGTGCCTTGCTTCCTGCAGGTACTGAGGTGATCATAGTCGCCGCAGAGCTCGCTTCGCTGGACGAACAAAAACGCCGACTGGCTAGCATTTCTGCCTCAGAGTGGCAGCAGCCTTTTGACGCCGTGCGTGCTGCCTGGGATACGTCTGAACCGGTGCCAGGCGAAGGCAATCTTCCGAGCGACGAGGAATTGGTGGCATTGGTCCGTCAAGCACGGAGTAATCGGTGATACCCGTCGCCGTCATCGACCTCACCGAGATGGTACGTCTGGCTATGCAGCGCCCGGAGCGCTCTCGCCTGTTCCAGGCGTGGGAAGCACGGGCCTTCGTTTGGGTTGTTTCAGAGCCAATACTGGTAGAGTTTGTTGAGGTGACCGACCACCCAAAGTTTCGCCAAATGATTCGCCCTCCTGTTCGCGATGCCGTCATCGAGGCGCTGCGAACACGAGCCTGCTTCGTGGTACCAGCGACTGAATTTCCCCACTGCCGGGACGCCAAGGATGACATCGTGGTGGCTACGGCTGTTGCCGCATGTCCTTGCAGTCTCGTGACAGCCGACCGAGATTTGTACGACGATAGCGATCTGGTGGAAGCGCTGCACAGCCTAGAGGTGCGTGTCGTCCAGACTGGTGAGTTTTTGTCCACGCTTTAGGTGAAGAACTTCCAACGCATAGTACAGCCCTACCAGACCGCCTCATACCCAAACCGCCCCATCACCGCCCCCGCCTGCCGCTTCCACTCCGCGATGAGCATCACCATCAATGCTTGCAGTTCATCCACCGGGCGATCCAGCGCCAGCGACAGCGCCTCGTAGACGCGGCGGGGGAAATCGGCAGCAGAGGGCGGCCGCCAGCCGAACTGGCATTTTAAGTCGATGGACTGCGCCCAGTAGCCTTGTGCGAACCACTCCAGGTCGGCGCGGGTGGTGTGGATGCCATAGTTACGCAGGATATGTACTAGAAGGTCATCATCACTCAACTGCTCGCCCTGCCCGTCCTGGCTGAAAATGACGAAGGTGAACGCGCACTGCGAGAGCGCGTTGCACAGTACCCAGAAGAATTCTCTTTGCAGCATGCGCTTGACCACGCGCTGGAAGCAGGCCCGATAATCCTCTTCGTTGGAGCCGGGAGGGGGGAGCACCTCATCAATCTTGTAGATCTGGCCGGAGTAATGGCCGAAGAAGCGCGAGAAGGGCATCAAGAAGGACCACAGGGCATTGGAGTCCCTTACCCAAATTGACGTACGTTTTGTCCTTCACGCTGGCCGATTATGTCCCGCTTTACTGGCTCGAACAGGTTGACGTGTGAATTGCGTCGCACCAAGGCTACCAAGGTGACTCGTACCCAAAGCGGCGCATCAACTCCCCTGCCTGCAGTTTCCATTCACTGATGAGCATCGTCATCAGAGATTGCAGTTCCTCAGAAGGACGATCTAATGCCAGCGAAAGCGCCTCGTATACACGGCAAGGAAAATCAGCCGCAGAAGGAGGTCGCCATCCACATTGACATTTGAGGTCTATAGACTGCGCCCAGAACGCCTGGGTGAACCATTCCAGGTCGGCGCGGGTGGTCTTG
>DAOUBA010000116.1:0-1735 GCA_034432855.1 Anaerolineae bacterium | reverse complement strand
TACCCACCCAATAGCGACGGCCCGGCACGGTGGCCGCCACGCCATCCGCCGGCAGCGGGCCTGAGTCGCGCGGCGCAAAAGGATCGCTCACGTCTATCACACGCGTGCCTGCGACGCCTTCGACGCGCAAGGCCGTGCCCTCGGCCTGCCACACGCTTCCATCCGCCACGACCTGCCGCCGGTAGGTCACATCCCAGCCATCCAACCACACCGCCGCCACATCCACGCCGGGGAGTGCAGGCGCCTCCACTACCAACGTATGCTCCCCCGCGGGATGCTCCTCTGCCCAGGAAGCAGTGAAATGCTGCATCCCCTGGCCGTCCCACTGCCACTCCCCCACTACGCGCCCATCGCACATCAAGCGCAGGAGGTGATCGGGGTTGGCAGAAGACGCAGTGTGGCTCCACACGTGCAACGTCGCCGTCACGGGGCCGGCGAGGGCGCCGGTGAGAGTCAGCGTATGGGTCACTATGCCAGGGCTGTAGAGGGGCTCCCAGAACCAAGGCGTCTCCGCATCGGCCTGCGGAAGGTAGCGATTGTCCTCTTCCCAATGCGCGGAGGCCAGTGCGTCGGGTAGGCTTGCAGGCCCATCACCAGCCCGGAAAGGCATGCCCTGAGCCCCGTCGAAGGGCTGCTCCACGATCGTCTCGCCGGCCACGCCTCTCTCCAGACGGAACACAGTACGGCGGGTGTAGCGCGTCGAGCGGTCGGGAGCGAAAAAGAAAACACCCCATCCTTCTGGCGTGCGCACGGGCAGATGGGGCAGCGCACGATCGGCCCACGAGAGGCGCACGGAAGGAGCGGCCTGTGCCAGCGGATCGAGCCCCAGCGCCTGCATGGTCTCGGGACCGAGCCACAGCCCGCCTTCTCCCTCTGTCTCGACGAACCAAGTAGTGGAACTCGCCGCCGGGGATGGAGGCGGGGGTGAGCACGAGGTGAAGCACGCTGCCAGGAGCACCAGCAGTGCCGGGCCGGCTCGCCGGCGACTCACGGCGCCCGCCTCCGCGTCCACCAGAGCCACCACCCACCCAAGAGCAGCAGGCCACATCCGGCCAGCGCGAGCGCCAACGGCCACATACACGTCAAGGAAGATGGCAACTCTGCGCGCCTCGCCCGTGGCGTAGCCGAAACCACAGATGCAGGTGGCGCGGGTGAAGACAACGGGGAAGACGATTGTGCCGGGAGTTGGGAGACGCCGGCAGGAGTTCCCGCAGGCACGGCGGACGACGTGGCCGTCAGGGTGGAACCAGGGGCGGACACGGTCTGTTCCACAAGCGAAGTCACAGTCGGCGCAACGACGGGAGGAGTCTCTGCGGAGACGACGAGGCGGGTCGGCGATGGCGTCAACGTCGCGGTGGGCCCGGCAAGAGGAAGGGGCGACGCAGATGGGACGGCCGCCGTAGAGACGGGGACAGGGGTAGCAGTAGCCGGGACGTTGGGAGTGGGCGTCATCGTGGGAGGCTCGGCGCGCGGTCGCGGCGTAGGAATACTCGTGGGGGTGGACGTCGGCGTCGCGGTGGGAGGCAGCGATAGGGTGACCGAGATGGGCCCGTGGAGCTCGACGGCTCCGCCGGTCTCAACCGCCTCCAGGCGATAGTGATAGGTGTGATTCAAGTTGGCGTAAGCCAGGAAGACGCCCACCTGACTCATATCCACTTTTCCCAACCGCCCGTTGTGTTGTCGCCCGGCACCCGCTTTCTTTGCCCCCGCCTGGTCGGCGCTCTCGTCCAGGAGC
>DAOUBA010000115.1:0-10732 GCA_034432855.1 Anaerolineae bacterium | reverse complement strand
CTGCGGCCATTGGTCGGCCTTCGCCGACCTGCTCCTTGCTGCACCACCGGGCAGTGTCGGCGCAGGCCGACACCTGGCGCGAAGCGCCTAAATAGGGCGATTTCAATCGGCCCTGAATAGTTACGTTCGTTATAGGTGCAAGAATGCCGCCAACGCGGGAATATAATCACCTGTCCACGCCTGGCGGCGGCCAAAACCTTGTCCCAAACATGTTACGCTCGCGGGCGCTGCGAGCGTATCACGGTGGGGACAGGGATAGGCGTGGCATGAGCCTGAAACGTTCGTTATAGGGGCAAGAATGCCGCCAACGCAGGAATATAATCACCTGTCCACGCCTGGCGGCGGCCAAAATCTTGTCCCAAACATGTTACGCTCGCGTTTTCGCGGATGAACACGGATGGGGTTTCACCAAATAATCCGCCTGCATCCGTGTGAATCCATGTCTAGGGGTGAGCTGCAGCGGGAAGCCGCGCTATGGTGACCAGATGACGCTGATGAACCCCAACCGCATCCTCGCCATAGATGTGGGCGCCGGCACGCAGGACGTGCTGCTCTGGGAGGCCGGACAGCCGGCGGAAAATGCTGTCAAACTGGTGCTGCCCTCCTGGACGACGGTCCTGGCCCGGCAGATCGAGGCCGCCACGCGGGCCGCCCGGCCCGTATTCCTCACCGGCAACCTGATGGGCGGTGGGCCGCTGGTCGGTGCAGCCAAACGCCACCTGCGGGCAGGTTTCCCGGTCTATGTCACCCCGCGCGCCGCGCTCACCATCCGCGATAATCTCGACCAGGTGCGTGAGCAGGGCTACACCATCGTCGAGGGGCCCCCGGATGTGCCCGGTCTCGTCACACTGCGCACGCGTGACGTGAGCCTGGACGCGCTGCGGACGGCGCTCGCCCCCTTCGGCGTGACCCTGCCGGAGACGGTGGCCGTCGCGGTGCAGGACCACGGCTATTGCCCGACCGATTCCAATCGCAAGTTCCGTTTCCAACTGTGGCGTGAATTCGTCGCGGCCGGCGGTCACCTGCTCGATCTGGTTTACCGCGAGCCGCCTGCCTGTTACACACGGATGCTGGCCGTACAACAGGACGCGCCAGGCGCGATCCTGATGGACACCGGCCCCGCCGCAGTGTGGGGCATGCTGCAGGACGAACACGTCGCAGCCCACCGCGCCGAGGGGCTCGTCGCCGTCAACGTCGGCAATCTGCACACGCTCGCCGTGCTCCTGCGCGGCGAGCGCATCCTGGGCCTGTTCGAGCATCACACCGTGCTGATGACGCCGGACAAATTGGCGCGACTGGTGGAACGATTGCGCGACGGCTCACTAACAGACGCGGATGTCTTTGACGACGAGGGGCACGGCGCGGTCATCCATCCCGATTATGCCCCTGGCGACGGATTCAGGTTCGTCGCCGTGACCGGGCCACGACGGCACCTTGCCGCCGACCTGGGTTACTATTTCGCTGCGCCGCACGGCGATATGATGCTCACCGGCTGCTTCGGACTTGTCGCTGCGGTTTCCGGTCTCTGATCTCTCGCATACCGCGCTGTGTGGAAGGAGGCAGCGGCTATGAGAAAGATCACCCGACGACAATTCATGATCGGCGCCGGCGCTCTGGCGGCAGGGAGTGTCGGCGTGGCCGCCTGGCTTTCCGGCTGCCGCTGGAGGGAACGAGCATCACAGGACACAGGCGAATTGCCACCGCTCGAGCCGCCCAACCCCTGGTCGGTCGAGGCGCGCCACTATGCCTCCTTGACGGACGAGGGGGCCGGCGACCTGGTCATGTGCGCCCTCTGCCCGCACGGCTGCATCCTCGCCAACGGCCACCGGGGACGCTGCCGCACCCGCGAGAACCGAAGCGGACGGTTGTACTCGATGACCTACGGCAACCCGTGCGCGGTGCACGTGGACCCCATCGAGAAAAAGCCCTTCTTCCACTTCCTGCCCACCGCCGCCACGTTCTCCATCGCCACTGCTGGATGTAACCTGCGCTGCCTTTATTGCCAGAACTGGCAAATCTCCCAGTTCCCACCGGAGGAAACGCAGAACGTTGACCTGCCACCGGAAGCGGTGGTACAATCCGCCCAACAATCCGGCGCCCCGGTCATCGCCTACACCTACTCCGAACCGACCGCCTTCTACGAGTACATGCTAGACACTGCGCGTCTGGGGCGCGAGGCCGGATTGTACAATGTCGTCATCTCTGCCGGATTCATCAATCCCGACCCCTTGCGCGAACTGTGCGCGGCGGTGGACGCGATCAAGATCGACCTGAAGGGCTATGACGAAGGCTTTTACGAGGAGGTGTGCGGAGCACGCTTGCAACCGGTGTTGGATGCAATCCGCATCATCTATGAGGCAGGCGTGCATCTCGAGATCGTCAACCTGGTGGTGCCGACGCTGAACGACCGCCTCGACCAATTGCGGGCGCTCTCCCGCTGGGTAGCACAGGAGATCAGCCCGGACATCCCACTGCACTTTAGTCGCTTTCACCCACAATACAAACTGACGAACCTGCCACCGACGCCGGTCGAGACGCTGGAGCAGGCGCGAGAGATCGCGCTGGAGGAAGGCGTACGCTTTGTCTACATCGGCAACGTCCCCGGCCATCCCGGTGGCAACACCTACTGTCCGGCGTGCCGCAGGCTCATCATCGCGCGCGCGGGGTTCGCGGTGCGAGAGTATCACCTGACCGGCGGCCAGTGCACCTACTGCGGGGCGTCCATCCCCGGCGTCTGGCAGCCTGAAGAGACAGGAGGCCAGCCGGTGATGGTGCCGCCCGCACCGCCGCGGGAATAGAATCACGAAATGCGCGGAAGCCTTCACTCTCGCACCCTTTCGTGGGGTTCGTGCTCCAACCCTCGACGTAGACAGGAGTGACGACCATGAAACCAGCGACTCATAACCTGACGCTGACGATACTTTCGGTAACGATTCTCCTCTCCGCCTGCACCACACCGACCCCACCAGTCTCCCCCTCTCCCTATCTCCCCATCTCCTCATCCCCTCATCCCCCTACCTCCTCATCTCCCACCCCGCCGCCCGGACAGGTCCGCCGTGCCGCCGTTGCCGGCTCGTGGTACCCCGGCGACCCCGCCGAATTGACGCAGATGGTAGACGGTCTGCTTGACGCCGTGCAGCCTGTGGATGGCGCACCTATCGGTCTCGTGGTCCCGCACGCTGGCTATGCCTACTCCGCGCCGGTGGCCGCCTACGGATTCAAGCAACTGACGCAAGGCGAGTACGACGTCGCCGTCATCATTGCTTCCGATCACCGGTCACCCGTCTCCCGCCCCATCTCCGTCTGGACCGAAGGTGGGTTCGAGACGCCGCTGGGCATCGTGCCGGTGAATGTGGAACTGGCCCAGGCGCTCATCGCCGCCGACCCGCGCATCACCTTCGACCCCGCCACACACGAAGGGGAGCATGTCATCGAGATCGAGTTGCCCTTTCTCCAGCGCATGTGCCCTCACTGCACCATCGTGCCCGTCCTGATGGGCGACGACAGCGACGAGACCGTGCAGGCGCTGGCCGACGCACTCCTCAAGGTGCTCCCCGACAAAAGGGCGGTCGTCATCGCCAGTTCCGACCTCTCCCACTACCCCGCCTACGACGACGCGCTGGCCGTAGATGGCGCCACACTGGCCGCGATAGAGACGCTCGACCCAACGCTGGTACGCCAGACCATTGCCGCCTCGATGACGCACGGCTATCCCAACCTGGTGACCTGCGCCTGCGGCGAGGCACCCATCCTGACCACAATGCAGGTCGCCAAAGGGCTGGGCGCCGACACCGCCACCATCCTGCGCTACGCCAACTCTGCCGATGCCGGCGCCGACCGCGATCAGGTCGTCGGCTATGGGACGGTGATGTTCTGGCGTTACAGGCCGCCGGAATTGAGCGAAGAACAACGCTCCTTCCTGCTGAGCCTGGCCCGCGAGTCTATCGCCGCGCGCTTGGCCCGCAAACCGTTGCCCAACCCCTCGGTAACCGACGCCGAGTTGTTGCGCCCTCTGGGCGCCTTTGTCACGCTCGAGATCAACGGTGAACTGCGCGGTTGCATTGGCAACCTTACCGCCGCCGCGCCGCTTTACCAGACCGTCCAGCAGATGACACAGGCGGCGGCGTTCGAGGACCCGCGCTTCCCGCCGCTCACCGCCGAGGAACTGGAACTCGTCACAGTCGAGATTTCGGTGCTCTCCCTAATGCGGCGCATCACTTCCACCGACCAGATTCAGATCGGGCGCGACGGTCTCTATCTCATCAAAGGCGCAAACCGCGGCGTTTTGCTCCCACAGGTACCGGTGGAGCAGGGGTGGGACTTGCAAGCGTATCTGGATAACCTGTGCCTGAAGGCTGAACTCCCGGAGGGTTGCTGGCGAGAAGGCGCGACGTTGTATACGTTTACGGCCGTAGTGTTTGGAGAGGAGTAGATGATCCACATCGGCTGTTGCGGTTTCCAAAAGGCGCGTGCCGTCTATTTCCAGCACCTCGCGCTGGTTGAGGTGCAACAGACATTCTACAAGCCTCCCGACATCGAGACCATCCGGCGCTGGCGGGAAGAGGCACCACACGGCTTTTTCACCCTCAAGGCATGGCAACTCATCACCCATACCCCCGATAGTCCCACCTATCGCAAGGCCGGGCTGAATATCCCCATACAAGCCCGCGACCGGTACGGTTATTTCCGCCCAACGGATGAAGTGTTCGAGGCATGGGAACACACCCGCGAGATTGCCACGGCGCTGGGCGCCCCTATCGTCGTGTTCCAATGCCCTGCCCGCTTCACCCCGACCCCGGAGCACAAGGCCAACCTGCGCGCCTTCTTCCGGCGGATCAAACGCGGGGACCTCGTCCTGGCCTGGGAGCCACGTGGCGAATGGAAGGATGCAGAGATTGCAACGCTGTGCCGCGACCTAGACCTGGTCCACTGTGTAGACCCCTTCGTGCGTGGGCCGGTCACGGCGGCCCTGGCATACTTCCGCCTGCACGGTATCGGTGGCTATCGCTACCATTACAGCGATGCAGACCTGGCACATTTGCTGAACCGATGCCATATTTTCGAAACAACCTACGTGCTGTTCAACAACGTCTCGATGTGGGATGATGCGCTGCGGTTTCGCCGAAATGCCGGGCTAGCCATCGGCGGTGATATATGATACAATATAGCAGCCTTTCTCCTCGTCTTATCTTCCCATTATCTCTCAGGAGGCCAACGTGAGACGCAGAGACCTGGACTATCTGGTCATTGCCGCTATGTTCATCAGCGGCCTCTACGTGACCGTGAGCGGGCTGTTGGCCGATGTCTTTGGCCTTCCCCAATTCTTCCTGCACCGCTACGCGGGCTATACCTGCGCCGGGCTGGTCGCCGTGCACCTGGCCCTCAACTGGAATCGAGTCACGGTCTATCTGAGACAAAGGTTCAGACCAGCACGAGAACGGGCAGTACCGACGTCGGCACAGCCGGAGCGTGCGCCGCTCTTGGGGCGTCGTCAACTGCTCGTCTCCGGCCTGGCAGCCGCCGGCGGCTTTGTACTGGGATGGCTGCTCCCGCGCCGGCAGGTCGAACTGCCCTACGAGGCCGCCGATGTCGGCGAAGTGTACCACCAGTGGAGCAAGCCCGGTTATGCACAGGTCTTGGGGACGCTTGCCAACTGGGGCGGGCGACCGGAGCAATACAAGACCTACGCCAATGCCACACGGATCGCGCTCCCCGATCCCAGAGGCTTTCATGGCCTGAGCCTGGAAGAGGCGCTTGAGAAGCGCCGTTCGGTGCGCCACTATTCTGGCGAGACGCTTTCGGCGGAGGCCCTTTCGCGCCTGCTACACGCCGCCCAGGGCATCACCCACGCTCGCTGGGGCTTCCGCGCCGCTCCTTCGGCGGGGGCGCTCTACCCCATCGAACTGTACGCGGTGGTGCACAACGTCGCCGGGCTGGAGCCGGGGCTTTACCACTATGCCGTGCGCGAGCACGCGCTGGAACTGCTGCGGCAAGAGGACCTGCGCTTCGCCATCATGCAGGCCGGGCTGGGACAGGGCTTTCTGGGACAGGCCAACGTCTGCTTTGCCCTCTCGGCCATCTTTCAGCGCACGCGCTGGCGCTACCGGGAGCGGGCCTACCGCTACGTGCTGCTGGAGGCCGGGCATGTCGGCCAGAACCTCTACCTGGCGGCGACCTCGCTGGGGCTGGGCGCCTGCGCCGTCGGCGCTTTTCTCGATGACGAACTCAACGACCTGTTGGGGCTGGACGGCAAGGAGGAAGCGGTGGTGTACGTCATTGCGGTAGGGACAGTGTGAAAACTGTATGCGCGAATTGGTCGCCATATCCATCTTCCTGCTGCTCTATCCGAACAGGTTATCCAGGACCATCATCACCAGAAAGCCGACGATGACACCTCCGGTGCCCTCAAATTCATAACCCCGGCGATGCGTTTCGGGAATGATCTCGTCGGAGACGACGTAGAGCATGGCGCCCGCAGCAAAGGCCAGCCCCCACGGCAGGAGCGGGCGCATCAGCGTGACGGCAAGCGCGCCGATCAGCCCGGCGAGAGGTTCGGCCATCCCAGAGCCCAGCGCGTAGAGGAGCGCCTTGCCACGCGGCCAGTTTTCGCGCACCAGCGGCAGCGCCACGGCCAACCCCTCGGGCATGTTCTGCAAGGCAATGGCAATCATCAGCGCAATCGCATCGGGTATTCGATCCGCGCCAAAGCCCACACCCACCGCCAGCCCCTCCGGAAAGTTGTGCAGCGTAATGGCGATGATGAGCAGCCACACCCGCCGCAGGTGCGACGATGGCCCCTCGGCTCCCTTGATGAGATGCGTATGCGGCAAAAGATGATCGAGTGCCGCCAGAAAGAGCGCGCCGATGAGGATGCCCAACACCGCCGTCCAGATGCCGCCCAGTTCGATGACCGGAACGATCAGGCTGAAGGCGGTTGCCGCCAGCATCACCCCGGCGGCGAAGCCCAAGAGCGCATCGAGCAGGCGGTCGGAGATGTTGGAGGTGAACAGGATGGGCAGCGCGCCGGCCCCCGTGGCCAATCCGCTGATGAGGGTGCCGACGATGCCCATCAGGACGCGGTTGTCGCCAAAGAGCCGGAAGAAAGATTCCATAAGGGACCTCCCATGGATGCTGGGACTATGACGGAAGTGAGGCGGATTGTCAAATGGGGTGAATGGGAATCGGGATTGTGCGATCGGGACAGATGTGGTACAGTATTAGTAGTTGGGAGGATGTCATAGGAGAGAGACATGAAGAAAACCGGTGTGCTTTTGGGCGCTGTCATACTCGTTGTAGCGGCTGTCCTTCTTCTTCAATTGCTCTATCCGAACGCCGCACCGATTAACTGGGTCATTCGTACCACCGCGCTGATAGGATATTTCTGTGTTTTCGGTGCCATCCTCACTTCGGCTTATCTGCGGCAGGTGGTTCGCTGGTTCGGCCGCCCGTTTATCAAGATTCACCACATCCTATCACTCAGCGGATTGGTCCTTGTGACCATACACCCGTTGGCAGTCGCGTGGCAGGCGCGCAGCCTGCGGGTTTTTGTCCCGGCCGTAGACTCGTGGTACAGATTCTTCGCCCTCGGCGGACGGCCATCGTGGTACCTGCTGGGCATCGCTACGTTGGCAGCTGTCCTGCGGAGGACAATCGGCAGGAACTGGCGTTGGCTACACACCCTCAACTATCTGGCATTCTGGCTGGCAACGGCACATGGCATCCTGATCGGCTCCAGCGTGCAGAACTGGCCGATGCGTGCAGTGTTCGGCGCGATGGCGCTGATCGTCCTGGGTGTCCTGCTCCAAAAGCGCATGGGCAGCAAATGAGCACCGCACCCCTCAGATACCGGGCTTGTAACTATTCAGCCGATTGAAAGGGTGACTTCCAGTCACCACCTGAATAGTTACCCGGGCTTTTTGCTTTCACATCCCCTCTTCGCCGATGAGCGGAATCCGCTTAATCACCAGCACCGGCGGCAAGACAGCGACGGCTGCACAGAACACGCTGCCCGCCATTGCCCCCACCAACCGCCCGACGAGAACCGGCCCACGCAGCAACTGCGCGGCCAGGACCGGCCCCAGGAAGAGAACCATACTCAGGCCCTGAAACCCCATCCCGAGCAATGAAGCCAGGCAGCCTGCGCCGCCAGAGGTCATCCGGCGCGGGTCGGTCCAGTCCAGCCGCGCGCCGGTAATGCCAAAGGCCAGATTCATCCCCGTATTCCCTGCCACGATCATCACTACGGCCAGCAGCCCATACACCACGTCGCCCAGCGCCGCCCGTTGCATCACCCCCAAAACCACCACGAGCACTGCGCCGATCACGACACTCGGCAAAAAGGCCACCAGCCACTTGGCGAGCGCCAGTTGCCCCGGCCTGAGCGGCGCGCTCTTCAAAACCCAATAGTCGCGCCCTTCCTGCGAAAAGCCCATCATCGCCAGCCGCATCGTCAATCCCCAGCAGGCAAAGAGGGCAACAAAAATCGCGAAATAGAACGAGTACTGCTGGATGATCGCCATAGTTCGCTCGTCCGTGCTGCCGCGGCCTCCGCGTAGGACCATCACAGCATAGATGACGGCGAAGATGATCGGACTGAGCAGTTGCGAGAGGTTACGCAGATCCCGTCGCAGCACACGAAAATCCTTCAGCACGATGCCCCAGACCGGCGGCGACACGAAAGGCAACCGTCCCACCCGCTCCTTCGCCGGCCGGGCCTCTGTACGTTTCGCCTTGCGTCCGGGAGCAGCGCGCATTTTGAACCAGCCGGCGTAATACAGCCGTTCCGCCACGCTCAGTGAAAGCAGGAACACCCCCGCCGCAAGCCCCACGCTCAGGACCAGATATGCCAGGGCAGGGAACCATTCGCCGCGCACCAGTGCCCGTAGTCCCAGCCCCGGCCACGCTAACGGCGACCAGGGCGCGCTGAAGCGATTCAACGTCCCGGCAACCTGCCCAAGCGCCGGCGTGACGGTATCCGGGTCCACGTCGCGCCCGAAGCCGTGACTCAGATTGTACCACTGCGAGCACAGCATGCCGATCATCGCGCCCAGGAACGAGATGACCTCAAAGACCCGTCGCGCAGGAAAGACGCGCACCACCGCCATCACCAGGAGCGCACTCAACCCCGCCGCTGCGAGCGTCTGGAGCGCCAGGAGCAACAGTACCAGTGGATAGTAGAGGACACCGTACCCGTAAGCCGCACCCAATCCCCACAACAGCGGCAGCGTGAAGGCACTGAAGAGTGCAAAGTTGGGCAGGATGGCCTGAAGCAGTTTGGTGACAAAGACCGCGCGCGCCGGCAGCGGCGAACTGAGCAAAAAGTCCATATCGCCGGAGAGGTAGAGCGCCTGCAGGAGCACCTGGAAACTGAAGACGAACGTGACCAGGAAAACGCTGCTCAACATCAGCGTGGGGATGCTTTCGATCAACACCGCCGGGTCGCCCAACCCCACCGCATCGAACCCGGCCAGCGCCCGGGGATTGCGCAGTGCCGAGAGCGCCGCCCAACTCAACGCGAACGCGCCTACCGCCAGACCCAGCAGAAAAATGACAAAGACGATGTAAGCAAAGCGCGTGCGTCCCTTTGCACGCCGAAAGTTATTGAGCCAGATCCACCACTGGGCACGCAGCAGCTTCCAGACGGCGCGAGTCAGCGTCATCGCAGCACCTCGGCGATCTCGGCGTACTCGGCGCCACCGGTCAGGCTGAGGAAGATGTCCTCCAAACTGGCCTGCCCGGCGCTCAGCGCTCGCAACTCCTCCATCGTGCCCACGGCCACCAGTTGACCGGCGTTGAGGATCCCGATGCGATCGCACATCCGCTCGGCGATTTCCATGATGTGGGTCGAGAGAAAGACCGCCGTGCCCCGCCCGGCCATCTGGCGCAGGATATCCTTGATCAACCGGGCGCTCTTAGGGTCGAGGCCGGAGGTCGGCTCGTCCAGCACCAGCACGCGCGGATCGTGCATCAGCGCGGCAGCGACCGCCGTCTTTTGGCGCATGCCATGACTGTAGGAATCAATCAGACTGTCGGCCGCCTCGTCCAGGTCGAACAAGCGCAGCAGTTCGTCGGCACGGCGCTTGACCTGATCGGCGGGCATATTATACAGGTCGCCCACAAAGCGCAGGAACTCGCGGCCCGAAAGTTTGGCGTAGAGGTGCGGCTCCTCCGGCACGTAGCCGATCAGCGCCTTGGCGGCGACCGGCTCCTGCACCACGTCGTGGCCAGCGACGTAAGCCTGTCCACGTGTGGGGCGCAGCAGCCCCACGATCATCTTCATCGTTGTGGTTTTGCCCGCGCCATTGGGCCCCAGGAAGCCGAAAATCTCGCCGCTATGCACGGCAAAATTCAGCCCCTCGACCGCCTTGTGTTGCCCATAGTGCTTGGTCAGGTCAACCGTCCGGATCAGCGCTGCATCGCTCATTGTCTCGACCTCCTTGGCGATGGCCTGCATTATAGCATACTCTCCCTCCAGCGTGAAATGCAAATAGGCAATAGCGCAAAACTCACCCTGTCATTGCGAGCGAGGGCGGGGTAACCCCGCCCCTACCTGGCGAAGCCATCTCACGGCAAGAGAGTAATTCATTGCGGCGCGGCCCCCGCCGTGCGCTGAAAGCGCACGGCTGAACCAGGTGCAAGCCCGCAGGGCTTTTGCCTGCTGAGCCGGGCGATTTGATCGCCCGGCGGCTGGCGGGTCATACTCCCCCCAGTCCAGACAGGCGGCCTGCCCACA
>DAOUBA010000114.1:0-1999 GCA_034432855.1 Anaerolineae bacterium | reverse complement strand
GCCGAGCCATAAGTCCCGGGTAGGTGCCGTCCCCTTTGGCGACGGCCAGTTCAGTGAGAAGCGCGGAGAGACGAAAGTAGCGGGCCCGGAGCCCCTGGCGACAAGCGGCGTTGCCGAGCGCGCAGGCCACAAAAGTCTTGCCGAGCCCGGTGGCTCCGGTGATGAGGACGTTCTGATGTTCGCGGATGAAACCGCAGGTAGTGAGGCTGCGCATAAGCGCCCGATCGAGACCGCGGGCAGGCGTGTAGTCGAGATCCTCCGGGCAGGCGGGGAGCTTCAGTTTTGCCTCCCGAAGCAGGCGTTCAAGGGCCCGGTTGCGGCGCTGGGTCCATTCCTCATCCACGAGAAGGCCGAGGCGTTCTTCGAAGGTGAGGGCCTGCATCTCCGGGTCCTGGCTCTGGCGGGCAAGCGCGGCGGCCATGCCCCGAAGCTGCATGGACTTCAGTTTCTCGATGGTGGGCTGCATCAACATGAGGCCTCCTCGGTGTCGGCGTAGTGGAGTTGCCCCGGTTCCGTGGACGGTTAGGGGCTTTCAAATCTAGGCCTCGGCCAAGTACCTCCTTTCGTACTTGATCGGGGAGAGATAGTCAAGTCCGGAGTGACGACGGGTGGGGTTGTACCAGCCCTCGATGAAGCTGAAGACGCCCATCCTGGCCTCGGTGCGACTGTGGAATTTGTTGCGGTCGAGGAGTTCGCACTCAAGCGTCGCGAAGAAGCTCTCGCACAGGGCGTTATCGTAGGCGTCCCCCACGGTCCCCATGGAGGGTCTCACGCCGGCCTCGCGACACCGCTTCCCGAAGGCGAGCGACGTGTACTGACAGCCGTGATCGCTGTGACAAATGGTGCCCGATGAACCCCGGCGCTGAGCCAGCGCCATCTCGAGCGCATCGAGCACGAGTTCAGTGCGCAGGTGTAGAGCCATGGACCAGCCGATGATCCGCCGTGACCAGGCGTCCATGACCACGGAGAGGAACAGGAACCCTTGATGGGTGGGGATGTAGGTGATGTCGCTGACCCACAGTTCGTCCGGGCCGGCGGCCGTGAAGTTGCGGCAGACGAGGTCGGCGGCCGGTGAGGCCTGGGGATCGCGCTTGGTGGTGTTCCACCGGCGCCGGCGAGAGACGCCCCGGATGCCCGCTTTGCGCATGAGCCGGGCGATGCGCTTCTGGCCCACGCGGATGCCCTCATCCCTTAAGTCGTGAAGGATACGGGGAGCCCCGTAGGTCTCACGAGAGGCGGCGTAAGCCGCCTTGATCTTGCTTAGCAGCCACTCATCGGTGAGCTCCCGATCCGACGGGGGACGGACAAGCCACGCGTAGTAGCCGCTGGCGGAGACGTCCAGCACTCGGCACATGGTGGCGACTGGATATCGGCCCGATTCGCGTCTCACGAACCTATAGATCTCGGTGGCACTTGCTCGGTCTCCCGAGCGAACCAGGCCGCGGCTTTTGCCAGTATCTCCCGCTCGATCTTGAGCTGACGGTTCTCCCGCCTGAGGCGCACAAGCTCGTCCTTCTCCGCGCTCGTTAGGCCGTCCGAGCGTAAGCCCTGGTCACGATCGGCCTGGACGATCCAGTCCCGGATGGTGGGCTCGGTGGGCTCGAACTCAGCCGCGAGTTGGGCCGGAGTGCGGCCGGCGTGGGCCAGAGCTACGATCTGGTCCTTGAACTCCTTTGGATATGGTGGTCGGGTCTTTCCCATTTCTTGTGGACACCTCCTTGTCTACAGCATGACAGTGTCCACGAAAGGGGGTCAACTCCACCCGGCACGATTGAGCTTGAGGCGACCAGTGCCGACGGAGACGCGATCGAGCCGCAGTCGGCAACCATCCTGTCAGTCAACGGCGTGCGGCGCTTGTGCGCTCTTCTTGAGGCCTTCTCCTCGCCATCAGGCAGAAGGCAAGCGTAGGCTCACCTCCAAGAAGCGCGACCAACCGGAGGTGAGCCCATGGACCAGTCCATCATACCCCCGCCCCGTCAACTCGCCTTGAGCCTTGGCG
>DAOUBA010000113.1:0-1704 GCA_034432855.1 Anaerolineae bacterium | reverse complement strand
GAAAGGGGAGCAGCCCGTCCCTCCCCGCCAGCGGGGAGGGACCACAGGGTGGGGTTCAGGTGATCGTAGGGCATCGCGAGTTGCCCGCCGCGCCGAGTGCACAGAGTTCATAACACGCTCTAGAGCGCGTGACACCCTTCCGCCAGAAACCGTCCCCCTTCCCCATGCCCGGTGTACAGGCCGGGGCGACAATTACCACACGTTCGGAAACATAGACGAAGGCACCGCGCTGTGCGTCAAGTGGGGCGCTAACCCTGACGCACACCCATCCGGCGCATCTGGAAAAAGCCACTTAAATATGCTAGAATTCTTCTTAATTAACCATCACAGGTGAGACTGATTCGCTGAGCCAACCAGACAAGGAGCAGGATCGGTGGTACGAGACTACGGCCACTACATCAACGGCGCGTGGGTGCCATCAGAGAGCGGAGCATGGTTCGAGACGCGCAACCCGACGACCGGCGAGGTGCTGGCGCGCTTCCCCCAGGGCACGCGCGGCGACGTACAGCGGGCCATTGACGCGGCGGAGGCGGCTTTCCCGGCGTGGAAACGGCTGCCGCCGCCCAAGCGCGGGGAGATTCTGCTGCGCGCCGCCCAGATCATGCGCCAGCGCAAGAACGAGTTGGGCGCGCTGGTGACGACCGAAATGGGCAAGGTTGTCGCCGAGGGCAAGGGCGACATACAGGAGTCCATTGACTTCCTGGAGTACATCGCTGGCGAAGGGCGCCGCCTGTTCGGCGAGACGACGCCCTCCGAGCTACCCAGCAAGTTCTGCATGACTGTCCGCCAGCCCATGGGCGTGGTCGGCTGCATCACACCCTGGAACTTCCCGATGGCCATCCCCATCTGGAAGGTGGGTGCGGCGCTGATCAGCGGCAACACGGTGGTGTTCAAGCCCGCCTCACTGACGCCACTGTGCGTGGCGACGCTGATCGAGATCTTCGAGGAGGCGGGGCTGCCGCCCGGCGTATGGAACTTCGTCACCGGCGGGGGCAGCACTGTGGGCATGGAGATTGTCGAGAATCCGCGCGTCAAAGCGGTATCGTTCACCGGCGGCGTGCCCGCCGGCAAGGTCATCTACGAGGCGGCGGCGCGCCTGCTCAAGCCGGTCGAGGTGGAGCTGGGCGGCAAGAACCCGCAGATCGTCCTGGAGGACGCCAACCTGGAACTGGCGCTGGACGGCATCCTCTTCGGCGCGTTCGGCACGGCGGGGCAACGCTGCACAGCGACCAGCCGCCTGATCCTGCACGAGAAGGTGTACGACCAGTTCCTGGACATGCTCCTGGCGCGGACGGAGGCGCTGGTCGTCGGCGATCCGCTCGACCCGCGCACGGATGTCGGGCCGGTGGTGGACGAGTCGTCGGGCGAGTCGATTATGGAGTACATCGCCATCGGCAAGAATGAGGCGACGCTGCTGACCGGCGGCGAGCGCCTGACCGGCGGCCCCCACGACCAGGGCTTCTTCATCAAGCCGACCATCTTCGCCACCGAGCACGGCACGCGCATCAGCAAGGAAGAGATCTTCGGCCCGGTGCTGAGCGTGATCAAGGTAGGGAGCTACGACGAAGCGATCCGCGTCGCCAACGACATCGAGTACGGGCTGTCGTCGTCCATCTACACGCGCGACGTCAACCTGGCCTTCCGCGCCATTGACGACCTGGAGACGGGCATCACCTACATCAACGCACCGACCATCGGCGCGGA
>DAOUBA010000112.1:0-23039 GCA_034432855.1 Anaerolineae bacterium | reverse complement strand
TTGGGCAAGAAAATTCACCACGAAGGACACAAAGTCACACAAAGGAAATAAAGGAATTCCTTCGTGTCCTTTGTGTGCCCTTCGTGCCCTTGGTGGTTTTTGGTTCCGGCTTGTCCGGGTTAGGGAACCAATTCCCAATCACTAATCACTGCTTCCTGATTACTGCCAGCATTTCGGCTCCGTACGTCTTGCGTTTCCACGGGCCCAGGCCTTCGATGCGCTCCAGGTCTTGCAACGAACGCGGGTTCTGCTCGGCCACCGCCCACAAGACGGCGTTGCCCACGATGACGTCCGCATCTACCCCGCGCGCGGCGGCCACCCGTTTGCGCCAGGCACGCAACGCCTCGAAACGCGCCACCTCCTCTTCCGAATGGCGTGGGAAGAACGGAGGCAGCCTGGGCGGCTGGGCGCGCATTCCCTGCTCCACCGCCCGCAGAATGTCCCGCCCATACCGGCGCACGTGATAGGGCTTCAGACCGCCTGCGCGGGCCAGGTCGTCTGTGGTGTGAGGTTGCGCGCGGGCCAGCGCGATCAGTGTGCCGTCGGTGAGCACTTTGAAGGGCGGAAGGCCCTGGCGGCAGGCTTCCCGATCACGCCAGATGAACAGTTCGCGCAGGATCGCCCGTTCGCACCCGCTCAGATCGCAGGCGCCTTTGACGCGGACATAGTCCTCGGGGTCAAAGATACGGGACACGGGCTCGGTAGCGGCAAGTTGCTCAAAGACCTCGTGCGCTTCCTCCCAGCACCCTCGGTGCGTCAGCGCGTCGGCCTGCAGGCGACAGAGAGGCAAGAGATAGTGGGTGTCCAGGCAGGCATAGGCCAGGGCCTGTGGGTCCAGCGGGCGCCTGCCCCAGTCGTAACGCTGGTAGCGCTTGTTGGTGTGCACGCCGAAGGTATCGTAGAGCACGTCGGCTAGCCCCACGCGCGGCCAGCCCAGGATGCGCGCCGCCCACATCGTATCGAACAGATTGGCGAAGCGGAAGCCGAAATCCCGCTTGAGGCACATCACGTCGTACTCGGCAGCGTGAAAGACCTTTTGCACGCTCGCGTCGGCGAAAAAGTGCGCCAGTGGCGTCAGGTCCAGCTCCGCCAGCGCATCCACGACGTAATCGGCGCCGGGGGTCGAGAACTGGATCAGACACACCTGCTCCTGGTAGGCGTAGAGAGAGTTGGATTCTGTATCCACGGCGACGGCGCTCCGTCTGGCAAGGTCTTCCAGCAGCATCGTCAGTCGCGCCGGAGAGTCCACGACGACGGGCCGTGGCAGGCGGGATATTGTCTGGGAACGCACCTGATGGCTCATCTCATCCCGAATATTAACGCACATTGGCAGGCGTGTCAATTCGCTCGCTGCCATGCATTACGCCTATCACGCATTGACAGTTACGCCGTTCTCATTTAGAATACGGTGGCAGTCTTCGCAATCATCAGAGAGGTGAGGTCACAATTACTATGAAGGAATACCAAACCAAGCAACTGCGTAACGTCGTCCTGCTGGGACACGGCAGCGCAGGCAAGACGTCCCTGGCGGAGGCGATGCTCTATTGCAGCGGCGCGACCAACCGCATGGGCAGGGTCGAGGACGGCACCACCATCGCCGATTTTGACGAGGAAGAGGTCCGCCGCCGCATCTCGCTCAGCCTGGCGCTCGTCCCGGTCGAGTGGGGTGACTGCAAGATCAACCTGCTGGACACACCCGGCACCAATGACTTTGTCGGCGAGGTCAAGAGCGCGGTGCGTGTGGCCGATCTCGCACTCGTGCTGATGGACGCCGTGGCCGGCGTCGAAGTCGGCACCGAATTGGTCTGGCAGTACGCCGACGAGCAGAACCTGCCGCGTATGGTGGTCGTCAACAAGATGAACCGCGAGAACGCCAGCCTGTCCCGCACGCTGGAGGCGTTGCAAAAGGCTTTCGGGCAGACCTTCGTCCCCATCAACCTGCCGATCGGCGCAGAAGCCTCGTTCGCCGGCGTGGTGGACCTGGTGAAGATGAAGGCGTTGATGGGCGCCGAGGGCAAAACTACCGACGTCCCCGCCGATATGGCCGCCCAGGTCGAAGAGGCGCGCACCAAACTGCTCGAGGTTGCCGCCGAGGGGGACGACGAGTTGATCATGAAGTATCTGGAAGGTGAAACGCTGACCGACGAAGAGATCCAGCGCGGGCTACGCGCTGCGGTTCTCAACCGGACTGCTGTGCCGGTGCTGGTGGCTGCCGGGACGGCCAACGTGGGCACGCGGGCAATTCTGGATGCCCTGGTCGCCTATGCGCCGTCGCCCCAGGATCGCGGCCCCGTCATCGCGCAAGGCAAAGCAGGCGAAGAGTCCATCGAGCCCAACGAACTGGCGCCGCTGGCCGCGCTGGTGTTCAAGACGACCGCCGATCCCTTCGTCGGCAAACTAACCTACTTCCGCGTCTACGGCGGGCTGGTGGAATCCGATAGCCGGGTCTATAACAGCCGGGCCGGGGAAGAGGAGAGACTGGGCCAGGTGTACGTGATGCGTGGCAAGGAGCAAATCCCCGTGCCGCGCCTGCACACCGGCGACATCGGCGCGGTCGCCAAACTGGCCCACACGGTCACCGGCGATACGCTGTGCGACAAGGGCCACCCGCTGAGCCTGCCGGGGCCGGTCTTCCCGCCGCCGCTTTTCGCTGTGGCCGTCGAACCCGTGAGCAAGGCCGACCAGGCCAAGTTGGGCCCCACGCTGACGCGCATCTGCGAGGAGGACCCCACCCTGCGCTGGCATCAGGAGCCCAGCACCCAGCAGACGATTCTGGAGGGAATGGGCGAGGCGCACGTGGAAATCGCCGTGCGCCGCATGCAGAACCGCTTCGGCGTGGGGGTGGCAACCTCGATCCCCAAGGTGCCATACCGCGAGACCATCACCAAGACGCACTCGGACCTGTACCGCCACAAGAAGCAGACCGGCGGTGCCGGGCAGTTCGCTGAGGTGCATATGCGACTGGAGCCTTTGCCGCGCGGCGAAGGTTTCGCCTACGAGTGGGAGGTCTTTGGCGGGGCCATCTCGCGTTCCTTCGAGGGCTCTATCGAAAAGGGCATCAAGTCGGTGATGGAGCAGGGCGTTATTGCCGGCTACCCGGTGGTGGACGTCAAGGCGGTGGTCTACGACGGCAAAGAGCATCCGGTGGACTCGAAGGACATCGCCTTCCAGATCGCCGGGCGCGAGGTGTTCAAGAAGGTGATGCTGGGCGCGGGGCCGGTGCTCCTGGAGCCGATCTACAAGGTGACCATCACCGTGCCGGAGGAATTCACCGGCGACATTATGGGCGACCTGAACACCCGGCGGGCGCGGGTGCAGGGGATGGATCAGGCGGGCGGTAAGAGCATCATCACAGCGCTGGCGCCGCTGGCCGAGATGCAACGCTATGCCACCGATCTACGCAGCCGCACCCAGGGCCGGGGCGTCTTTTCGATGGAGTTGGATCACTACGAAGAGGTGCCCGCATACCTGGCGCAGCAGATCATCGAGGCGCACCAGCGGGAGAAGGAAGAGGAGAAGTAGCGGCGGAGCAGAGGAGCAGGAGAGACAATAGGGGGCTCGCTCCAGGATGGGGCGGGCCCCCTATACGTTTCACGCCTTACGTTTTACGTCTTACACTCACACTTGCCCCGCTCACTTTTGCGAAAACGCCTTGAGCGTCTCCAGGTAATACTCCGGCAGCCCGATGTCGTAGCGTTGCCCGTCAATCATCAGCCCCAGGAAGCCATCCTCCTGCCGCAGGCGATCCAGCGCCGAGGTCAATTGGAATTCGCCCCGCTCGCGCACATTGTTCCTGATGTGCTCCTCCAGGTAGTCAAAGATCTGCAGCTTGATGATGTATTGCCCGAACACGGTGAGGTACTCGTCATCCGGCAGTCCCGTCACGCGCAGGTTACTGCGGGCATAGTCCAGCGTGGGCTTTTCGGCGAACTCGGTGACGTTGAGCAGCCGGCCTTCTTCGAGCCAGATGCCGGTCGCCGTGCCAAAGTTGGCGATTTGCCTCTCCGGGGTACGGCGCAGCCCCAACACGCTGATCCCGTGTTGATTGTAGGCCTCGACCAACTGTTGCGCACACGATTGGCCGCTGTCCGAGCGGTAGATGTGATCGCCCAGCATCAGCAGGAACGGCTCGTTGCCCACCGCTTCGCGCGCGCAATAGACGGCGTGCCCAAAGCCCTCCTGGATGGGCTGGACGACGAAGCGGACGTGCCGCCCGATTTCCAAGATGCGCCGGGCATATTCCTGAAAGTGGCGTGGGAGTTTGTTATAGTTCTCAATCGAGACCTGCACGTGGAAGAACGTGCGGAAGGCTTCGAGGTCCTGTTCCTGCACGATGATGATGACTTCCTCGATGCCAGCGTCCAGCGCCTCCTCGACGATCAGCAGGATTGCGGGCTTGGCGATGCCATCGCGGTCTATGATGGGGAACAACTCCTTTTTGGCGGCTTTGGAAGCCGGGAAGAGGCGCGTGCCGAATCCGGCCGCAGGGATGACGGCCTTACGCACCTTTTGCCCGGCGCGCAAGGTGAGCGGCAGGCAGGTCATCTTCAGATCGCGCTCGATGATCTCGATGACCGCCTGCTGGTCGGCCTGGCTGCGGGCAATGAACTGGGCGCTGCCATCGCCCTGTGAGCCGATGCCTTTCCCGCCCCAGATGTGCGGCTTGAGCGGTTCGTAGGAGAGGACGCGGTGCAGCACCGGCGCGGTCAATTCCTCCGGGCAGGCCGGGGTCGCGTAGCGGTCGAAGAATGCCTGCGCCTCGCTCATCAGCGCGCCGAGCCGTTCGGCGTCGCCTGCCTCCAGCGCCTCGACGGCCTGATGCACGACGCGCTTGTTGATCGGCCCCAGCAGTTCTTGCACGCCGCGCTCGATCTCGTTTTCGGCGAAAGGATAGGCGCGGTTGAGGCGGGCCAGGATCTCCATCGTGTCCTTCTGCGCGTTCAAATCCACGATCACCAGGTACAGGTCGCGGGGCACGCGCAGTTCGATCACGTCCAGGCGGTCGCCGTCGTAGGTCATCAGGATGGGCCGGTTGCCGAAAGCGCAGCCCTGGTCCATCCGCCCGCAACGCGAAGGGGTGGTGATCTCGCCCTGGTAGGCGATTTCCATCTCGCCGCGCGTGGTCAGTTTGAGGTCGTAGACGCGGTTGAAGGCACGGGCCGTCAAGACGCAGATGGCAGCGCTCGACGAAAGCCCCTTCTTCATCGGCAGGTCGGTCTTGTAGTTATCTATCACCAGGCCGCGCACGTGATAGTTAGTGAGAATCTGGTAGGCGACGCCGGCGATGTAACTCCAAAAGCCACCGCGCTGGGCCTCCTCCAGGAGCGCCCTGGGCTCCATGGGGATTTCGTAGGGGCCGCGCCGCTCCCCTTCGGGCGAGGTCGAGGTGAGCACGAGCGAGGTGGGATGCGGTTTGACCTCGGCGTAGATACCCTGGTCGGTGCCGGTGATCAGGGTGTAGCCCTTTTCGAGTTCCGAGTTGATGCGCCGGTGGCCGCCGGCCCAATCGGAGTGCTCGCCGAACAGGCAGACGCGGCCGGGAACGAAGATTTTCATAATAGACTCCCCGCAGGATTCCTTGCCGTTTCAGCCTGCCTATCTGTCTTGCGGTATCTGCCGTTTGCGATACGCCTCGTAGTCGGGTACCAGACGTTCATATTCTTCCTCCATCAGCGGAGACGAAATCATGAAATCGGCGGAGGCCCGATTGCAGGCGACCGGAATGTTCCACACCACCGCCACCCGCAAGAGCGCCTTGACGTCGGGATCGTGAGGCAGCGGTTCGAGCGGATCCCAGAAGAAGATCAGAAAGTCAATCTCTCCATCGGCGATTCTGGCGCCGATCTGCTGATCGCCGCCCAGAGGGCCGCTTTGCAGTTTCGTGATTTCGAAGCCGAGTTCGCGTTCGAGCATCTCGCCGGTGGTGCCGGTGGCGTATATTTTGTGGTGCGCCAGGAGGTCGCGATTGAACTTGGCCCACTCCACCAGCGCCTGCTTCTTATTGTCGTGCGCGACGAGCGCGATTCTCTTTTCGCCAGCCATTGCGATTCTTACGTCATTCATCCGAGTGCCGCCGTCCTTTCGCTGCTAAACCTTGCCTTCATGTAACTATTCAGGGCCGATTGAAATCGCCCTCTTCAGGCGCTTCGCGCCAGGTGTCGGCCTGCGCCGACACTGCCCGGTGGTGCAACAAAGAGCGGGTCGGCGAAGGCCGACCAATGGCCGCAGGCCCAAAAGGGTGACTTCCAGTCACCACCTGAATAGTTCCGTGCCGTCGTGGAAATGCTTGGGAAAGGTAGCGACGTGTTCCCAACGTTGGTGAGGAATGTTGTCGTGCCGGGAGATCGTGCCATCCACAGCCGGCGTTCCCAGTGGTAGGCGTACACTCCAGGGCGCCGTTTGGAGAACCAGATGTCGGCAAATTCGCGCAGGGCGATGTCGGCCAGACGTTGCATCATAGTTCCTTCAGCATGCTGGCGAGTTCATCTCGCCTGGCCTCCAGCTGATCCAACCGGAAAAAGTCCTCCCACGTCCCCGCTTCCGGCAACGTACCGTCGCGGTCGCGCGCCTCCATCTCTGCTGCGCTCTGCACCCCATACTTGTTGCACAGACTCACGATCTCGGCCTGCGCTTCACGGAGGCGCTGTTGCAGGTAAACACGCAGGCTCTCGCGCTCCAGTTCCTGCTCGCTCATATTCAGCCTGGCGGCAAGCGTCGCAAAACCGGCCATCTCTCATCTTCGATTTGTATTATAGCGTATTGCCTTCAAACGGCAAAACTGGCGCATCGCGCCCGCCTGTGTTACAATGCGCAAACGATGGATCTCCTCAAGGGACTCAACCCCCAACAACAGCAAGCCGTCACCGCTTCCGACGGGCCGGTGTTGGTGCTCGCCGGCCCCGGCAGCGGCAAGACGCGCGTGCTCACCCATCGCGTCGCCTGGCTGGTGCAGGAGCGTAACGTGGCCCCCTGGCGCATCTGCGCCGTCACCTTCACCAACAAGGCCGCCCGCGAGATGCGCGAGCGGCTAGAGCGCCTGCTCGACCCTTCCGCCGCGCGCAGCCTCACATTGGGCACCTTTCACGCCACCTGCGCCCGCATCCTGCGTCGCGAAGCCGAGGCTGCCGGTATCCCCCGCGATTACGTCATCTTCGACGCCGACGATCAACTCCGTCTGGTGCGCCAGGCGATCCGCGACCTGAACCTGGACGAGAAGCGCTACGCGCCGGGGATGGTGCACGCGGCCATCTCGCGCGCCAAGAACGAACTGATCCCGCCGGAGGCTTACGGGACCGGCTCATACTACGGCGAGGTCGTCAGGCGCATCTACGAACGCTACCAGGCACTCCTGACGGCCAACAACGCGCTCGATTTCGACGACCTGCTGATGGTGACGGTGCGCACGTTTGCCGAAAACCCCGCGGTGCTGGCGAAATATCAGGAGCGTTACCGGCACGTGCTGGTAGACGAGTTCCAGGATACCAATCAGGCGCAGTACGTACTGGTGCGGCAGTTAACCGGGTTGCATCATAACCTGTTCTGTGTGGCTGACGAAGATCAGTGTGTGGTTGAAGGCACTCTGATCCTCACGGCTGATGGGGCATGGCCTGTCGAGTCCCTTTCCCCGCAGACCCGGATTCGCGTCGCCGCGGGACGTGGCGCCACGATGGACACAGCGCACTGGGAGCGGCGTTCCAGACAATACGAAGGGCCGGTGGTCCAGATCACGACCTGGCGCGGATACTCGCTGGCTACGACGCCGAACCACATGCTGTTTGCACGCATGGGTGATAGCGCCGATGCATTCTACGTCTACCTGATGTACAAACGCGACATGGGCTACCGTATTGGACAGGTTCAAAGCGCCCGGCGAGATGGTATTCACGGGATACCCATCTCCGGCCTTGCCGTGCGCGGCAACCAGGAAAAAGCTGACAAGATGTGGGTCCTGAAGGTCTGCGAAAACCGGGCCGAGGCCACATTCTGGGAACAATACTTCGCGTTCGAGTACGGCATCCCGACCACGGTGTTCTTCACTGCCGGACGGAAGATGGGGATTGACCAGACATTGATTGATGAACTGTATGGCCGGATTGACACCACCGGTCGCGCCGAGCGCCTGATGGCCGACCTTCACATCTCTCCTGCGCACCCGCACCATCGCCCCAAGGGCATCGCGGGCAACAGACAGCCTGAGAGGATCGCGATCCAGGTGCGGATGTTCAGTGACTGCCGCCGCACAGATACCAGCCCGTGGAACGCACACAGAATCTACATCAATACGAGCGATTTGCTGCTCAAGCAAACGATGATTGAGCGAGGCTACAATCCCGGTCCAGGCCGACGTGGCACCTGGAAACTGGGTTGGAGCAATCTCGATTATGGCGCGGTGCTCCACCTCGCCGAAGAGATCAGCCGGATTGGGGGCAGGCTTGAGATTGCCTGCTCAGCCTTCCTCACCGACACGCAAACACCCGGCGGCGTGACCAGGAAATACGATTTGCATCCGGCCAGTCACATTCACCCTGGAATGATTGTTCCGGTCGAAGTGAACGGCCGCATCGAGGACGATGAAGTCATTCGAGTAGACTGGCAAGAGTATTCCGGTACAGTATACGACATCAACGTTGACAAGGTACATACCTATATCGCCAATGGGATCGTGGTTCACAATTCGATCTACGCCTGGCGCGGCGCCGACTATCGCAACATCCGCCGGCTGCGCGATGACCATCCCGACCTGGTGACGATCCTGCTGGAGCAGAACTATCGCTCCACTCAGACCATCCTCGACGCCGCGCGCGCGGTCATCCGCCACAACCCCGACCGCACCGACAAGGCGCTGTTCACCAAACGCGGGCGCGGGCTCAAGATCGCCGTACACGAGGCCTATGACCAGGACGACGAGGCCGAGTTCGTCGTCAACACGATTGCCCACCTCACCGTCCACGAGCAGGTGCGTCCCGGCGACTGTGCCGTGATGTATCGCACCAATGCCCAATCCCGCGCCATCGAGGATGCCTTCGTCCGCGCCGGCATGCCCTACAAACTGGTCGGCGCGACGCGCTTCTACGCCCGCCGCGAGATCAAGGACCTGATCGCCTTCCTGCGCCTGATCCATAATCCCGCCGACAGCGTCAGCCTCGAGCGTATCCTCAACGTCCCACCGCGCGGCATCGGCCAGAAGACGGTGGCAACGCTGGAAGAGGTCGCGCGCAAGCGTAACGCCCCCATCTACGAGGTGCTCAAAGACGCACCCGACGAACTGGGCAGCCGCGCGCAACGGGCGCTGGCGGCGTTCCGCGAGATGGTCGAAGGCTGGATCGCGGCACGCGAGCACCTCACGGCGGCGCAGTTGATTGATCGCGTGCTGCAAGACACGCGCTATGCCGATTATCTACGCGATGGCACCGAGGAGGGCGAGGACCGCTGGGCCAACGTCCTCGAACTGCGCAACGTCGCCGCCGAATACGAAGACCTGACATTGAGCGACTTTTTGGCCGACGTGGCGCTCGTCTCCGACGTGGACAACCTGAGCGAGACGGTGGACGCGCCGACCCTGCTGACGTTGCACAGCGCCAAAGGGCTCGAATTCCCGGTCGTCTTTATCACCGGCCTCGAAGAGGGGATGCTGCCGCACAGCCGCTCCCTCGACGACGCCGAACGGATGGCCGAGGAGCGCCGCCTGATGTACGTCGGGCTGACGCGGGCCAAAGACCGGCTCTACCTGAGTTACGCCTTCACGCGCACCCGGTATGGCGAGAATGACTTTAACGTGCCCAGCCGCTTTCTCGACGACATCCCGTCGGAGTTGGTGGACGGATCGTGGCGGCGCGGGGCCAGACAGGAGAGCCGACGCGCACAGAGGGTGTGGACGTGGGAAACGGAGGAGCGGAGGAGCGAAGAAGCAGGGGGGCGGAGGAGCAGGGGAGAGTCCTCATCCGCCAGGCGCAATCTGCAATTTCGCGCCGGGCAGCGGGTGCGGCACACAACGTTTGGCGAGGGGCTGGTCATTGAGAGCCGCCCGGATCGGGATGACGAGTTGGTGACCGTGATGTTCGAGGAGGGCGGGCTGAAGCGGCTGATGGCGAGCATTGCCAACCTCGAACGATTGCAGGGATAGGGGATACAGGACGCAGGAGGCAAGAAACAGGATGCAAGAGTTCGATGGGCCACGACCACTGCGGCGGGAGGAGTGGAGTGCTGCGCTAAGACTGGAACGGCTATGCTTCTCCGGTATCTTGGGCGAGACAGACGATGGGGACTGGGAGGCGTCTTACACCCCGCCCAGGCGCGGCGGTTGGCAGGTGATCGCCCATCGGGGCGAACCAGTCTCGTTGATCGGCGTGTTCCACAACGAGGTGAGTGTCTACGGTAACCCCATGCGCATCGCCAGCATCGGCGGCGTGTGCACTCACCCCGATTACCGAGGTCAGGGGCTGGCTTCGCGCCTGCTCGATTATTGCACGCGCAGGTTGCTCGAAGAAGGGGCACGGCTGGTGCTCATCTCCGGCATGCGCGGGCTGTATACCCGGGCCGGCAACGTCACCGCCCAGGATTTCGAATACGTCACACTCAAGCCCGGCCAATTGCGCCCAGCGGCAGATGGCTTCACGCTACGTCCGGCGACCACGGCGGACGCCGCGCTGTGCGCCCGCATCTACCAGGCGGAACCGGTGCACTTCGTGCGGCGCGTGGACGAATTCACCGAACACTTTGCCCGGCGCGAAGAGTTTCCCAAGGGGGAGGATTGGGTTGTCGAATCGGCAGCCGGGCCTGTGGCCTATTGTTTTACACGGCTGCCGTGGGGATACACCCACGAGCAGGGCATGCGCGAGGTGATCGAATACGCCGGCAGCCGGGTGGCGCTGGTCGGCGGCCTGGCTCAGGCAATGGAGGGCCTGAACCTGCGAGAACTGCGGCTGGCCGTGCCCTGGCAGGATGTGGATTTGCTGTGGCTGCTGCACGAGCAGGGCATCGCCGGGGATCGCATCCCGCTGCCTGAACACACCATGCGCCTCGTCAACTTCCCCGGCCTGATGGCCGACCTGCGGCCTTACGTACAGGTGCGGCTGCCGGCCGCCTTGCGGCGCGGCCTGCGCTTCGAGCAGCAAGATGACCGCTATGCGATTGTGCGTGGGCACGAGCGGTTCGAACTGGACGGTCCGGCGATGACCCGGCTGGTGATGGGCATACCGGCGGGGCAGACGACTGAAGCCATCGCTACGAGCCCGGTGCTGGATGAAATCATTGCGGCGCTGTTTCCCCTGCCCTCGTTCCTGCCAGGGCTGAACTACCAGTAGAATTCGGTATTCGGTAAATGGTAATTGGCAGGCTGGAAAATGGCATCCAGTCCCAATCTACCGACTGCCAACCGTATAGGTTACGCGGCCAATGAACTCGTCCCCGGTGAGGGTGCCTGCACCGTAGGCTGCCAGGTCCGCTGCAGCGACGCTGGCGTGAAGCACCGTGGCGCTATCCTGGATGCGGATCGTGACCTCGACCTGGGTGAAGGCGCAGTCTTCCCCCAGGGCCAGCGCGACGTCGAAGGCTGTCCAGAAGAGTTGCGCTGCCTCGTCGGTAGTCTGGTCGGGCGCGAGGGTGGCGGCGATTTCGAAGTGGAGTGTGCCGTCAGGGTTCAGCGTCACGCTCCCGTTCAGACCGGCATGGACCATCTGCTGCGCAGCCTGCCACTGGCACGTCTCATCGGCAGGATGGGGTAGGCTGCCGGGCATTGTGGCTGCGATGAGGCCAGGCGTGGGCAGGGGCGGAGTGGTCACGCGCGCCATGTACATCATCAGCGCCGCCAGCCCCGAGATGATGACCAGGTCGGCAATTGCCAGGGCAGCGACAATGCGCTTCTGTTTCGGTGTCATCGGGTAGAAGTGTAACACAAACGCTGCGACAGCACAACGTACTTCCGACCGTGATTTGACGGGGTGATAGCATAGCCCCTCGTCGGCGTTCTTGCGTTCAAAACGCGCACAAGGTGCTATGCTACGGCTTCCAATAACATCTAATGACACTTTGGCCCTACAAAATGGAGAACATGTTCCGTCTGAGCCAAGAGCAGCGTCTGGGTCTCCTCAACACCGTGCTGGCGAGTTTCTTTTTGGGCTGGGCGCCCATCCTGGGCAAGGTAGCCTACGCAGGTGGCGTCACGCCATTCACCCTGGTGGCTTTCCGCACATTGATCGCGGCGCTGCTGATCTGGGTGACGGTCGCGCTCTTCTGGCCCAAAGAGATCGCCATCTCCTGGCGTGACCTGCTGGGCTGCATCGGCGTGGGTGCGGTAAACGGCTTTGGTTCGCTGCTCTACTACACCAGCCTGTCGCGCCTCGATGCCTCGCGTGCCTCGCTCTTGAACACCATGTACCCGCTGTGGGTGATCCTGTTTCTTTTCGCCTCTGGGCAACCGCTCACACGCCTGACGCTGGCGCGGTTGGGGCTTTCGATGCTGGGCATCTTTTTGCTGACGCGTGCGCGGCCCGGAGAACTGGATTGGTTGGGGGTGATGCTGATGATCGCCTCCTCGGCGACCTACGGCTGGCACCTGGTGCTGGGCCAGTGGGTACTGGCCGACGTCCCGGCGCGCACGGCGGCGCTCTACATCCTCACGACGATGGCTGCCGTGGTCGGCGTGGCGCGCGTCGTACAGGCGATCCCCTTGGAGCCGGTTGCATCTGCCGGTTGGGTGGCTATCCTGGCTCTGGGGCTGACAACCGCCCTCTCACGACTGGCGACCTTCAGCGCGCTCAAGTATGTGGGCGGGATCGAGACCTCGCTCGCGGGGCTGTTGGAACTGCTGGTCAGCCTGGGGCTGGCCTTCCTGCTCCTGGGCGAGCGGCTGACGGTGGTGCAGTGGCTTGGAGGCGGGCTGTTGGTCTTCAGCCTGGCGTTGATGGCGCGCGATCCGGGCTTGCGTCTGGCGCAGGGGAACGAGCCGTTGGAGTGGCGGCGAACATAGCGGCGAGGCAAGCCTGAGGCCGAGTGTCGAAACAGGATCTCGATTCCCGGCTTGCCTCGACCCTACTCAGGTTTGTGTATTGGCAGGAGGATGTGGAAGGTGCTGCCCGGCAGGCGTTCCGGGTCGTAGCCCTCACTGGCGGCCCAGACCCTGCCGCCGTGAGCCTCGATGATACCCTGCGCGACCGAAAGCCCCAATCCCAGTCCACCCCCCCGGTGCTCGGTCTTGCTGGTGTGGTGGAGTTGGATGTCCTCCAGCACGTAGAAGCGATCGAAGATGCGCTCCTGGTCCTCTGGTGGGATGCCGACGCCGGTATCCTGGATGCTGAGGTGCACCATCTCTTCGATCTGCCGTCCCGAGATGGTAATGCGCCCGCCGTCGGGAGTATACTTCATCGCATTGCTGACGATGTTCCACAGCGCGTGATACAGCCGTCGCGAGTCGCCCTCAATGGTCGGCACATCACCCAGGCCCTCGAACTCGAAGCGCAGATCCCGCGCAGGGCCCAGGTTGCGTAGGTTGTTCACCACGGTGTGCACCAGCGACTCGAGCGCAACCGGCTCCCAGGCCAATTCCAGGCTTTTAGCGTCAATCAACGCGACGTTGCGGATCTCGTCAAAGACCTGATTGAGGCGCTGCGCAGCGCCGGCAATGCGCTGCAGCAAGTTGCGCGGGCTGCCCTCCTCGTCGTCGCTGCCAGGAATCTGCGGGTTGTAGAGCAGCATCTGGACGTAGCCGTAGATCGCGGTCAACGGCGTGCGCAGTTCGTGGCCCGCCAGGACGATGAAATCCGACTTCATCTTGTCTACCCGCTGCAACTCGATATTGGCTTCCTCCAGTTCGCGGAGCTTTTCTTCCAGCCGCTCCACCAACTTGCGGTTGTACTCGAACAGGTACTCGGCTCTCTTTTCCGGCGACTCGAACTCTTCTCGCATCCCTAATAAGAAATCGCGCACCTGCTCGGGGAAACGGTCTACGTCAATGGGCTTGGAGATGTAGCCATCGCAGCCGGCGGCCAACGCCCGCTCCCGGTCGCCTTTCAGCGTCGCGGCAGTGACGGCGACGATGGGAATCTGTTGCAACTCCGGGATGGTGCGGATCTTGGTGGTCACCTCATAGCCATCCAGCCCGCTGATGTTGATATCCATCAGGATCAGGTTGGGCCGCTCACGCTCGGCGACCTCGATGGCCGAAAGTCCATCCGAGGCGGCGACGACCTGATAGCCTTCCGTGCTGAGCAGGCGACTAACCAGGCCCAGGCTTGCAGGATCGTCTTCCACGTAGAGAATCTTGACGTATTGGGGGTTGATCTGACTGTACATCGCTTATGCCGTCCGTCTCAGGATCTCTTCCAACAACTCCTCGTCGGTGAAGGCGCCTTTCTGCATCAGTAGTTCGATTTGACCGCTGAGACGCGCACGCTCAGCGGCGGTCAATTCCTTGGCGGTGATGACGATCACCGGCACGGCGCGCATATCTTCGTCGGCCTTGAGAGCTTCCAGCACGGCAAAGCCGTCCATCCCCGGCATCATCAGGTCGAGCAGGATGAGGTCGGGCTGTTCGCGGCGCACCAACTCCAGGCCGGCGGCGCCGTTGTGAGCCTCGAAGATACGGTACTCGCCCCGCGTCTGCAAAATGCGGCGCAGGAGCAGCGCCGACTGTGGGTCGTCCTCGATGATGGCGATAGAGTGCACACGCCCGTCAATCTGCTCCAGCGAGCCCAGCAGCCCTTCGATGGTGGATGGGGCCTGTTGGAACGCCGTCACAGGCACCTCGATGGTCTGCGCCCAGCGGTCGCCCAGCAGGTGTTTTTCGACCGGGAAGGTGTGCCCGGAGCAATTGATCACCACCACCTCGTCCCGGCGGACGACGCCGTTGCTGAGCAATTTGAAGAACCCGGCAAAGGCCGTCGCTGCGGCCGGCTCCATCGAGATGCCGTCCAGTTTCGCCATCACGTGCATCGCGTGGTAGGTCTCTTCGTCGCTGGCGGACTCGAACGCTCCGCCGTGTTCGCGGATGACCCGCGCCAGGAAAGAGTAGGCGGGGCCTGGATTGCCGGTCGCCAGGGTGATGACCAGCGTCTTGGGCTCGAGCACCGGCTCGGCCTTGTCCAGCCCCTTCTTGAAGGAGTGCACCATGGGAGCACAGCCTTCAGCCTGGATGCAGGCCAGTTTGGGCACGCGGTCCACCAGCCCCATGCGCAAGAGTTCCTGATAGCCCTTCCAGACCCCCACCGGTCCCATTCCCCCGCTGACGGACTGGACATACCAATCGGGTGCGCGCCAGGGAGGCCCATCTCCGTCATCCGCGCCGAGCAGCGCGGGAAGCTGCTCGGCGATCTCGAAAGCCACAGTCTTCATGCTCTCGCGGGCCGCGATGCTGCGAATGCCACGGTCGAGGAAGATGCCCTTGCGATTGGCGAACTGCTCGGCAACTTTCTTGGTCTGGTCGTAAGTGGCGGTCACCTTGACGACCTCGCTGCCGTAGAGAGCCACCTCGCGCATCTTTTCCGGCGGTACCAGGCTGTTCAGAAACGCCCACAGTTTGATGCCGGCCAGCGCGGAGTAGGCAGAGTAGGAAATGGCGACGTTGCCGGTCGAGGCGATCACGGCTTCGGTGACACCGGCCTCCTTCATCACCGAGATAGAAAGGGAGGCCTGGCGATCCTTGAACGAGCCGGTCGGGCCCTGCCGCTCATCCTTGACGTAAACGTGCAGACAGCCCAGCATCAGCCCCAGGTTGACCGCGTGCAGCAGAGGGGTGCCGCCCTCGCCCATGGTGACGCGGTTGGCATCGTCGCGCAGGGGCAAGAGTTCCCGATAGCGCCACATCGTCGGGGGACGGTCGCGCAGCGCGTCCGGCCAGATGCGCGCCACGCGCTCATAGTCATAGATTACATCCAGCCAGTCCCCACCGCAGCGGGGGCACTGGTGCAAGGGGCGCTCGAACGGTTCTTGATAGCTACAGCGTGCGCATTCCAGGCGCGGATCAGCAGCGTGAAGGTTCATCGTAATTCGTCAAGCCAGAATGCTCTCAGACAAACTGTGACGGCCTACCCTGCGCAGTGCGGCCGCCACGTCTGCCAGCAGTTCATCCTTATCCAGTAGCCCTTTCTGAATCAGTGCCGCAACGTTGTGGTTCAACAAGGCCCGATCCTCCTCCGTCAGTTCCTTGGCGGTGACGACGATGATCGGGATGGCACGGGTGGCTTCATCCTTCTTGACCGCCTCCAGGACAGCAAACCCGTCCATCTCCGGCATCATCAGGTCGAGGACGATGATGTGAGGCAACATCTCCTTCACCAGGGTGATGGCTTCCTGGCCGCCGCCTGCTTCGATAACCTCATAGCCCTGCTGGCTCTCGATCAACCGGCGCAGCAACAGGCGATCCTCGGCCTGATCGTCCACCACCAGTATCCGGTGGCGGCCTGCTTCCCTGTCCAGTCGCTCCAACGCCGCCAACAAGTCTTGCTCCAGGATGGGCTTCACCAGGTAATCGGCGGCCCCGAGGCTCATCCCGCGCCCTTTTTCGGCGACGATGGTACACATGATGACCGGAATGTGGCCGGTCTCGGGATCGGCCTTGAGTTCCTGGATGACCTGCCAGCCATCTTTATTGGGCATCATCACGTCCAGGGTGATGGCGTAAGGGTGGAGACGCCTCGCCTCCTCGAGCACGCGGGTGGAGTCGCTCAGCCCAACGACCTGGTAGCCCTGTTTGCTCAGGTAACGGCGGAAGAGGGTGATCACCCCTTCATCGTCCTCCACGCAGAGGACGATCTTGTCGCCCCTCTCGCCCGGCTCCTCTGCTCTTTCCATAGGCGGAGCAGCCTCTTCCCCAGGCTCCGCTTTCTCCATAGCCGGCGGCCCCTGGATAGGCAGGGCGAAATAGAAGGTGGACCCCACACCGACGGTGCTATCCACCCAGATGCGGCCACCGTGCAGTTCGACGAAGGACTTGCAGATCGAAAGGCCCAGTCCGGTGCCGCCGGCGCGGCGCGTGGAGGAAGCATCCGCCTGGGTGAATGGCTCGAAGATGCTCTTCTGCTTTTCCGGTGGGATGCCGATGCCGCTATCGGTCACCGAGACGATCACCTCGTCGCCGGCAGTCATGGCCTCCACACGGATAAAGCCTTCCTCGGTGAACTTGGCGGCGTTCGAGACCAGGTTGAGGAGCACCTGGCGAACGCGACGTCCATCGGCGCGGATGACCGGCAGGTCTGGCGGCACCGATTGCTGCAACTCGATGGGTTTGTCCTTGACCAGGCCGATCGCCGTGGACATGACGCCCTTGATGATCTCTTGCAGGTTGATCTCCTCGAAGGTGATCTCCATCTTGCCGGCCTCGATCTTGGAGAGGTCGAGGATGTCGTTGATCAGGTTCAGCAGGTGCTGGCCACTGTCGTAGACAGTCTGCAAGTCCACGCGCTGCATGTCGGTTAGCGGGCCGTCAATTCCTTTGAGGATGACGCGCGAGAAGCCGATGATCGAGTTGAGCGGCGTACGCAGTTCGTGAGACATGTTGGCCAGGAACTGGCTCTTGAGCCGGTCTACCTCGGCCAGCCGTTCGGCCGTCTCGACGGCCGACTGGTACAGGCGCGCGTTTTCCAGGGCCACGCCCAGGTTCGCGGCGACGACTTCGAGGAAGGAGAGGATGCCCTCGTCCAATCCGGGGTGACCCTCGGGCCGCCCCAGCGCCAGCAGGCCCAAGACCCGATCGTGGGACACCAGGGAAACACAGGCAGCGTCCACCATGCTGATCTGTTGAGCCAGTTGCCGTGCGGCACCGGAAGTCTGCAAGGGCATGTCGAAGAGGACTTGCAGTTGGCGGCTACGGACGGCCTGGAACATGGCCGGTGCCATCTCGGCGCCGATTGCGGGGGGTTCCGGCGGCGTAACGTCTTTTCCGGTACGGTCGTGGAGCGCTACGGCCCGGAGAGTCTCGGTCTCGACGTCCCATTCGAACATGGCGCAGGGCATCTCCATCTGTTCGGAGATGGCCTCACCGGCGCGTGACAAGATTTCCGCGATCTCCAGGGAGGACGTGGCGGCCTGGGTCACGCGGTTGATGAGCGCACGGCGCATCGCGTCGGCACGTACTCGCTGGAACAACTGGCCGTTGGCGATGGCCACGGCCAACTGGTCGGCCATGGTCTGCAAGGTGGTGACGTCTTCCTCGGTGAAGGCAGCGACCTGGGTAGACTGCACGTCCAGCACGCCGATCACGCGGTCGCGCACCTTCAACGGCAAGGCCATCTCGGAACGGGTCTGGGGGAGATCGGGGTTGTTGAAGAACACGGCATCCTTGCCGACATCCGCCGCGACGCGGGGCTCGCCCGTGCCGGCGACGTAACCGACGATACCGACCTCTCCGACCTTCAGTTTGTGGCCGCGTGCCAGCATCCGCTGCCCGCCCTCGGAGGAGGCCGCCTGCAGAACAGCGTACTCGTTCTGTTCATCCAACAGGAACACACCGGCGTGATAGAAGCCGAACTGCTCCGAGATCAAGCGCACGGTCTCCTTCAACAACCGGTCTACGTCCAGGATAGCGGTAGCGTCGCGGGCGACCTCGGCAGCGGCAGCCAGTTGGCTGGCACGGCGCTGTGTCTCCTCGAACAGACGGGCGTTCTCCAGCGCCAGGGCCAACTGATCGGCCACGGAGGTCGCCATGGCCACTTCATCACCCGACCAGAAGCGCGTCTGATCGGTCTCCTGCAGATTGAGGACGCCGATCGTCTCGCCACGCAACTTGATGGGGACGGCCAGGGCAGCACGAGCGTAGGGAGTGGACGGCTCGTCCGTGTCCTTGCCCCTTCCGTCTCCCCCTTTCCGCGCCAGGGCCTCCAGGTCAGACAGGACAACCGGGGCCTCCTGTTTCCAGGCCATCTCCATCTCCGGGGTCCACGGCATCTCCAGAGGCGGAACTCCCATACTGCGGTACTCGGCCTTGAGATCCTCCCGCCGCGTGGTCAGTCGCTCCCACTCGCGGGCCACGTAGTAGCGTTGGAGCACTTGCATCTCTTCCAACGCCCGCTGCGTCTGTTGGAACAGACGGGCGTTCTCGATGGCGATGGCGATCTGGTCGGCCAGGGTTTGCAGGACGGCAGCATCTTCTTCGCTGAACGCCGCTTCACGCACACTCTGTACGTCCAGCGCCCCGATCACCCGGTCACCCATCTTTAGCGGTAGAGCGATCTCGGAGCGCGTGTCCGGCAGGTCGGGGTTGTCGAAGTACACGGCGTCCGCCCCGACGTCCAGAGCGATACGTGATTGCCCGGTCGCGGTCACCCATCCCACGATACCCTGCTTGCCGACGCCCAGCCTGTGCCCGCGGGCGATCATCCGCCGCCCACCCTCGCTGTTGGCGGCGACGAGCACCGCCCACTCACCCGTGTCATCCACCAGGAAGATGCCGGCGTGGTACAGGTTCAGGGCCTCGCTGACCAGATTAACGGCACGATTCAACAACTCCTCGAGATTGAGCAGCGAACTGATGGCCCGTGCCAGTTGGGCCGTGGCTTCCAGGTAGCGCGCCCGCCGTTCGGTCTGATCGTAGAGGGCAGTAAGTTCCTGGTGGCGCCGTCGCACGTCCTCGAGGAGACGTGCCCCCTCCAGGGCATTGGCGACGTGGCCGACCAGCCCCTCCAGGGTGTGGATATCCTCCTCCGAGAATGGATCCAACTCCGTGCTGTGGACGTCCAGTACGCCCAGTACGCGATCACCCACCTGAAGCGGGATCACCAACTCCGCACGGGTGGGGAGTCGTTCATGGGTGAACTGGATGGTACGGCCGCGCGCGTCAATGCTCGCTTCCCAGGAAACCACCAGCCAGCGCCGCTTATGGGTGATCGCGGCTGCCACCGCCGAAGTCCCGGATAGCGGCACGAAGAAGGCGCGCTGTTTCAGACTATCGGCTTCCTCGCCGGCGGCGTCCACCAGAGTAGCGATCTCACCTCCCGGATGCAACAAGAATAGCCCGACGTGGTAGTATCCGAAGGCGTCACGGATCAATTGTACCGCCTGACGGATGATGGACGGCGGATCCAGAGCGGCTGTAATGGTGTGGCCGATCTCGATGCCGGCCTGGCCCTGGCGTATCTCCTGGCGCAGATTCTCGCGGAGTTGCCGGAACAGGCGACCACACAACCAGGCCAGCGCGGTGAGGAGAGCAAGGCCCACGGCGTCAACGATGACCGAAGGATAGTCAAAGGTGACTTTGAAGACAAGGGCGCTGATCAGCACGCGGACGATGGTCAGCAAGAGGATAAACCCTCCCCAGATCAGGCCGGCTTCCGGCGTGATCAGCAGCGCTGCGATCACGATGGGCAGGGCGTAGATCAGCCAGACCCCCTCGCCCTTCCCAAGGCCCAACACGCTGGCTGCGGTCGTATAGAACGTTATGGTACCCAGCAACAGGTTGAGCGCCACACTGAGGCGACCCTGCCGGCTCCGCCTGTCCAGCCAGTATATGACACCCAGCAAGATAGCGCTGCTGACCAAGATTTGCCAGAAGTAGAGTTGGCCCAAAAGGGCAAGGAGTAGCGAATGCAAGATCAGGACAGCCATCGCGATCATGCTCGCTTGAAACAGCGTGTGCAGCGCCGGTTCAATCCACGGCAGTTCACTCTCCCGGATTTTCAATAGAGCAAACACTCTCTTCCACATACCGATTTCTCCTCTACCAGGCTGGTGGTAGCGACTTTCGTTCCTTTCTCGGGCGCGCTCTCACTGTTCGGCCGGCGGCTTTGCGATCAGGCGTACCACTGCCCGATCGGTATGTAAGGCGCGGCCCAACTCGTCCACGGCCGTCTGCAGGATGACCGAGATGTCGGGAGAGCGACGGATTCTGGACGTGATCTCGTAGATTTGGTGTTCCCGCTGTGCCCGTTGCCGCGCGTCTTCGAACAGACGGGCATTTTCCAAGGCTATCGCCGCCTGGTCCATAAAGGCCGCCAACATCTGGACTTCTTCGTCGCTCACACGTTCTTTTTGCCGGCGGTCGTAACCCACCTCGACGACGCCAAGCGTGCGCTCGCGCATTTTGATGGGCATAAAGACGCGCAGGAAGCGCTCGTGGCCGAACCTTTCGTAACTCTCACGGTTGAGGCGCTCGTCCCAACCGGCGATGATCTCGGCGCGCCCGGAGCGATAGACGTCGGTCACGATGTCCGGTTGCTCGAGCGAGTGCCGGGCCATGCCAACCCAGGCGGGAAAAGTGTCGAACTCCCCCTGCCAGATGCCGTGCTTGACGCCGATGGTCCCGGCCTCGTCCACGGTGGAAATGAGGACGTACTCGCAGCCGAGGGTGCGATACACCCCTTCCAGGACCGCGCGCATCAGGTCCTCTTCCTCCAGAGAAGAGGAGAGGGCGCGGCTCGTCTCGTAGAGCGTCTCCATACTGCGCGCGGTCCTCTGGGTCTCGGCGAACAGCCGGGCATTCTCCAGTGCCAGGGAAACCTGCTCACTCACCGCCTCGACGAGCGCAATCTCCTGGGGAGACCACTCGCGGCCGCTGTCGGTCGCCTGGAGGCCCAGGGTGCCGATGACCTGGCCACGCAGTTTGAGCGGCACTGCCAACACCGCTCCCCCCGCCTCCGGTTCGACAACGTTGATGGTCTGGCCACGCTGTATTGCCAGGTCGAGCACCGGCAACGAGAGGTCCGCAGCAGGCGAGACGCCAATACGGTCGTACACAAAGCCCGCCGCGCGCTCCGACGCGGCCAGTTTGGCCCAGGCGCTCGCGCTGTACTCGCCGTAGAGGAGACTCAACTCGTGCAGTTGGCTTTCTGTGCGCTCGATCAGCGTGGCATTGTCTATGGCAATGGCCAGCTGGTCGGCCATCGTCTGCAGGGTGGTCATATCCTCTTCGGTGAAGGCGGACGGCGCGGTGGATTGAACATCCAACACACCGATGACACGCCCGTGCACTTTCAGTGGGAGGGCCATCTCGGAGCGGGTGTCCGGCAGGTCGGGGTTGTCGAAATAGACGGCATCCTCGCCCACGTCGAGGACAATGCGCGGCTCCCCTGTACTGGCCACGAAACCCACGATGCCGGTTTCGCCGACCTTGAGCCGGTGCCCGCGCGCCAGCATGCGCGCTCCGCCTTCGGAGGAAACCGCGCGCAGGATGGCGTACTCGCCCTTTTCATCCATCATAAAGACGGCGGCGTGGTAAAAACCGAACCTTTCGGAAATCAGGTGTACGGTCCGCTCGAGCAATGCGCGCATATCACGGATGGCCGCCGCTTCGCGGGCCACCTCGGCAGCGGCCTGGAGTTGGACGGCGCGACGTTCAAGCGCGATCTCCATCCGCTTGCGCGCGGTGATGTCGCGGGAGATGCCGAAGGTGCCGACGATGTTCCCTCTCTCGTCGCGCAGGGGCATCTTGGACGTCGAGACCCAGGTGTCCGGACGGTCGGGCCAGGTCTCCCGCTCCTCCACGTTCAACACCGGCTCGCCGGTTCTGATGATCCGTTGTTCGTCCTCGAACGCCGGGCGGGCATGGTCCTCGGTGAAAAAGTCGAAGTCGGTCTTACCGATCGCCTGCGTTGCATCACTCAGGCCAAACCATTTAGCCAGAGCGGTGCTGATTCTGAGGAAGCGGCTGTCGGTATCTTTGAAGTAGATGTGGTCGGGGACATTATCCATCAGGGTATTCATCAGGTACTGCTCGCGGGCCAGCGCTTCGTACAGCCGGGCGTTGGCGATGGCATTGGCCAACTGGTCGGCCATCGTCTGCAGCACGGTGATGTCCTCCGGGCTGAAGGCCGCCTCCTGGGCGCTCTGGATGGTCAACGCGCCGATAACCTCGCCACGGCTGATGAGCGGCAACGCCAACTCGGAGCGTGTCTCCGGTAACAGGGGATTGTCGAAGCGCACAGCCTCCTCTCCCACATCAAGCGCGATACGCGCCTGTCTGTTGGCGATGCACCAGCCGATCATCGAGGCGCCGCCGATCTCCAACTTGTGACCCTGTTCCAGCATCTTCTGGCCGGCCTCGCCGGTGCCGGCGCGCAGCACGGCCCACTTTCCCGGCTCGCCGGTCCATTCGCCGGTCTGATCCACCAGAAACA
>DAOUBA010000111.1:0-27388 GCA_034432855.1 Anaerolineae bacterium | reverse complement strand
CACCAGGGACAAAAAGGATACACAAAGGACACTAAGGATACCTTTGTGTCCTTCGTGTGACCGTCGTGTCCTTTGTGGCAAAATCCTTGCCCAATGTGCAAGAATTTCACTACTAACGGACTAATGAAAGGAGAAAGCCAAATGGAATACGAATACGCAGGTTTGATCGTGTGGGGGATCGTCATCATCCTCCTGGTCAGGTTGGGCATTGGCTACTGGGCCTCCAGACGTGTCAAGACCACGGTGGACTATGTCGTGGCGGGCCGACGATTGCCCATCTGGATGGCCGGCCCTTCCATCATGGCGACCTGGTTCGCCGCAGAGACGTTGATGGGCTCCAGCGCCAGCGCCTACCGCTTTGGCTTCCAGGGCGTGGTGTTCGACCCCTTCGGCGCAGCCTTGTGCCTGATCCTCTCCGGCTTTCTGGTCGTGCGCCTGGCGCGGCGGGCCGAGTACCTGACGTTGATGGACTTTTACGAGCGCCGCTTCGGCAAAACGATGTCGATGCTGGGCGCGGTCTTGCAGATCATCACCTATTTCGGCTGGACGGCGGCCCAGATCGTGGCCGGCGGGAGCATCCTGCATGCGCTCCTGGGCTGGCCGCTACAGGCCGGTATGATCCTGGTCGCCACCGTCGTCACCCTCTACACGATGATGGGCGGGCTCTGGGCCGACACCGCCCTCGATTTCATCCAGATGTTCCTGATCTGCTTCGGGTTGGTGATGACCTTCGGCATCGTCGTCGGAAAAGTGGGCGGCCTGGGCGAGTTCCTGGGTCTGGCCGGCTCCCAGGACGTCTCGCAGCCTTTCGCGCTGTGGCCGATCCGCGAGGAGGGGTACCTGGGCTACACCGGCTACCTGGGCTGGTTCTACTACCTGGCGGCCTGGATGGCCATCGGCCTGGGCAGCATCCCAGCGCAGGATTATCTCCAGCGCACCTGCGCGGCCAAGAACGAGTCCGTGGCGGTCAAGGCCACGTACCTGGCGGCGGTTCTCTATCTGGTCTTCGGCGTCCTTCCGCCGCTGCTGGGCGTGACGGCCCACGGCGCCATCGGCCCGGACCTGGAGATCGAGCAGACGGAGTTCGTCCTCGTCTCGATGGCGATGAAGTTCATGCCGCCGCTGCTGGTGGCGGTCTTCATCGCGGCGCTGGCCTCAGCGCTGATGAGCACCTCCGATAGTTCCATGCTGGCCGGGGCGACGATGTTCACCGAGAACATCGTCAAGGCCTTCAAGCCGGACCTCTCCGACAAGAGCCAGTTGTGGCTGACGCGCCTCAGCCTGTTGGTGACCGGTATCATCAGCCTGCTCATCGCGCTCTTCGCCGCGACGATCTACCGCCTGGCCGTGTTGAGTTGCACGACGATTCTGGTCGGCATGGTCGCGCCTTACCTCATCGGCATGTACTGGAAGAAGGGCAATCACATCGGGGCTCTGGTATCGCTCGTGGGGGGTACGGTATTGTGGATCATCCTGACCTTCGTCTACTACCCCACGACGCTGGAGGCATGTGGCGGGTACGTGGACGACGCGGTCTGGGATGCGATCTATATCGCCTCGACCCCGGCGTTCATTGCTTCGGTTGTGTTGTTTATCGGCGGTTCGCTACTCACGCAAAAGATCGATCCGCCCAAACCACTGACCGATCTGCACGGCAGGCCGGTAGATATGCGTAACCCATTGGGCATCCGCCTGGGGAAATGAAGCAAGAGGCAGGAAGCAAGGAGCAAGAATCCTGCATCCTGCATCCTGCATCTTGCATCCTGCATCCTGCATCTTGCATCCTGCATCCTGCATCTTGCATCCTAACGGAGGGATTTGCGATGAGAGTCTTACTGGTTGGGGTGGGCGGCGTCGGCGAGGCAATTACCGTCGTCGCCAAGGATAAGCCGTGGGTGGAAAAGATCGTCCTGGCGGACTATAACCGCGAGCGCGTGCGGGAAGTGGCGCAGAAACTCGACCGGCCCGACAAGTTCCCGGAAGAATGGATAGACGCCAGCGACAAGGCGCTCATCCTCGACATGGCACGCAAGTACAAAGTGGACCTGATTATGAACGCGGTGGACCCGGTCTTTAACGAGCCCATCTTCGACGCGGCGTTCGAGTACGGCTGCATGTACATGGACATGGCGATGACGCTCTCGACGCCGCACCCGACCGATCCGTACCGCCAGTGCGGGATCAAACTAGGTGATTATCAGTTCGAGCGGGCAGAACAGTGGGAGAAGAAGGGTCTGCTGGCACTGCTGGGGATGGGCGTCGAGCCAGGGCTGGCCGACATCTTTGCCAAATATGCTGCCAAACACCTCTTCGACGAGGTTGTCGAGATCGGCGTGCGCGACGGGGCCAACCTGGAGGTACGCGGCTACGAGTTCGCCCCCAACTTCTCGATCTGGACGACGATTGAGGAGTGCCTGAACCCACCGGTGATCTGGGATAAGGAGCGCGGCTGGTACACCACCGAGCCGTTCTCCGAGCCGGAGGTGTTCGAGTTCCCGGAGGGTATCGGCCCGATCGAGTGTGTCAATGTTGAGCACGAGGAGGTGTTGCTCATCCCACGCTGGATTGACTGCAAGCGCGTGACCTTCAAGTATGGCCTGGGCGAGGAGTTTATCCGTGTGCTCAAAACGATCAAGATGCTCGGCCTGGACAACAAAGAGCCGATCAACGTCAAGGGCGTAATGGTCGCGCCGCGTGATGTGGTGGCGGCCTGTCTGCCCGACCCGGCCCACCTGGGCGACAAGATGTTCGGCAAAACCTGCGCCGGCACGTGGGTCAAGGGCGTCAAGGATGGCAGGCCGCGTCAGGTTTACATCTACCAGGTCGCCGATAACGAGACCTGCATGCGGAAATACGGCGTGCAGGCCGTGGTGTGGCAAACGGCGGTCAACCCGGTCATCGCCTGGGACTTGCTCAACAGCGGGGTGTGGCGGGGGACGGGGGTGCTGGGACCGGAGGCGTTCGACCCCGATCCGTTCATGGCGAAAATGGCCGAATACGATTTTCCGTATGGGATAAAAGAGATGTAACGGGCGCTTGTGCGCATCGCGACAGCCCGATGGGGACCCTTACCGGCGGGCGCGCCAGGCCCAGATTGTAATACCCCCCAGTATCAATACGATCAGGCCCAGGCTGCTCTCGAGCATCCGCGAGGCGGGAAGTGGGAAGGGTTCGACCTTCCGGCCGGTTGCCGGTGTGCGCTCACCTTCTGCTGGCGCCATTTCCTCCTGGGTTGGGGGAACCGTCGCGTACACGTATTTGTAGAGTTCCGGCGTCGGAGTCGGAACGCCGGCGGCGCTCTCCGGCACTACCGGGCTGGGGATGGCGGCCGGGGCAAGGCCGCCTTCTTCTGCAGCCGGCGTGACCGTCATATACTGCATATTCTGGCGCTCCTCCTCGCCGGCGGAATCGGCTTCCTCCGTGGTCGCCATCATCGCCAACGGCGGCACAGCAGGTGGTGTCTCCCAGGCCCGCTGTTCAACCTCTCTGGTGACGGCCACCGTCTCCTGTTCCTCTACCGCCAACGGTGCTGCCGGCGCAAAGGCCGGGCGGCCCGCGCCGCCGATGAGCAAGTCGCCGATCAGGACAGCGAGGAACAACAGGGCGGCGACAGAGGTCACGGCAGTAAGCCACGGGGCAAGCGACCGCCGGGAGCGTAGCGGGACAGGCCGTGGGCGTGGGGCCACCGTCTGCGGCAGGATAAAGTTGCGCGGGACGGGGACGCGCGGGAGATCACGCACCAGCGCCACGGTGCGGCGCAGCGCCTCCAGTTCGGCACGGAGGGCGGGATCGCTTGCCAACCGTGCTTCCAGGCGCGTGCGTTCCCCGACGTCCAATTGGCCGTCGAGGTACGCCGAAAGCAATTCATCCCGCCGCTCCTTTTCTCTGTCCCGCTTCGTAAACCACCGCATCATCGTCACTCCCCCAGCCTCTTGCCTCCTGCCTCCTGCTTCTTGCTTCCTGCATCCTGCCCCATCACTCAAGACGATACCCGGCAGGCAGCAGTTCCCCGTGCGCCCGCAGGCAATCGCGCAGTTTACCGCGCGCCCGCGCCAGGCGCGATTTGACCGTGCCCAGCGCAACGCCCGTCGTCTCGGCGATCTCTTCGTAACTCAGCCCCTCCACGTCAGAGAGCACGAGCGTCATGCGCTGGTCGGCCGGCAGGGTCTCGATGCACGCCTGGATCACGCGGGAGACCTCCTTCCGCTCGGCGTGTTCCTCGGGCCCTTCGCTTCCATTGATCAGCGTGGGATTGGCCTCTTCGTCCACATCCCAGTCCTCGAGCGACGTGGCGGGACGGCGCTGGCGACGGCGCAGTTCGTCGTAGCAGGCGTTGGCAACGATGCGCAGGAGGTAGGACTTGAAGGAGCCGCCACGAAACCCGGCGATGTGGTGATAGGCGGAGATGAACGTCTCTTGTGTGGCGTCGGCAGCGGAGGCCGGGTCGCCCAGGATGCGGTAGGCAAGATTATAGACCTGGTGCTGATAGGCCAGCACCAAGTCGTTGAAGGCGTCTATTCCGCCCTGTTGGGCCGCGGCGATCAGACTCGCTTCGTCCACCGAACCGTCAGCGGCGTCTATGCCCACTCAACTCTCGACCCTGGCGACAAGGTTGCCCACAACCGGTATGTCCTGCTCCAGGGTACCGGTCTGAAAGTTCGGGCCGAAGCAGGATGCCTCGAGGTGAACGTCCAGCGAATCGCCCTGGAGAGAGCCAAAGACGACCTTGAGGTGGGCAAGTTGCAGGGGACGGCCGGGCTCGTAGATCGTGCACCCGCTCAGGTCGTTCAGTTCATCTTCGCTTTCAGCATCTATCTCGAACGTCACGCCGGCAAGTGCTTCCAGACTCGCCTTGCCCACCACCGTCATACCATCAATGATAAAGCCCGCTCTCGTTGCACCCTGATCGTCGGCGAACAGATCGAACGTCACACAGTCCCTGTCACCTGCCTTGCCCGCTTTGTAGCGCAGGAGTACTTCGTCCAGCACGTGCTCCGTATCACGTATTTTCAGCGTCGAGCCCTCCATTCACCCTCCGACCGCAGGCTGTGTCCACGAGTGAGAAAGCACACCCATGATAGTTGGGAAGCGAAGCGATCGCTACCCCTGGTTTCTTGATCGCAGGCCATCCGTTACCCCTCTGGGAGTGGCGTGGCGGGTTCCTGAATCCGTGAAACCGCAGCGGATATGAGCGCCTTGGCAAGTTCTACCTTGCCGTCGTCGCGCTTGGCTACGTCTGCAACGCGGCTATTGGCCAGGAAAGCCGTGGCGATGTGTTGGGCGGACAGCATCCGATTATGAAACAGGTTCAATTGCTGGAGAGTCTTGTTGTAGAGATAGAAGAACACCCCGGATATGAACTCGGTCAGCACACCTGCGATGCCGGACAAATAGGCGGCATCCAGGGTGTCTCCACCTGATAGGTTGGTATAAACTCCCAGGCCGATGCTGATCGCAAGCAGTACAAAGCCCACAATAGCGACGACCCGGCTAAGGCGAAAACTCTGCTCCGCTTGCAGGCGCGTCTGAGTAACGTATTGCTCAAGCGCGGAGGCATTCATCAGCAGCAGATACTTGAACACGTCATCCCCTTGCGCCTCCTCCAGTTTCTGGGCGTAGGTTCGCTTGTCACGGGTGGCATTTGCCAGCAGCGCAGCAAGCCCTATGGGGACTCCAGGTACAAAACCCATTGCACTTCTCTGGACTGGTGGAGGAATCTTTGACGGCAACTCCGGCAATTCATCTTCTTCGATTGCCGCACTCGGTTTCTCTTCCATGGCGCACTCCTCGCAATGAGCAGCAACACCGGCTCAAATCACTCTCCGACAGGTGGCGGTCCGGGCGCATGCTCGCGCTCCAACCTGCGGAGGGGTTAGTTCTCGGCACAAAACCACGGTAGAAGGTGTCTCTGACGTCGATCTCGGTAGTCGCCTTCCGCCTTTTCAGTCCACTCCCGTGTCACTGGTCTCATAGAGCACCATGCCTCTGGTGATAACCTCGCGCAAGAAGACATCTCCCAACGCCAGACGTTCGGTGATTTGCCGAGGCGTGCGAACCAGCAGGTCGGCCGGAAACGGAAGATCCACCGTCTTGCGGATCTCGACTGCCTGCTCCACGCCTCGCATGAGGCAGGCCAGAAGCCCCTACTTCCGTTGCAGCGTGATCTCGAGTTCATAAGGCGAGGGCTCGTCGCTTATCAGGATGTCGTCGCCGGTGGTGGCAGTGTAGCCCTCGGCCCAGGCGATCATGCTGTACGCCTTGTTGCGCTCCAACGGCAACGGCAGTTCAAAGTAACCGTTCCTGTCGGCCTCGGCCCAGGTGTAAATATCGTCCTCATTGCCGTCCCAGGCGTTCGCCCGAATGCCAGGTTTGAGCACGATAAAGATGGCACCAGGGATGCCCCGCCCGGTGTCGGCGTCGCGGATGGTGCCCACGATGTACAGCCCCTCGGTCGGTGGCGGCGTGGGGGTTGGCCTGCCCGCGCCGGCGCCGATCGTCGCAGAACCCCGCTGCACCAGTTGCCCTTCCAGATACAGTTCCAGCGTGTAGGCGCCGTCGGGCAACGGAGCGCCGGTAGAACGGTAGATATAATCGTGGTATGTGCCGCTCTCCCCCCACTCCCAGACCACGTTGAAGGTGACCAACTCCTCGCCGTCGAGGAGCCACTTCTCGTCGAGGTTCAGCCCGTCCTGCATCCCGGTGTAGTCGCAGAAAAAGTGCAGTTCCTTCAGGCCCGCGGGGAAGGAGGTGGCGGGGTTGACCGGATTGCCGCGCGCGTCCACGCCAGCGGCAAAGGTAATCGGCCCGAAGGCCTGCTGGCCTTCCGCACCGGCGACGGTAAAGTTGGCAGCCGCTGCCAGCGCGCCTTCGACAAAGATCTCGAGCCGATAGGCCCCGGGGTCGAGCGGCTCATCGGCCTCGATGCCCACCCACCAGGAGCCACTCGCGCCGCCTTCCCACGTTTCGGAACCGGAGGCGATCTCTTCGCCCTCATAGGTCCAGGTGCGGCTCCAGACCCAGCCATCCTCCATGCCGTCGTAGTCGAAGAAGGCGTACACCCGACGGATGCCGGACGGAAGCAGATAGGTGGGGTTGGTGGGCCGGTCGTCGGCGGTGACGCCGTCGGAGAAGATCAGGTTGGTGATGGTGGGGCCGCTGACTGCGCCGCCGACGGGAATCATGCCTTCGAGCAGCATCTCGTCGCCGGCGTAGAGTTCGATGCGATACTCGCCATCGCTCAGGCCGGACTCGTTGGTGATGCCGACCCACCAGTTGCCCCGCTCGCCGCCCTGCCATACATCGTCAACCCAACTCACATCCCGCAGCAGCGAGCCATCCCGATACCAGCGGGCCGACCAGGTCATTCCATCGGCCATCCCGTCATAGTCCCAGAAGGCGTAGAGGCTGGTGGCGCCGGACGGCAGTTGGGTGACGATCTGGGTGGGCTGGTCGTTCTCGGTCACATCGGGCGAGAAAACCAGGTTGGAGAAGCGTGCTTCGCCAGAAGGCGTTGTGGGCTCCTGGGGCTTTTTGGGCGCGATCCCCAGGCGGGCCATCTCGATCAACGGCTTGGCGAGGTTGATCGGGCGCAGGGCGTTGATGAACCCGCCTACGGGGATGCAGTTGTCGTTCTCGTCAATTATACCGTCGCCGTTGGTATCGGCAAGGTAGCGGCAGTCGGCAAAGCGTTCGGCCCCGCCGTAACCGACCTGGGTGGGGACGCCAATGATCTCGCCCTGCTGGTTCGCCGCCAGGCCGCCGCTGTTACCGCCGGCGATGGTCGCGTCGGTCTTGATGTAGGCACGGCCCTCCACGCCGCGCTCGCGTGTAAAACCGCTCACCACCCCCTCGGTGAAGGTGATCGTCTCGCCGCCAATGCCGGGGTAGCCCAGGATGTCGAGCACGTCGCCCAGTTCGAGCAGGTCCGAGTCGCCCAGGGGCACGGAGGTCAGACTCAATCTGCTGGTGTCCACCCGTTGTCCGTTCAAGTCGGTGACAATTTGAATCACCGCCAGGTCGAGTTTGGGGTCAATGGCCTTGACTTCGGCCAGGTAGGTCAACTCCGGTGGCTGGTCGGAGCGCACGGTGAGGGCAACGGCGATGGCATCGGGCCGATAGTCGGGGTCGGGATCGGAGACGACGTGCGCGTTGGTGAGGATCAGCCCATCGGGGGAGATGATGGTGCCGGAGCCACTCCAGATCGGTTCGTCGTCCTGTATCGCAATGATCTGCACGGTCGCGCGCAGCAGGTTCTGCCGTATCTGTTGCGTCGGCGGCTGGGAAATGGGCTGTGGCGTGGGCACTTCGCCGGCGCGCGGCGTCGCCGTCGGCGGGAGCGGTGTGACGGTGGGTAAGACCTTGGGGCCGAACGGCTGGCAACTGAGCATCGCCAGAAAGGCGACGCCAATGATCAGGAATCGCTTGACGTTTCTCATAGTGCCACCTCAGAGTTCCAGGGACTCGACGAAGGCAAGGAAATAGCGATAACCGGCGTCGAAATCGTCGGCGCTATCCACGAAGGTGACGATGACGGCGCGTCCATCGTCTTTCAGTACCAGGTCCACACCCTTCATCACCACCGGCAGCCGCTCCAGATAGGGATTGCGGTTCACCGCGACGTAGGTGAAGGTGCGGCTGGTGGCGGCCTTGCCGCCGACCGCGACCTGATCGGTGCTGAGGGTCTGATAGGCGCTCTCTCGGCCGGCTCGCTCCAGCGTCAGCACGTCGAGCACAAGGAGAGGATCAGCCTCGGCGGCGAGCGCCCGCGTGCGCAGTTCGAGGAGGGCGCCGGTCTCCCCGCCGCGCGGGTCGCGCACGCGCAGCAAGGGATCGTCACCGGTCTCCTTCGTCCAACCCGCCGGGTAGCGACCGGAGAGGTCGTCAGCAGCAAAGGGCGTGGCGCGCGATAGGACGGCCTCGCGCAGGAGCCAGCCTCCAATGAGAGCCACGGCCACGAGAACGACGACGGCCAGATCGGCCCAACGGGCACGGCGTTGGATCGTTGGGGTCACACTCATTGTGCTTCCTCCTTTGTCTCATCTGTGGCCGCGCGCAGGCGAGCCAACTCGGCCCGCAGTCGCTCGACCTCGGCTTCGGCCTGGAGGCGAGCGTGGGCCTCGGCACGGCGGGCCTCCTGCGCTTCCAGCGGCGTCAATAGTTTCTCTCCGGTAATCGGGTCCACCAGCCGCAGGAAATCCCCTTCCACCCGCAACTCTAGCCCCAGCACCCGGCTCACCAACGGCTCCTCCTCGATACGCCGATACCCCCACTCGGCCAGTCGGAAACCCACCAGGCGCGGTTGCAGATGTTCCTCCAGGGGATCGAAGATAAAGTACTCCTTCACCCCCAGCACTTCATAGACACCCTTCTTCAACCCCAGGTCTTCTTCTCTGGTACTCCGCGAAGTCAGTTCGATGACCACGTCCGGCCCTTTACCTTCCTTCCACACCTGATAGATGCGGCGGTCGCGCTTGGGCACGCCCTTGACGACAAAGATGTCCGGTGCAACCACTTTGGTGGGATCGCCCTCTTGATAATAGACGAAGAGATTGCCGGCTACGTAGACATCGGGAACATCACGGAAGCGATCCGCCAACGCCTCGTGCAGGTAGATCAGGAGTTTGATGTGCGTATCGGTCTCGGCCATGGGTTTCCCATCCGATTCGGGGTAGTACACGGGGGGTCTGAAGACCATGCGTGGCTGCATTTCATATTCGGCTGCGGCAACTTCTCTGACTTGTGTCATCGGGGAATCCTCAACTCTCGGCCTGCGCCAGCGTGAGCCGGTTGGCGCGGCGGATCAGGAAGTTGAGCGCGGTAAAGGTCGCTGCGGCAACAATGGCGGCCAGGATCAGCCCCGGCCAGGGATTGAAGCCGCCGCCGGAAAGACTGAGACCGGTGGTGGTCAGTTCGCCGCTCAGGAAATTGAACAGGCCGTTGAGCACGGCGGCCAGCGCCAGGCCGCCCGGCAGCCACCACACCGGCTCGTCCTCGAACCTGGCGCGCCCCAGGAAGTAACCGGTGAGGCCGGCGAAACTGGCCTGCGCCAGCGCGGTGATGGCGATGCGGATGACGCCGACCTGCAAATCTACCCCGCCGCTGACGACGACGTAGTGGACGTTGAGCATGGTCGCGTAACCCAGCCCGGCAGCGGTGCCGTAGACGACGCCGTCCACGCGCTCGTCGAATTCGGCCGACGGGTAGACCGAATAGCGCACGGCGGCATACTTGAGCGCCTCCTGCACAAAGCCGATGACGAGGATGGAGCCCAGCAGGTCGCTCCAGACGTCGAGCGGCAGCCAGCGTGGCGTTTCATAGACGCTCTCCACCAGCGGGATGCCGATTCCCTGCGCCAGCAGTGCCCCCAGCAGAAAGACGCCGATGACAAAGCCCTTCGGCTCCGCTTCCAGCCGATCCTGCCGGTAGAAGAAGGCCAGCCACAGGATGGCCGGGACGAGCGCCAGAACGAGCCCCACGGCCACCAGCGTCCATCCGCTCAGCACCGGCCTGATGAGGGCAACCAGCCCGAAGACGACGAGCACGAAGAGCACCTGTCCGATGATGTGGGCCAGTCCCGCGCTCCATACGCTGCGCCGATCTTGCATCACTTTGACGTAGTGGCGCTCACAGTACACACGGCCGCCTAACCGTTTGGCCTCCGGCCCGGCGGGCTGGTGGCAGATACAACATAAGATTTCACTCATAGCGTGCTCCTTTCTCCTGGGGACTAGCGTCACATACATATTGTACTCGCGGGAGGGGCAAAAGTCAAAAGCAGAGACCCGTCTCCTGCACTAAGACGGGTCTCTGTTATCATGCGGACACTGGAGAGACTCCATCGCCGCCCAGTCCCCCCTACCGGAGGAACTTGGACACGAAGGGTGACGTCTCCCCTCTGCGCATAAAGTGCCCCGAAGGCCCCTCTCCCAGGAATTCGGAGAACCACGACTCGTGCTCGATTTCCTCGTTGAGGATGGCCAGGGCCAGATCGTAGGTGCGATGATCCTTGCCCGCGGTCAGGTTACAGATTTCGGTATACCCCTGCACCGCGCACCTTTCCGCGTTCACCAGGACGGTCAGCATCGCCTTGACGTCGGTCGGGTCCTTGGGCAGAGAGGCAGGCGGGCAGGCGGATACGTCGTGGAACTCTTTCATATCCTTGGGCAATTCCCCCCCTAACTCGTAGATGCGGGGCACCAGGGCCTCAAAGTGATTGCGGTCTTCGATCCGGGCCACTTCGGCGATCTCTTTGATCCCCTCGCCTTCCAGCCCGATCAGGTTGACTCGCAGGATGGTGTAGTAATAGTAGGTGGTGAGTTCGGCGGAAGCATTCTTGACCAGCAGGTCCAACAGATGATCAAGGTCAATGCCCGCCTTCTCCACCATTTTGCGTGCTACTTTAGCCATTGTCTTTTCCTTTCTGTTTTAGATTAGTGGATTTACTGAAGCAACGTCGTTTTCAGGTTTTGAGCGTCTGGTGCCTATAGACATCACCTCCTCCGCTCGGGCGTCCCTCGCTCTCTGCCAAGAGACAAAGAAGCGCTACACGCTGCGGCGTCAGGCGATAGTTGCGCCGCCGAAGCCGATCTTTCAATTCTTCAAATCGCTCTTGTGCAGTAGTCATTATCAAGTAGAATTAAAACTGATAGATAACAATTATCTATAAATAATAATACCACATTTAATTGAGATTGTCAAGTCGCTGCTCTGACTTACTTGACACATCGAACATTTGTTCGTATAATAGCAAGTGGAGGAAGGCAGTGGATGTGTTGGAGAAACTCAAGTTGCTCGGCCCGCCGACCTGCTTCGAGCCGGCGGAGGAAGTGAATGCGGTCGGTGGGTGCTCGGCTCCGCCCCGCAAGACCACCGACGACCTCTCCGGCTGCGTCCACCACGCGGTGATGCCCGGCGGCAAGCGCATCGCGCTGCTCAAAACGCTGCTCACCTCCGCCTGCGAGCGTGACTGCGCCTACTGCGCCTTTCGCCAGGGACGCGACTTTCGTCGCACGACCTTCTCCCCCGATGAACTGGCGCACCTCTTTGTGCAACTGTACCAAAAGGGCATCGCCGAGGGAATCTTCCTCAGCTCAGGCATCGCCGGGGGCGGCCCGCGCACCGAAGACCGTCTGATCGCCACGGCGGAACTCTTGCGCCGCCGCTATGGGTTCCAGGGCTATATCCACCTCAAGATCATGCCCGGTGCGGAGCGCGATCAGATCGCCGCCGCCATGCGCCTGGCCGACCGCGTCTCGGTCAACCTGGAAGCGCCCAACACCGAGCGGCTCAAAGCCCTGGCTCCGCACAAACTTTTCGCCGAGGAACTGTTGCAACGCCTGCGCTGGATCGAAGAGATCCGCCGCGAACTACCCGGGCGCTGGCCCAGTTCCACCACCCAGTTCGTGGTGGGCGCCGCGGGCGAGAGCGACCTGGAGTTGCTGACCACGACCGAGTTTCTGTACCGGCAGGCCGGACTGGCGCGGGCCTACTTTATGGCGTTCACGCCGGTGCCGGATACGCCGCTCGAGTATCACCCGCCTACTCCACCGTTACGCGAGCACCGGCTGTACCAATCCTCGTTCCTCCTCCGTGATTATGGCTTCACCGTCGAGGAACTGCCCTTCGACGCCGACGGCAACCTGCCGCTGGAGCGCGATCCCAAGTGGGTCTGGGCTTCCCGCGAACTGGCGCACGCGCCGGTCGAACTCAACACCGCCGACCGGCCGACGCTTCTGCGCGTGCCCGGCATCGGCCCCAAGGGAGCCACGCGGTTGCTGGAGGAGCGTCGGCGCGGGCGCCTGCGCGAGTTGGCCGACCTCCGTAAATTGGGCATCGCCGCCGACCGGGCCGCCCCCTTCATCCTGCTCGACGGCCGTCGTCCGGCATACCAACTCTGCCTGTGGGCCACGTGACGCGGTTGACAAACGCCCACCGGTGTGATATGGTGTGCCTGTGAGCGAGTGTTCGTAAGCCGAGGTTGTATTCACGCGAGATGCTGAGAGCAAGTTCGACGTCCTGGAACAGCACGGGTTTCGTGTGACCAGGGTGCAAGTCTAGATATCCGCGTCACAATGCGACCGGCAGCAGAGGGAATGCTGGTCCCCGCCTAGACACGATCCCCTGTCATTGAACTTACCGTCAGCCCCGATAGATGATGCTTATTTCAACCGAGTACGGCCCCATCACCTGCATTCGCCTGGCGCGGACGTTCTTCGGTTACCCGTTCTACACCGTCGCGGCCTATCTGGTGGACGGCCTGTTGATTGACACCGGCTGCCCGGCCACCGCTTCCGCGCTGACCACCTGGTGCCACAAGCGCGGCGTGCGCCAGATCGTCAACACCCATCACCACGAGGACCATTCCGGTGGAGACAGGGCGCTCCAGAACGCATTGGACTTGCCGGTAGCAGCCCCGCTGGAAGCCGTTGCGATCCTCGCCAGTTTTCCGCGTTTGGAATTCTACCGCCGGATCATCTGGGGACAGCCGGGCAACGTTGCCACAGAGCCGCTGGGACCAACCATCGAGACCGACCGCTATCGCCTCCAGGTAATCCCCACCCCCGGTCATTGCCCTGATCACGTCTGTTTCTTCGAGCCGAAGCAGGGCTGGCTGTTCAGCGGCGACCTGTTCATCCACGAGCGGGTGCGCTATCTGCGGGATGGCGAGGATGCCCGCAGCACGCTCGAGTCGCTGCGGCGAGTGCTGACGCTAAGGCCCAGGCTGCTCATCTGCTCCCACGCTGGCATAGTCGAGGATGCCTGCGCGGCCATTGAGCGCAAGATCGCCTACTGGGAGAGCCTGAGTGAGCAGGCAGAAACGCTACGGCAGCAAGGGCTTTCGCTGCGGGCGATCTCTGACCGTCTGCTGGGCCCCGAGGGGTGGATGACCCGCGCCAGCGGCGGCCACTTTGCCAAAGTCAACCTGATCCGCTCGCTGTTACAGGAGGAATGCCGTGACGGTTGAACCGCCCGCGCGCTTCATCGGTGCGCCGATCGAGGTTACTTACGCACGGCCCCCTGTGCTCGAAAAACGCCCCGGTCCGCCCGACGGCTTCATCTGGGAGGGGCGCATCTATCGGGTGGAGGCGGTATTGCGCGAGTGGCATGATTACCGGCTGCGCGGCAAGAGCGAAGCGTTCTACGTCAAGGAGCGCGGTTCGTTCCGCGCCAAGGCCGCCGAGCGGCGCGGATCCTGGGGCGTGGGGCGCGACTATTACCGCGTGCGCACCGACACCGGTGAGATATTCGACATCTACTATGACCGCGCGCCCCAAGGGGCCGGCAAAGGCAAGGGGTCGTGGTTTCTGTTCCGGCAGATTCTGGAGGAGCCGTGAACGCGGAGGAGATCAAACGCTGGCGCGACTACAACTATCACCGCACTCCTGAGCGGCGGCTGCGCACGGTTGAAGAGGCGCGCGCCTTCGTCGAGGAAGTGGGCTTTTGTCACTTCTGGCCGATCAAGGACATCGAGATGCCCAATCTGTTCCACGCCATCGCCGGACGGGAGCGGCCTGTGCCGCACGAGCACGACGACCCTGACATTGGCAAGTGCTGGGGCTGGAAAGACGATTCGCTCGACAAGAAGTGGTGGTACTATGGAAAACTGCTGCGCCGCCGGGCCACGCTCGTTTCACTGGAGATGCTGCCGTATTTCTACGCGCTCAGCGAGAACTATGGTGCGCTGGACGACTATCTCCAGGAGTACGAAGAGGGGCGGCTGAGCGCCGAAGCCAAGGCGGTCTACGAAGCGCTGTTGGAGAACGGGCCGCTAGATACCGTCAGGTTGCGACGGGAAGCGCGGCTGAGCGCCCAGAGCGCCAAAGTCCGCTTCGACCGCGCGTTGGTGGAGTTGCAGGTGGGCCTCAAGATATTGCCGGTGGGCGTGGCCGAGGCCGGGGCGTGGGATTATGCCTTCGTCTACGAACTGCTGCCGCGCTGGTTCCCCGAAATCCCGGAGCAGGCTCGCTCAATCGGGCGGGGTGAAGCGCGGCGGGTGTTGGTGCAACGGTACCTGGATAACGTGGTCGCCGCAGACCGCAAGATGATCGGCCAGGTCTTCCATGTGCTCAAGTGGACGCCGGCCGAATTGGAACGCACGATCACCACGTCTCTGCAAGCAGGCGCGATCCAGGAGATCGAGATCGAGGGCTTGAGCAAGCCGCAATTGGCTTTGATATCCTCCCTGAATATCTGATGAGGCAATTGGCGGACTTGCGCTCAACGGTATGCTGTAATATAATTATCACAGTCTGCCTGCAGGTTGCGATGGCATACCACAATGACTGCCCACTCAAAGATTGGCGCTGTGTTCCGGTTGGCTGCAGCAGTTACCAGGCAACCATTTGAGGGAAACGACCCTATGCTGACAACGCTGCCAACCTGATCGCACGGGCGGACTAGAAAGGGGGTGATATAGAGCAAGGATTATCTAGGTGACGCAGGTTCTCGTCCACATCTGTATCTGGCCGAAGAGACGTGTACACTGAATGCTAGTGGAAAGAACTGCAAATCAAGATTTCAATAACTAAGGAGGAAAGATGAGCAGCAATAGAATCAGCCGTCGCGAGTTTCTACGCCTGGGCGCTGTGACGGCAGCAGGAGCAGCCCTGGCAGGGTGCAAACCGAAAGAAACCGCAGCACCGACCGCGGTACCGCAGCCTACTGCCAAGCCCACTGCGGTACCGACTGCAGCGCCAACTGCTGCGCCGGTGAGCATGTACCAGGAATCCCCCATGCTCGCTGCGAGGGTGGAAGCCGGCGAGTTGCCGCCTGTGGACGAGCGCCTGCCGGAAAACCCGCGAGTGATCAAAGGGCTCACCCCGGAGCAGGGCGCCTACGGTGGCGAATTGCGCGTCGGCTTTGTCGGCGCCAGCCCAGAGTGGGGTGGTTTGCTCTTTGTGGCTGCATGGGAGCATCTCGTCCAGTGGAAGCCGGACTTTAGCGGTTACGAGCCCAACCTGGCCGAGAGCATCGAGGTCAGCGACGATGTGACGGAGTACACCTTCCACCTGCGCAAGGGCATAAAGTGGTCGGACGGCGAGCCGTTCACCGCCGACGACATCATGTTCTACATCGAGGACGTGATGTTCGATCCCGACATCAGTCCGACCGGGCCCGGGGCCGACTGGCTGCCCACCGACATGGCGGCCGACTTCCGGGCCGAGAAGATTGACGACTACACCGTCAAATTCATCTTCCCCAAGCCCTATGGCATCTTACCGTACAAGCTGGCTGCCTGGGATGGCCGGTATTTCGCCTTCTACCCCAAGCACTACCTGCAACAGTTCCACAAGAAGTACAACCCTAATGTTGACGATCTCGTCGCAGCGGAGGGGGATGTCGCGGACTGGATGGGCCTGTTCTTCAAGAAGGGCCCCGACACCTGGGCCAACCCCGGCCGTTTCTACCAGTATCCGGAAATGCCCTCCCTGTACCCCTGGATCACCACCCAGCCGCTCGGCACCGGCACGCAGGTTCGCCTGGAGCGCAACCCCTACTACTGGAAGGTGGACGAGCAGGGCAACCAATTGCCCTACATTGACAAGATCCTGGGCATTTCCTACCAGGACGCCGAGAGCCGCACCTTCGCCATGATGAACGGCGACCTAGACTTTGTCAAAGACCCGGGCGGCGAGAACCGCATCATTTACCACCAGGCGATGGATGAGGGCAAGCCGATCCAGATCAAGTACCCGCTGTCCGACGGTGGCAACACCAACACCATTCACTTCAACCAGACCATCGCCGACGCCGTGAAGGCGGAGGTCTTTGCCAACAAGGACTTTCGCATCGGCATGTCCTACGCCATCAACCGCCCGGAGATCATCGAGATCGTCCACAATGGCCAGGGCGAGCCCGCGCAGCAAGCGCCGCTGAAGGACTCGCCGCTCTACATCGAGGGCATGGACACCCAGTACGTCGAGTACGACGTGGCCAAGGCCAACGAGTATCTCGACAAGGTGCTGCCTGACAAAGACGCTCAGGGCTTCCGCCTGGACAAGAACGGCAAGCGCTTCCAGTTCATCTTCACCGTGCAGAACGATCTCTCCTACGGCACGACCTATGTCCAGGTTGTCGAGTTGCTGATCGGCTACTGGAAGGCCGTGGGCGTCGAAGTTCTGCTGAACTCTGTACCCGGTCCGCAGCACGATGAGATCAAGAGGAAGAACCTCATCGAGGCCGCGATCTTTACCGGCGAGGGCGGCGCAGGGGTCACAGCGCTCATTGACCCGCGCTACTACGTCCCGATGGAGTACTTCGGCTACTTTAGCCACGGCTGGTACGGCTGGCGCATCGCCGATCCGACCGGCGAAACGGTCGCCGTCGAGCCACCGCAGTGGGCCAAGGACGCCCGCGCCAAGTACGAGGAGGCTGTGGCGCAACCGACCTACGAGTTGCAGGTTGCCAAGATGCGCGAGGTGATCAAGGAAGCCAAGGAGCGCTTCTACGTCGCCGGCATCTCCCGGCCCGCCCCGATGTACTATCCGTTCCATGCCCGCCTGGGTGGCATCCCCGATACCTGGTACGACGGCTGGATCGAGGGCGTGCAGAAGATTCTGTACCCCGAACAGTGGTTCCTGAGGGAGTAACCCCGTATCCATCAGGCATGCTCCGGCGCCAGGCGCCGGAGCATGCCTCTTGTGTTCCCGTAGAACGATGAGGGCAGACGTATGTGGAGATACCTGTTACGACGTTTTCTGTACATGCTGTTCACCGTCTGGGTGATCACGCTCATCTCGTTCGCTATCATCCAACTGCCGCCAGGCGACTTTGTAACGAACCTGGTCAATCAGATGATCTCGGCTGGAGGTCGGGAGTTGGCGCCTGAGTACGTGGCTCAGTTGCGCGAACAATATGGCCTCGACCAGCCGATGTACGTGCAGTATTACAAGTGGCTACGCAATATCGTCACCCGGGGCAGCTTTGGCTGGTCTTTCACCTATAGACGGGACGCGAGAGAACTGATCGTCGAGCGTCTGCCCATGACGTTCTCACTTTCGTTTGGCAGTTTCATCCTCGTCTGGGTGATCGCCCTGCCTATCGGCATCTATTCAGCCGTGCGCCAGTACTCTATCGGAGATTACATCTTCACCTTCCTGGGGTTCATTGGCCTTGCCGTACCCAGTTTCCTGCTCGCGCTGATCTTTCTGTTCATCAGTCAAAGGTACTTTGGCCAGGCGATGATCGGCCTCTTTTCTATAGAGTACGCCGATGCGCCATGGTCTTGGGCGAAACTGCTGGACATGCTCAAGCACCTGTGGATACCGGTCATCCTGATCGGCCTGGGTGGGACTGCCGGGCTGATCCGCACGATGCGCGCCAATCTGCTCGATGAGCTGAACAAGCCCTACGTCGAGACCGCGCGCTCCAAAGGCCTGCCAGAATGGAAACTGCTCCTGAAGTATCCCGTTCGTCATGCCTTGAACCCGTTTGTGAGCACCATCGGTTGGACGCTGCCGGGCCTGGTAGCCGGTGAAGTCATCGTCGCAATCGTGTTGAACCTGCCCACCTCCGGGCCGGTATATTTCACGGCCCTCCAGAGGCAGGATTTGTATGTGGCCGCCGGTTTCATGCTGTTGCTCAGCGTCCTGACCGTGATCGGCACCTTCATCTCGGATGTTCTGCTCGCCGTGCTGGATCCGCGCATCCGCCTGCAGTAGAGGTTGACTATGTCCCAATCCGTCCCTGTTCCCTATGCCGACAATGCCGGCCTGATGCCTGTATCCGACCACGAAGATGTCGAGCACATCAAGGTCGAAGTCGCTTCCCAGTGGCAATTGATGTGGTGGAAGTTCAAGCGCCACAGAATGGCCATCATCGGTGGGATCGTGGTGTTGATTTACTACCTGGTGGCGTTATTCGCCGAGTTTGTCGCCCCGGTCCATTTCACGACCTACAAAGCCGATTATGTCTACGCTCCTCCCCAGCAACTCCATTTCTTCCGCGATGGCAAGTTCGCCCCCTTTGTCTACGGCTATCGCTTTGAACGGGACCCGGTTTCATTTGCCAAGACCTGGTTCATTGACGAATCGGTGATCATTCCGGTGGGGTTCTTTGTACGTGGGGAGCCCTATAAACTCTTGGGATTGATCCCCAGCGATCGGCACCTGATCGGTCCCAAGAATTCTGGAGACCCGTTCTACCTGATGGGCTCGGACAAGAGCGGCCGTGATACCTTTAGCCGCATCGTCTACAGCAGCCGCATCTCGCTGACCGTTGGCCTTGTCGGGGTAGCAATCAGCCTGATACTGGGCATCCTGATCGGTGGCATCGCCGGTCTGATCGGTGGGCCGCTGGACAATGCCATCCAACGGCTGATCGAAATCCTCATCTCTGTGCCCACGTTGCCCCTCTGGCTGGCGCTTGCCGCTGCGGTGCCCCTGGACTGGACTCCGCTGCGGGTCTATTTTATGATCACTGTAATTCTCTCGCTGATCGGCTGGACCGGCCTGGGGCGCGTGGTGCGCAGCAAGTTCCTGGCGTTGCGTGAAGAGGACTTTATCATGGCCGCCATGCTGGACGGCGTCCCACGCGGCCGTTTGATCCTCAGGCACATGATCCCGTCCTTCCTGAGCCACATCATCGCCTCCATCACTCTTGCCATTCCCGGTATGATTTTGGGCGAGACCGCGCTCAGTTACCTGGGCCTGGGCCTGCGCGAGCCGGTGGTCAGTTGGGGCGTCATGCTCCGTGAGACGCAAAAAGTTGCCGTGATTGCCATCTATCCCTGGTTGTTGTTCCCCGCGGTAGCCGTCATCATCGTCGTTCTCGCGCTGAACTTTTTGGGAGATGGCCTGCGAGATGCAGCAGATCCATATCAGGCGAAGTGAGCCATGGCCGATACACTCGTCGAAGTCAAGAACCTGAAAATCCATTTCTTCACCGATGAGGGGGTGGTACGCGCGGTTGACGGCGTGGACCTGGTCGTCGAACGCGGCAAGACCCTGGCACTGGTTGGCGAGAGCGGCTGCGGCAAGAGCGTGGCCTGTCGCGCGCTCTTGCACATCGTGCACCCTCCAGGCCGTATCGTCTCCGGCGAGATCATCTATAACCAGAGCATGGGCAATGGCCTTTATGAGAAGGTGGATATTGCCAAGTTGCATCCAAGGGGCCACCGCGTTCGTGACATTCGTGGAAAAGAAATCGCCATGATCTTTCAGGAGCCCATGACCTCGCTCAGCCCGATGTATACCGTCGGCAATCAGATTATGGAGAATATCCTGTTGCATACTACGATGACCAAACGAGAGGCACGGGCATTGACCATCGAGTTGCTGAACAGGGTCGGCATTCCCAAGCCTGATCGTCTGATAGACGAGTACCCCTTCCGGCTGTCGGGCGGTATGCGCCAGCGCGCCATGATCGCGATGGCGCTCTCGTGTAATCCCAAGGTGCTGATCGCGGATGAGCCGACGACGGCGCTGGACGTGACGACCCAGGCGAATATCCTGGACCTGATGTTGGAACTTCAGAGGCAGTACGAGATGGCGCTGTTGTTCATCACCCACGACCTGGGCGTGGTGGCCGAGATCGCCGATGATGTCGCCGTGATGTATCTGGGGCGGATCGTCGAAAAGAGCGACGCGGATACGATCTTTAACGCCCCGCGCCATCCCTATACCCAGGCGTTGTTGCGCTCCATTCCCAAAATCGCTATGAAGCGCGGAACACTGGATCCGATCAAAGGCATGGTGCCGAACCCTTACCGCCGTCCGGGCGGTTGTCCTTTCCACCCACGCTGTCCTCAGGCCATCCCCGAGTGCCGGACGTTGATCCCTGCGATCACGCGGCTGAACGAGAACCACACGGTGGAGTGCCTGCTTTACGAAGACCTGGCCGCCAGAAAGGCAGCGGAGCAGCCGACATGAGCGATCAACTCCAATCCCCGCAGATCAAAGACGACAACGTCCTGCTAGAGGTCAACAACCTCAAGAAGTATTTCCCCATCACGCGCGGTATCTTCGCCCGGGTCAAGGGCTTTACTAAAGCCGTGGACGACGTGAGTTTCTTTATCCGTAAAGGCGAGACATTGGGGTTGGTAGGCGAGAGCGGCTGCGGCAAGACGACCGTGGGACGCTGTATCGTGCGGGCATACCCGCCTACGGGCGGCGAGATTTTCTATCGCCACGACGACGGCGCGGTGGTGGACATGGCGAAATTACAGGGCGAGGAGTTACGGACCTATCGTAAAGACATCCGCATGATTTTCCAGGACCCGTATTCCTCGCTCAACCCACGCCTGACCGTCTTTGATCTCGTCAGCGAGGTGCTCAAGGTCAATAAACTGGCGACGCCTGCCGAGATGCGCGAGCGCGTAGAGCACCTGCTCAAACGGGTGGGCCTGCGCCCCGAGTACATGCAGCGCTACCCGCACGCCTTCTCCGGGGGCGAACGCCAGCGCATCTGCATCGCCCGTGCCCTGATCACCAACCCGCGCCTGGTGGTGTGCGATGAACCGGTCTCGGGCCTGGACGTCTCCATCCGGGCACAGATTCTCAACCTGCTGGAGGAACTCCAGGAGGATTTCGCGCTTACCTATTTGTTCATCTCCCACGACCTGAGCGTCGTCCGCCACATCTGCGACCGCATCGTGGTGATGTACGTGGGCAAGGCGGTCGAGGTCGCCGATAGCATCGGGCTATACATCAGGCCCCGGCATCCTTACACCGAGGCGCTGATGTCGGCGGTGCCGGTCACCAACCCGCGGGCGCGCCGGGCCGGCGCGCGCATCCGCCTGGCCGGCGAGATCGCCGACCCCTCCAATCCTCCCTGCGGCTGTTATTTCCATCCCCGTTGCCAGTACGCCAGGAGCATCTGCGCAGAGGAGGAGCCCGCGCTTCGCAGGCTGGATGGCGAGCGGTACGTCGCCTGCCACTTTGCCGAGGAACTCGAACTGCGCGGGGCCACGATGGAGGATTGAGTGCGGTGGAGGCTCAACGCCCTCGAGTGCTTTGAGGCGCCGGGACTCTCCGTCCTGATATTCCACAATGCCTACCCCGAGGGCAAGCAGGGCGGCATCGAGATCATCCAGCACGGAGAACGCATAGCCACGAACGGGGATTTGCGGCTGGAGCCCACTCCCGGACAATGGTCCCCCCTGCCTGTGGCCGGCGAGCGCCGGATAGATGCCGCGCGCGGTGAGGTAGATGTACCGCTTCACTATCCAGACGCGAATCTGGACGGCCTGATCCGTGTGCAGGCCGAGGGCGCTGCGCTGCGGATTGCAGTTGATCTGACTGAACCGCTGCCGCCAGAATGGGTGGGCCGGCTCAGCCTCAACCTGGAACTGTGCCCCGCCGTCTACTTTGGCAAGACCTTTCACCTGGGCGGGACGTTTGGCATCTTTCCTCGCCAGGCCAACGGCCCGCTGATCGCCGGGCTGGACGGGAACCCGCAGCCGCTCCCCCTCGCCAACGGCCCCCGGCTGGTCGCTGCCCCCGAAGACCCGTTGCACAGGCTGGTGATCGAGCAGGACAGTGGAGAACTCGCCCTGTTCGACGGGCGCGACACGGCCCAAAACGGCTGGTTCGTCGTCCGCTCCATCGTGCCCGCCGGCGCCACACGGGACGTCGTCGTTTGGCGCGTCACGCCGAACAGCGTCCCCGGCTGGCGTCGCCCTCCGGTGATCTGCATCTCCCAGGTCGGCTATCACCCCGATCAGGAAAAGCGCGCGGTCATCGAACTGGACCCCCGGACCAGGAGGCTGGGCCAGGCAGTTTTGCAGCGCATTGAACCCACCGGAGAGTTGCGTGATGTGCTATCCGCGCAGCCGGAGAGGTGGGGACGGTTTCTGCGCTATGCCTATGCCGTCTTTGACTTTACCGCTGCGCGCGAGCCGGGGATGTACCTGGTGCGCTACGGAGGGCAGTCCACGCCGCCCTTCAAGATCAGCCAGGATGTCTATCGGCGTGACGTGTGGCAGCCCACGCTGGAAACCTTCCTGCCGGTGCAGATGTGCCACGTCGAGGTGCGCGACCGGTATCGCGTCTGGCACGGCGCCTGCCATCTGGACGACGCGCTGCAGGCACCACTCTCGCACGTCCATTTCGACGGCTACAGGCAGGGGCCGGAGACCGAGACCCCCTACGCGCCGTACGAGCACGTCCCCGGGCTGGATCGCGGCGGCTGGCACGACGCCGGGGATTATGACCTGGCTGCCGGCTCCCAGGCCATGACCACGTTTGTGCTGGCGCTGATCCGCGAGGCATTTGGCGTAGATACGGATCAGACCACCGTGCGTCCGGGCGAACGGCTCGTCTTGTTGCACACCCCCGACGGCATTCCCGACATCGTCCAACAGATCGCGCACGGCGTCGAGGCCCTGCTCTCGGGCTACCGCGTGGCCGGGCACAGTTTTGCAGGCATCATCGAAGGCTCGCTAAGGCAGTACGTGCACCTGGGCGATGCAGCCACGATGACCGATAACCGCACCTACGATTCCACGCTCAGGCCAGGCGAGGTGGTCGGCGGACGGTCCGGCACGATGGATGACCGCTGGGTGTTCACCAGCCGCGATACCGGCCTGGAGTATCGAGTGGCGACGGCGCTGGCTGCAGCCAGCCGTGTGCTGCGGGGCTACGAGGACGCGCTGGCTGAGGAATGTCTCCAGACTTCCCTCGGCATCTGGGACTATGAGCAGACGCACGAGTCGGTCGAGCAGCGCAGTGCCTACGTGCCAGGGTCTCCCGAGATCCAGGAGGTACTGGCTGCTGTCGAACTCCTCATCACCACCGGTGAGACGCGCTACGGCCAGCGGCTTGTGGAACTGTGGCCCGTGATTCACAAGAATATCGCCTGGGTTGGGTGGAGTGTGACCCGGGTGCTGTCCCTGATCGAAGACGTCGTCTTTGCTCACAATCTGCGTGCGGCGCTGCAGGATTTCAAGGCTGCACTCGACGCCGATCTGTCCACCAATCCCTTCGGCGTCCCCTTTCATCCTCATATCTGGGGAGTTGCCTGGGACGTTCAGTGGTACGGTGTGGCGCAGTATTACCTGCACCGGGCCTTCCCCGACCTGTTCGGGCGCGAGAGCGTGCTGCGGGCGCTGAACTATGTGCTCGGCTGCCATCCGGCGTCTGACCTTTCGCTGGTCTCGGGCGTGGGCGCGCGCTCGGTGACCTGCGCCTATGGCGCCAACCGGGCGGACTGGAGTTACATCCCCGGCGGCGGTGTCTCCGGCCCCAACCTCATTCGCCCCGATTTCCCCGAACTCAAGCAGCCCTTCCCCTTCCTCTGGCAGCAGGTGGAATACGTCATCAGCGGCGCGGCCACATACATCTTTTGCGTGCTCGCCGCCGACCGGCTGTTGAACGGCTGATGTAAAACCGCTACCCGCATCTTTGGCTTGTCGCAATACCTTTCCACTTTGACCTCTTTCCCCTTGCCCGCATATGGGAGTAATCGCCACGTAGAACGGATTGACAAAAACTACAAACGTGCTATACTGAATGCGTTCATTGAATGCGTTCGGTGAGAACCGCCGATGGGGGGCATCATGGACGAAAAGAAAGCAAGACTGACGGAGATCGTCGGAGAGGAGGGGGTCGTCGAACAGCCGGAAACAGGCGACCTGTGCTCACTGGATCACCGCCTGATTCCACCCCTAAAACCCCGCTTCCTGGTCAAGCCCAAGAATGTGGATGAGGTGCAAAAGATCGTCCTTTGGGCGAACGAGACGCAGACTCCTCTGGTGCCCGTGAGTTCAGGCGGGCCGCACTTGCGCGGCGATACCTTCCCCACGGTCCCCGAATCGGTCCTCGTTGACCTGAGTGGCATGAAGCGCATCCTGAAAGTCAACCGCCGCAACCGGCTGGCGCTCATCGAGCCGGGCGTCACGTACACCCAACTTCAGCCCGCGTTGCAAAAGGAGGGCCTGCGCATCATCACGCCCCTTTTGCCCCGGAACAACAAGTCGGTCATCGCCGCGCTCCTGGAGCGAGAACCGCCGATGTCCCCCCGGTATCAATGGAATCTGCTCGAGCCGTTGCGCAGCCTGGAGATCGTCTGGGGCAACGGCGACAAGTTCTACAGCGGCAGCGGCACCTTTCGCGGCGAGAGAGACGAGGACTGGCTGGAGGGCAAGGTGCCCGTGCAAGGCCCCGGGCCGGGACAGTTGGACTATTACAAGTTTCTCTCGGCAGCGCAGGGCAGTATGGGGATCGTCACGTGGGCCTCGGTCAAGTGCGAGGTTTTTCCCGAGTGCCGCAGGCTTTTCTTCGTCCCGGCGGAGAGGCTCGACGACCTCCTCGATTTCACATACAGGCTCCTCAGGTTCAGGTTCGGCGACGAACTCTTCATCGTGAACAACACCTGTCTGGCGACCATCCTTGCCGGCGGGCCGGACGAGGTCGTATCCCGGAGGGACGCGCTACCCTCCTGGACCGTCGTCGTGGGGATCACCGGCGGGGACATCCTGCCCAGAGAAAGAGTGGACGCGCAAGAACAGGACATCCGCGCCATCGCCCAGGAATTCGGGTTGCGGATGCTGCCGGCGCTCCCAGGCTGCCGCAGTGGCGAATTGTTGGATTTGCTTCTGAACCCCTCCCCGGAGCCTTACTGGAAATTGAGGTATAAGGGAGGGGTACAGGAGATATTCTTCCTGACCACGCTCGACAAGACGCCCGGCTACGTGGCGACGATGGTCTCGGCAGCCAGTGACCATCAGTACCCGGCTCCGGACATTGGCGTCTATCTCCAGCCGGTGCATCAGGGGGTTGGCTGTCACTGTGAGTTCACCCTGCCGTTCGACCGGCGGAGCGAGGCGGAGGTGGCCCGGACTGCGGCGCTGTTCCGCGACGCCAGCCTTCGGCTGTTCAACCAGAAGGCGTTCTTCTCGCGGCCGTACGGGATATGGGCGCCGATGGTCTACAACGCGGACGCGCAGACGACGATCGTGACGCGCAAGATCAAGGGGATATTCGACCCCAACAACGTGATGAATCCGGGAAAGTTGTGTTTCTGAAGGAGATTTAGAATGGCGCTGGAAGATTTCGCAGCGGAAATGGACCGCTGCAGTCAGTGTTCGTACTGCAAGTGGATCCCGTTCGACCAGATGAAGAGCTGGCGCTTTGCCAAGAACTGCCCCAGCATCGCCTACCACAATTTCAACAGCTACTCCGCTCGTGGCCGGTACGCTGTCGCCCGTTCGCTCATCAGAGGGCAGAGCGGCTATTCGGAGACCGTGCGGCGCATCGCCTTCACTTGCCTGACCTGCGGCTCGTGCGACGTGAGTTGCAAGGTCTGCCGCTACAACCTGGAGCCGCTGGAGATGGTGCGCGAACTCAAGTTCCGGCTGGTCGAGGATGGACAGGGCCTCGATGCACACAAAGCGATCATCGAGAGCCTGAACCGAGAACAGAATACCATGCAGCAACCCAGGGCCGGGCGTGGAGCGTGGGCGGACGATCTGGACGTGCCGCGTCTGCCCAAGGAAAAGGCCGAGGTGCTGTTCCACGCCGGTTGTCGCTTCAGTTACGACCCGGAATTGCAGGCCACTGCCCAGGCCGCGGTACGGCTTTTGAGGAACGCCGGTGTCACCGTCGGCATCATGGGGGAGCGCGAGATGTGCTGCGGCGGTCGGGTGTACGCGATGGGCTACCGGGACGAGTTCGCCCGCTGCGCTCAGGCGAACATCCAGGCCTGGGCCAGGGCCGGCGTCAAGACGGTGGTGACCTCGTGCGCCGACGGTTATCACGCCTTCAAGCGTCTCTATCCCAAACTGGGCTCTCAGGTCGAGGTGCTGCACACGGTAGAATACATCGCCCGCCTGATCGCAGAAGGCAAGATCGCGTTCCGCTCGCAAGTGCCGCTGACCGTCACCTACCACGACCCGTGTCACCTGGGCCGGCAAGGAGAACCATACGTGCCGTGGGACGGCGTCGAGAAGAAGATCAAGGGGCAGATCATCGTCTACGAGCCGCGGAGACCCCGATACAGCGGAGCCTGGGGCGTGTACGATCCGCCGAGAGAGATTCTCAGGGCCATCCCCGGTGTGGAACTGGTGGAGATGGAGCGCATCCGCGAGTACAGTTGGTGCTGCGGGGCCGGCGGAGGGGTGCGCGAGGCCTATCCCGAATTCTCCGCCTGGACCGCCGCCGAGCGCATCGCCGAGGCCAGGACCACCGGCGCGGAGGCGCTGGTGAGCGCCTGTCCCTGGTGCGAGCGGAATTTCGTGGATGCCATCCGCGCGTCGGGAGAACCGCTGCAGGTCTACGACATCGTTGATCTCGTGCAGAAGGCGATGTAGGATCAGAGATTAGGGAACAGGGATTAGTACCTTGAGAATGAAATCCTTGCACGTTGGGCAAGAAAATTCACCACGAAGGACACAAAGTCACACAAAGGAAATAAAGGAATTCCTTCGTGTCCTTTGTGTGCCCTTCGTGCCCTT
>DAOUBA010000110.1:0-11677 GCA_034432855.1 Anaerolineae bacterium | reverse complement strand
TACGAAACTTCGCGACCATCGCGTCGCCGGACGTTGTTGACGAGCAGCACCTGGTCGGTAGGTTCGGGAAGTCGCTCTATCTCCCCGACGACGGCATCTTCATTCAACACGTGGATCATCACTGTGTAGGGCATAACCGGGCCTCCGCATGCCTTCTACGGCTGCAAAACGACCTGCAATTTGACCCGCCCCAACTGGAGTTCATCTCCATCCTTGAGCACGTGGGGCAGGTAAGGGGTCAGGCGCTGGCCGTTGAGATACGTGCCGTTGGCGCTGCCGGCGTCTTCGACCAGGTAGGTCGTTCCGCGTTGGTGGATCTTGCAGTGGCGACGCGAGATACCCCCTTCCAATCCGCCATCCGGCGTCAGATCCACATCGGGAAAGATACCGTGAGCCGCGTCGAGTCGCCCGATCTGCACCTCGGGGTTGGGAGGGAGGCGGATCTGGCGGTTGGTGGAAAGGACCTTCAATTGCAGGGGCAGCGGTGGTGTCTCGGCCCCCTCGGTCCGCTCACTCGCCCAGGGGTTGGCCCGCGAAGCGGGCAGTTCTTCCTCGGGGAGCGGTTCGGTGCGCAGAGGCCCGCCGGTAGGCAAGTATACCCCGCACTCGCTACAGAATAACGTACCGGGACGGTGTTTGCGCCCACAGGATGGACACTCAATCATTCGACTTCCTCCTTGAGGCGATAGTTAGACTGCGTGTGCCATACTTGATCTCTTTGCGCCCCTTGGCCGTTGGTTCCCCGCCCTTGGCGATGCGCCCGGCTTCCAGCATGGCCGCCCGGGCCAGCCGCGGCTCTCCAAGGTCGAACAGGCGCGTAGCGATCAATTCCAACTGCTGGTTGGCTTCTTCGGTATTGCCGCTCTCCAACATTTCCCAGGCTCGCTCTTGCATCCGATAGATGGTGACTCTGCTCAGGGCGCCCAAGATGGCTGGAGGCACCACCTCTGACACCAACTCGTCTGGCGTGAACGTGAGGGCGATATCGCGCCGTAGTCTCTCTCCCTGCCGGCCCAGCGAGGGGATGTCGCCCGTGAGTTGGAGTTGGAGGAGCCGGTGCTCGCCAGGCGGCTTTTGCGCGACGCCGATCTCGAGCAGCACGGCGAGCGGCATGTCGGCTTGCAACGCGCCCAGGCTGACCGCGTTGTCGGTTGTGGTGAGATGATCCAGGTAAGGCGCGACCCGAAAGACGTTCTCTACCCATACACCCTCGACACAGCCGATAGTTAGCGTTAATCCATGGGCAAAGACCGTTCCCAGGCCGCGTACTTGCTGTTGCAGCAGCGCGCGTACCTGGCCTGGCGATGCAATGTAGGCGGAGACTCCTCCGCTCTGGGCGGCGATCTGATCAAGCAGAGTGTCGTTCCAATCCTCGCCGATGCCCATTGCCGAGATGCCGATGCGCCGCGCGGCAGCCTGCCGCGCCTCGGCAATACAACTCTCGTCGTCGCCGTAAGTCTGGCCGTCGGTGAGCAGGATCAGGTGGCTGGTGACCCGCTGGCCGTGGCGTCTCTCGATCTCTGCCAACCCTGCCTGAATCCCTTTCAGGATCTCTGTCCCCCCACTGGCCGAGATCGTGGAAACCTTAGCCTTGGCAAGGGCGCGGTTGACAACAGGCTGGCTGGGCAAGACAACCTCGGCCCGGTCGTTGAAAGCGATCACTGCCAGGGCATCGTTTTCGTGCAATTCGTCAATGATCTGATGGGCGGCTCCCTTGACGTGCTCCAGCCGCGCCCCCTGCATCGAGGTGCTGCGGTCGATCGCCAGACATAGGTTCAGCGGCAACCGCTCGCCTCGTGCGCCCGTGGCCGGCCGAATCTCGATCAGCAGGTAGAGCACCTGTTCTTCGTACAGCGAACTGCACTGGCTCCGGCTCGCCGTGATTTCCCAGGACAGCGCTGCTCCCTCGCTCAACCCCGCCTCGGCCCGTTGACGGTCGTATGCGCGGCGGGTGGCGGGATTGCTGAGGATAGCGTAAGCAGCCTGGATCTCGTGAAACAGCGTTGTCGAGGAATCTTCCACCCGGCTGTCGGGATGGTAGCGGCGCGCCAGTGCCCGATAGGCGCTCTTGATCTCCTCATCCGTCGCAGAACGAGACACCCCCAGGATGGCGTAGTAATCTTTCTCAACGTCTATGTCACTCATCTGTTTTGACCTAACGGTGGTTCGACCAGGATGGCCGTGATATTATCGCGCCCTCCGGCGCGGTTGGCTGCGGCGACCAGGCTTTCGCACGCAGCCTGGAGTGAGGGAGTGGTCGTGACGATGTGAGTCATCTCGGCCTCGCTCACCAGGCCCCAGAGCCCGTCGCTACAGAGCAGCAAGCGCCCCCCAGGAGGAATCGTGCGCACGTAGGTGTCTACTTCCAGCACACCGCTCTGACCGACGGCGCGGTAGAGCACGTTCTTCTGCGGATGGTTGGCGGCCTCGTCGCGCGTCAGTTGCCCCAACTCGACCAGCCGGTCCACCAGCGAGTGATCGTGGGTGATCTGATCGTGTCCTGCCTGGGTGACGATGTAGGCGCGGCTATCGCCCACATGGGCGATGTACGCCTGTGCGCCGATGACCAGCGCACAGGTCAGGGTCGTGCCCCCACCGGGCACCTGTTCTGCCACCGCGTCGTTGGCCGCCCGCACCGCGTCCACGAGCGCCTCGTGCAGAGGTGGTCGCTCGCCGCCCTGATCCTGGCCGATGAGGGTTGGCAGGTAGAGCCGGCGTATCACCTGGTAGGCCACAGTGCGTACGGCCAGGGAACTGGCGATCTCGCCAGCCTGATGTCCCCCCATACCGTCGGCCAAGACGAATAGCCCAAATGCCGGGAGCACATCGTTACCGTCGTGGGCAGCAGTGATGACGAGCGCCATGTCCTCGTTGTGGCGACGCATTTCACCCACGTCGGTTGCCCAGCCGACTTGCAGCCTGGGTAGCGTGCGTACGGCTTCCGATGGAGGCGGGGTAGCCACAGCAGGCGCGGGCCTTTTCTGTCCAAACAGATCACGCAGGAATTGCATACTTCTTCTTCCTTTCGTCAAGCCTGAAGCGCGTACAGGTAACGGTCGCACGATCCGATGTAGACCACGCCGTCCACCACTCTGGGCGACGACGTCACCGGCCCATCGGTCTGAAAGCGCCAGCGCAGGGCGCCCGTTTGGGCATCGAGACTGTAGACGGACTTGTCTACCGAGCCGAAGTACACCGCCCCTTCGGCCACAGCCGGTGAGGAAGTCACCTGATCCTCCGCTCCGTAGCGCCAGACGAGGCGGCCGCTGTCAGCATCCAGCGCATAGAGGTAACCATCCGCCGAACCAATGAAAACCAGTCCTTCGCCGACGGCCGGGGAGGAGATGATCGGGCCGCCAGTGCGGTAGCGCCATACCACCCAGCCTGAGCGGATGTCCAGGCAGTAGACATGCCAATCCTGGCTGCCCACGTAGACCATTCCCTCGCTGATGGCAGGAGAGGAAGTCACGCCGCGCCGGGCGCGGAAGCGCCAGCGCGCCTGGCCGCTGGTATCTACGGCGTAGACCGTCCCCCCTTCGCAACCGACGTAGATGGCCTCGTCGCCAATGGCTGGTGAAGAGCGCACCTTCCCTTCGGCCTCGAACTTCCAGGCCACACGGCCGCTCTGCGCGTTGGCTGCGTATAGATACCGATCGTCGGAGCCGAAGAACACGTGGTCGAACGCCACCCGTGGCGACGACCACAGGCTGCCCTGGGTCGGGCAGGTCCACGCAACGCGGCCCGTGACGGCATTGACCGCGTGGAGCGAGCGGTCGGCAGAGCCGATGAACACACGGTCTTCGTGCACGCAAGGCGACGAGGCGATGCCGCCCTCGGTGGCATACTTCCACAGGAACTTGCCGTCTTCGGCGTTGATCGCATAGAGGTTGTGATCGTAAGCGCCCACGAATACGATGCCCCTGTGCACGGCTGGTGAGGAACGCACCTCGTCCTCGCAGGCAAAGCGCCACAGGGGTAACACGTCGCTGCCGGTGAAGGGGGCGGTGCCGAAGGCGGTTGTCCCTCCCAGGCCACGCGCCGCCCCCAGGCTCATCAGGGCGCGCTGCATTTCCTCCGCCGAGCCGAAACGCTTGTTGGGATCGTACTCTAATGCCCGGTTGATAATCTCTGCCAGTTCGTGGGAGACGGTAGGGTTGGTCTTGTGAATGGGGCGTTCGTGGAAGGAAAACGGCGGCTCCAGCCGCGGATCCTGCTTGCTGAGCAGGTGATGCAGCGTGGCCCCCAACGCATAAATATCCACTCGCGGTTCGGCAATCCCCCGGTATTGCTCCGGCGGGGAATAGCCCTCGGTGCCGATCATCGTGCCTTTCTGGCCGCTCTGGAAAACCCTGGCGATGCCAAAGTCCACCAGCCGGATGCGCCCACGACTGTCGAGCATGATGTTGGACGGTTTGATGTCGCGGAAGATGATCGGCCTGGGCTCGTAGTCGTGCAGGTAGGTCAATACGTCGCAGATCTGGATGGCCCAGCGTGCCACCTGTGTCTCGGGCAGAAAGCCCGGCGTCTCGCTCAGGATCACCTCCAGGTCCTTGCCGTCCACGTATTCGAGCACCAGGTAACTACGGTCGCCTTCGCTGAAGTAGTCATAGACCTGGACGATGCCGGGATGGCTCAGAGTAGCCAGGATGTTGGCCTCGCGCTCGAAATTGCGCCGGACCATTGCCCGGATCTCGGGATCGCTCGCGGTATTGAGCATCTCCTTGACGACGCACAAGCGTGTGACTTTGGGGAAGCGCAGGTCCTGAGCCTTGTAGACGGCGCTCATGCCGCCGACGCCCAGCACGCCCAGGATGCGATAGCGGCTCTGGAGAATGTGGCCGTCGGGCAACCGGCCTTCGACACGCGCACCGGGCGTTTCAGGTGGAGATTGGGGCGTGGAAGAAATGCGTTGCGTGCTCAGCCGTTTGGTGAGCGGCGATTCGCGCAGTTCTTGGCCCGCGCTTGCTTCTTGGTTGGTGGACTGGTCGGCGGGAACACCGGCTGTCGAAGAGTGACGGGTCTCTGCCTTCATACTCAATCGTCTGACTGCTCAAGTACTGTGCAACGCTTGGCAAGGCCATTCCGCAGTAAGTCGTTTTCCGCAGCCGCCAGGCTGGATGGGACGGGCCCCGCGAAGCGCTTGTGCAACAACCTATGTATCCTAATTATAGAACAAACACGTAAACACTGCAATCGCAGTCCGTTATGTTGCGGACTCGGCTTATTTTCGGGGTGGCCGCTACACCAGGATGGCTGCTACTGCGCCGGATTGAAATAATTATAGGTTGCCATGGCAATATCAGAAATGAGCGGTGCACTCTCTTCCCATTCCAGCCACTTGGGACGGTGGAGGAATGTGACCAAGACGAAATCGCCACCAGGGCTGAACACGAGTCCGGCGTCGGCGTGCGTGTCGCCGGTCCACCCGTGCTTGTGCGCCAACCGTGTCCCTGCCGGTAGCCCGGCCTCGATGAGGCTGTCAATATAGTTCTCGCTCATCCACTCGATCATCTGGCTGCACTCTGCGGCAGTAAAGGCGCCAGGGTAGGCAACCATCAGGGCGCCGCCGCCATGGCTGCACTGGTAGATCATCTCCAGCAGCAGACCGATGTCCAGCGGTGTAGTCTGCATTAAAGGATCGGGTTGGGTGGTAATGTCGGTGCGAGAGTTGGCTGGTGTGACGATAGTCAGTGCGCTCTGCTCGTCGTAGGGCGCCACCATGAAGGTGTTGCGCAGCCCCAGGTAATTCATCGAAGCAGTGAGGTTCTCCGCGCCCCGATAGCCGTCGCCGTCGCCGATGACGTCGCGCAGCAACAGGTTGGCCTTAAAGTTGCTGCTGGTCACGCCCATCGTGTCGCTCAGCCAGTCGCTCACCTCGGCGCTGAGAGGTTCGTCCAGAGCACGATACGTTTCCTCCATAACGGCGATCTTGAGAATGCTCAGGCCGGCGTAGGCCACCTCGGCGTTGATTGCCAGTTCGTCGCCGGTCTGCAGGTCCTTGACGAAAATGCCCGGTATCAGGCCCGGATGATCGTCCAGCATGGTCTGGATCATCTGTCCCAGGGCATCCAGGTCCATCGGCGGCGCTTCTTTCGTACGCACGACGAGTTCGACCCTTCGCCCGGTAGCCGATATGAGTGCGGCGGCGAGCCGGGCGCGGGATGCCTCAACGTCCAATTGATAGCCCGGCTTGCCGGCCCGGAAGGTCAGGCTATCGGGGAGCGGTACCGGCGGTATCGGCGGACGGTCGTAGTGGTTGGCGACGTGAGCCAGAAAACCGTCAAGCCGCTCCTGCGGGTAGCTGACCGTCACAGGGACATCCACCGGGGCGAATGGGCGGCGCAGAACGTGGGCGATAAAGCCATCGAGCCCGTTCCGCGGGGCCAACGCCGCATCCAGGTTAGCCGCCGTTCGCTCTGCGTCGTAGCGCAACTCGACGATGTCGGGGGAAAGACGCAAGGGCTGCCCCTGGTACGTCAGTTCTATCGGCGTGGAGAATGCTTCTTCAAGGGTAGCGAGCGCCTGTTCACGTGTCATTCCTTCGACCAGGAGGCCGGCCATCGTCATCCCGGCAGGTAGCGTCCTGGTGGTCACGCGATAGCCCACGTACTGCCACGTGAGAAAGAGCATGATGATAGCCGCCACAATAACGATCCAGGCGATCAGTCCTCTCTTACGCCGCAACGGTCTCCTCCGTATGCGTGGTACACAATGATTATAACACATGTACGAATGTGCGCCAATGTTCCGTTTTTGTGGTATAATCATTATTGCCATTGGGTCCTTCGTGTTCCTGTGGCAGAGGAATGGTCAGCCGTTTGCCATCACGCCGATCGGGTTTGGTAAACCATGGCCTTGGACTGTCGAAATTGCCCACCAGCGATACGTGAGCACTGCATTCAGCAGGCCAGCACCTCCCCCAGCGTCAAGATGATGATGCGCGGTGCTTTCGCAGCGGGCACAGACACGCAGCAGATGTGGGGGCTGTTGCAGATGAACTGCCTGCTCGTTCCCAAGAAGGGGGAGTCAGGTGTAGCCCGCCACGATGCGCTCATGCACCGCCTCAAGCCGAAGGAGGAGCCCCCCGTGGCCAAAGCGGAGGGTGGCGCGGGGACTATGGAGGGGATTAGGGAGACCCTCCCACCCGTGATGCCGACAAGGCCGGCGGTCACCCCTGAGCCGCTCAGAGAGCCTGCTCCTGCGATCCGGCCGGCGAAAGCAGAGGAAAAGCCTGAGCAGGCGCCCCCTCTGCGTTACTGCCTGACATCACGCCGCAGCCGCTATCGCATCGCCCTGCCGGTGCATGGTGAACTTGTGTTAGGGCGCTTCGACCCCGAAGCAGACGTGACTCCTGACATAGACCTGACTTTCGAAGATGGAGGTAACTATCTCATCTCCCGTCGTCATGCCCATATCGTCGGACGCGACGGTCGGCACGAGATTGAGGATTTGGGCAGCACGAACGGCACTATGGTTAACTGGAGAATGCTCAGGGCGGGCCAGAGGACGCCGCTGCAACCGGGTGATCTGGTGACCCTGGGAAACTGCGAATTCGTTTACAATCCCATCCCCGAGATCTCGGCGCGTGGCAAGCCTCCTGCGACTTACCTCATGAGCACATTTACCGGTCGCCGCTTTCTCCTGCCTCCGACTGGTGAGGTGGTCGTTGGCCGAGGCGACCCCACCATGAGCCAGCGCCCGGACATTGACCTCGGCGCAGAGGGAGACGCAGCCGGGGTCGCCGCCCGCCGTCACATCAAGATCGTCGGCCACGGCGGACGCCACTACGTGGTGGATCTAGGTAGTGCTTCCGGCACCAAACTCAATGGGGTGCGTCTCCGGGGTGGCGAACTGGGCCTATTGAACCCGGGCGATCACATCTGGCTAGGGGGGTACGTTCTGGCGTACGATGTGGAGCGATAGGGCGAAGCCCCCTTGAGGAACGGGGCTTTCTATTCCTGGTGGGGTTGGACTATGGATGCCGTTCCAACCAGCGGTAGACCAGGTAACCTGAAATCGCGCCCAAGATCAAGTTCTGTGCTGGCCAGACGCAACACCACGCGCCCAGCGTGAGTGTGGTCAGTGTTACCCCGATGATCCAATCGAGCAGCCGGTAGCCGATCAGGAGCAGGATGCCCCACACCGGCTGCCCGGCGTAGATCCAGCCGATGCCCAGGAAACCGAAAAAGCCGCCTACGACTTCCAGCATCAACGCTACGAAGGGATCGCGTCCGCGCATACGTCCTCCTCTTGCCTCCTGCGTCCTGCATCCTACAATACGTACTTCGCCGCCACAAGTTGCGCCTTCATCTCCCTGTGCTATAATGTGCCCGCGATGATTACCAAGCGACAATTGGGTGTCTTGCTCATCATCGTCGGCCTGATCGTCACCGCAGGCACCGTTGGAGTGGACCTTCTCGGGGCTGGCGAGTGGAGCGGGTTTGGCCCCGTGCAACAGATGGGGATTGCGGCGGGCTTCATCAGCCTGCTCGTCGGCGCTATCCTGATCCGCCTGGGCAACCGTCCCGCCTAACCAACCAGCCAACCAACCAACCAACTAACCAACCAACCAACTAACCAACCACCATGTCCCGCACCCTCAAACTCCTCGGCCTTACCCTGACCGTCATCGCGGTTCTGGTTTACGCCGGCTACCTGGTCGTGTACCTTGTCTATGCCGTGAACCTGTTCCGCTGGCCTTTCGATTACGACCAGGGCGAAGGGTTCGAGCTCAATGACGCCATCCTCTTCAGCCGGGGGGAGTGGCCCTACCGCGACAACAGCGTCTATCCGTTCTACGCCTCCAACTACCCGCCGCTCTTTCGCCTGCTCCTCGTCCCGCTGCTGCCTATCTTTGGACCCCGTCTCATCGCCGGCCGGCTGCTCTCCTTCGTTGCCACACTGGTCACTGCGGCCATCATCTCGTTCGTCTTGCGGCGCAGGATAGGCGGCTGGTCCATTCCCACCCTCTCCGGGTTGGCGTTTCTGGCCTCCAACTATGTTTACCTGATCGGGCCGCTATGTCGGGCGCACATGACGATGGTGATGTTCGAGACACTGGCGATCGCCTTCATCGCCGAGTTCCAGCATCCGCGGCACGGACGGCGCAACCTCCTCCTGGGGCTTTTGATGCTGCTGTTGGCCGGGTACACCAAGCAGATGGCAGTGTTCACCGCCGTCGCGGCGCTCGGCTACGTTTTCCTGCGCGACGTCAGGAAAGCACTCGTCTCCGGATTGGCGTTAGCCGCTGCCGCCGGGAGCATATTCTGGCTGCTGAACGTGGCGACGGCCGGGCAGTGGTGGATCAACATCATCCAGGCCAATGTCAATGAGTATGAGTACCTTGATACGCTCTTCCTGTTCAAACAGTGGTTCCGTCTGCACACGCTCTTTGTGCTCCTGGCCGCGGGGTACCTGATCTACGAACTGTTCTGGGACAGGCTTTCGGCTTACTCGCTGTGGTTCTTCTTCTCCCTGGGAGGCGGCGTCTTGAGCGGTAAGTGGGGAGCGGGATTCGGCTACTTTACCACCGCCGTCGCCGCCGCCTGTCTCGTCTCCGGTCTGGCGTTGGGCCGGCTGGTGACTGGAAGTGGGAAGGCGCCACCCGTCATGCGCCATCTGAAATCCGCCATCCGCTCATTCGTTATTCGTCATTCACTCTTGGCTGCTCTGCGCCCATCCCTGGCCGTCATCCTTCCATTGCTGTATCTGTTGCAGGCGCCGCGCATGCTGCACCTGCCCACAACTGGCCCTGTGTTCGGGGCGCTCGCCCGCGCCCTGGACGTGGCCGATGCGCGGGTGCAGGGCGACTGTGCCACGTTCCATTACCACGATGCGATAGGCTATACCCAACTGGGCCACCTGCTCGTGCCGGAGGATTACGCAGCCGGCGAGGAGATTCTCAATTATGTCCGCACCGCCGACGGCCCCGTCTTCAGCGAGGAGGCCATGTTCACCCTCCTGGCCGGCAAGCCGGTGGTGACCAATCCGACGCAACTGCTCAATCTCTACAACAACGGCCTGCTCGACACGACTCAGATGATCGAGATGATCAACCGACAAGAGTTCGGCCTGGTCATCTTCCGTGCCCAATTCTACCCGCCGCCGGTGTTGCAAGCCATCGGACAGAACTATACGCCCGTGGAGCACATCTGTATGAACGGCTTCTACTACCACATCCTGTGGCCAAAGCGGATGCTGGAAACACAGTGAGGTCGAGATGGAAGGCGAGCGTTCCGACCAGCCGGAATGTCCGGGTTGTGGGAGTTCCTCATTCAGCGTTGGGGCCGACGGGAGACTGGTGTGCGACTATTGCCAGACCGCCTATGCGTTGCCGGGACCGGTGTGTCCCGTATGCGGTGCGCAAAACCCACCTGCGGTACACCGGTGCATAGCGTGCGGCCACGACCTGGGGATGTTGGACGCGGTGTTTGCCCGCGCCACGGGTGGCTCTACCCACTGGCTGCGCCAGACGCGCGAGGAAGCGGCGGCCGTCAAGGCCCAGGAGGAGGCAGCCTCACAGAAGCGCTTGGCGGAAATGTGGGCCATCGAGCAGCGCCGCCGCGAGGAACTGGCGCGGGCCCAGGCCGAGCGCGACAGACAGATGCGTATCCTGTGGTATGCTGTTGTAGTCTTTTTCTGTATCGTCGTGGCGATCGTGATCATAGTCGCCCTGCTGAAAAGTCCACATCCCTACTTCCCGTGATGGATGTCCTGTCCCGGCGCTCTATCCCCCTGGCTCTATTCGCGTTCTTCCTCGTCATCTACGCCCTTACCGCCGGGGCCTCGCTGACCCGCCACTCGCTGGCGCCACACTTTGTCTACCTGGCGGAATCGTTCCTCCACGGACGCCTCGACCTGATCCACGTCCCCGATCCGCCCTACGACCTGACTCCCTTCGCGAGCCGCTGGTATGTCTCGTTCCCACCGCTGCCGGCACTCTTGATGCTGCCGCTGGTAGCGTTGCGTGGTCTCGCCGTCTCGGACATCGCGTTCAGTGTGGTGGTTGGCGCGCTGGATGTGGCACTGTTCTGGTCGGTGTTGCAGCGGTTGGGGATCGGCAATCGGCGGCAGGCGGTCGGGCTGTGCATTCTGCTGGGGTTGGGGACACCGCTGTGGTACTGCGCGGCGCTGGGATCGGTCTGGTACACGGCGCATGTGGTCGCCGTGGGTTGCTTGTGCCTTTACGCACGGGAGGTGTGGGGGCGTAACCGCCCGCTCGTAGCAGGGCTATGGCTGGGGCTGGGCTTCCTGGCCCGCGCGCCGGTGCTCCTCGCCTTTCCGCTCAGCCTGATGGTGGGTGTGCAACGGAGTCGCGGTCTTGAGCGAATGCGTTTTCTGGCGCTGCTTGCACTGGGGATGCTCCCTGCACTGGCGGGCCAGGCGGCCTACAATTGGGCGCGCTTTGGTGACCCGTTCGAGTTCGGCTATCGCTGGATGAACAGCCCTGGGCCGCTCGCCGAGCGCCAGGCGACCTGGGGGCAATTCAGCCTGCACTTTTTGCCGGAGAATCTGTACACGCTGCTTGTGCGCCCGCCGCTCATTTCGCTCGCTCCCTTCCGCATCGCACCCGACCCATGGGGGATGGGGCTGCTCTGGACCTGCCCGGCGCTGGTGATGGCCCTCACCCCCTCCCCCCTGCGCCCCCCTCCCCCTCTCCCAATTTTGGGAGAGGGGG
>DAOUBA010000109.1:0-9247 GCA_034432855.1 Anaerolineae bacterium | reverse complement strand
AAACGAAAGCCCTGCCGGGCTTATTTTCAGCCCCCGAAGGGGGCTTTTGCCTGTTCAGCCCGGTGCTTTAGCGCCGGGCACGAGACAGTCAGCACTTCCCCCCCCAAGTGCTACATGCGCCCATCGGCAAGATCAGCCGGGGACGAACAGTCCAGTGGGAGCATTGGGCGGCACGAGCACACGCAGCGCGCGCGGCACGACCTGGATCGTGACCGGGGTGGCGCCAATGGGGTCGCCATCCACCTGCACCGGGATCGCCCACTCTGTGAACACCTCAATATGGCGGGCTTGCCGGTGCACGATTTGAGGGTCTTGCAGGCAACGCCGACTGGCCATCTTCAACACGTGGCGCAGGACGTAGGGAAACCCCAGCCCCTTGAAAACAAAGACGTCGAGGAGGCCATCGTCTACGCGCGCGTTGCTGGCAATATGGAGTTGCCCGCCGTATTGCTGGATATTGCTCGCCAGGATCAGCAGGGTGCGGCCACGCACGACGGCGCCATCCAGATAGACACGCGTGCGCACGCCCTGAAAGTCCCGCGCCACCAGGACGACGGCAATGGCATAGGGCAGCATTCCCAGGTGCTTGGTGTAACGCTGGCGAGGCTCCAATTCACTGGTCACCTGGGCATCCAGGCCAATGCCGGCCCAGCATAGGAAGTAGCGGCCGTTGACCTGACCGACGTCAATCAGGCGGATTGTGCTCTCGGTCAGTTCGGCTGCCGTCTCGTGGAGGCGCAGGGGATTGGTCAGCGCATAGACAGGGATGCCCATCTGCCTGGCCCAGAGGTTGCCCGTGCCCACCGGCAGCACACCCAATGCCGTCTCGCTACCTACCAGGCCGTTGACCACCTCGTTGACCGTGCCATCTCCCCCGACCGCGACCGCCACGTCATAGCCCATCTCGGCCGCCTCGCGGGCCAGGCAGGTGGCATCGCCCGGCTTTTCGGTCAGATGGAGGTCAACCGACCAGCCACGTTTACCCAGTTCGGAGCGCACGCGCTTCAGCGCCCGCCGGACATCCCACGGGCCGGCAATGGGGTTGTAGATCAGCCGAGCCAGCATAGCGATGGAATTATAACACGTTTCCCACTCCTTTGGCAAACCTGGCGCAGGCTCCAAGCCCTCACAAGGCTCATTCCTTGCCGTCGGTGTTGATTTGGGGTACAATATCATTAAAGGGATACGTCCGACGCCAATGTGAGCGAGGGTAAGCCATGGAATCCATCATGCTCAACAATCGCTACCGGCTGCTGGAATTGGTGGGCTCCGGCGGGATGGCGGTAGTATACAAGGGTGTGGATACGTTGCTCCAGCGCCGGGTGGCGGTCAAGATCCTGCGCGAGAGTTTCGCCGGCGACCCGGCCTTCCTGGCGCGCTTCCGGCGAGAGGCGCAGGCCGCAGCCGGGCTCGATCACCCCAACATCGTCACGGTGTACGACGTGGGCCACGACGGCGACCGGCATTACATCGTGATGGAGTATGTGGACGGCGTGGACCTGAAGACGTGGATTCGCCGGAAGGGCCACCTGAGCGTCAACGAGGCGCTGAATATCGGCATCCAGGTCGCCGCCGGGGTGGGCCACGCGCACAAGGCGGGCGTCATCCACTGTGACATCAAACCACAGAATGTGCTGGTGACTACGGATGGGCGTGCCAAGGTGACCGACTTTGGGATTGCGCGGGCGCTTTCCGAATCCGGGCTTACCGAGTCAGAGACGGTGTGGGGCAGTCCGCCTTACTTTTCGCCGGAGCAGGCTGCCGGCGACCCTTTGACGCCCGCGTCCGACGTCTACAGCATCGGCATTGTGATCTACGAGATGTTGGCCGGCGCCCCCCCGTTTCAGGCGGAAAAATCGGCGGCGCTGGCGCTGATGCACATGCGCGAGGAACCCCCGCCTCTGGCAGTGCGCAATCCGCAAGTGCCGCCGCAGTTGGAGTGGATCATCCGTAAAGTACTGGCCAAGGAACCTGCGGCGCGTTATCGCACCGCCGATCAGTTGGCCCACGTGCTCGAAGAGTATCGCCGGCATGGGGAACAGGCGACCGGCTGGCAACCGGTAACCCCTCTTCCCGCCCGCCCCGTCAGGGCGGAGCCCCAACCCATTCGCGAAGCACCAGCCGGCCCTGGGGCAGGCCCGGATACGTTGACTTGGACGCTGGCGGCCATCGCGATTGTCGCCTGGCTGGGCCTTGTCCCGTTGAGTTGGATGGTCGTGCAGGCCTACAGCGTCAAGCCCCCGGTGTTGCCGACTGCCACGCCGACGCCGTTGGCGACCTTGACACCGGTGGTGCAAATGATGCCGCTGCCGGACGTGGTGGGGAAACCGATAGAGGAGGCGCGCGCAACGCTGATAGGCCAGGGATTTCGCGTCGTGGTCTCCGGAGAGCGCGATGAACCGGGCGTGGATCAGGGGATCGTGCTCGAACAGGACCCGCCGGCCGGTACGTCGGTTCCGCTCGCCTCGGAGGTCTCTGTCGTCGTGAGCGGGCCGAAGCGGGAATTGACGATGCCCAACGTGGTGGGCTATATGCTTGACGTGGTCAAGGACGGTTTGGAGTTGAATGGCCTCAACGTCACCGTCGAGGAAAAATGGAGCCAACAGGCACGTGGAATCATATTGGCGCAAGAGCCACTGCCCGATGCCAAGGTCCACGTCGGCGATGGGGTGACGTTGACGGTTAGCGGCGGTGTGAACGTGCCTATCCCGCTCGAAGTCAACCTGGCCAACATCGTTATGCTGCGGAGCGCCGAAGTGCGCCAGCAATCGTTCCGCCCAGGCGGTATCCTTGCGGTCACCTTACGCTGGCAGGCAAGGAAGCCCATCGGCACACATTATGTCGTATTCGTGCACCTGATCGGTCGGGGTGGCCGTCTGGTCGCGCAGAAGGACGAGGAGCCGTTCACCCCGACCACACAGTGGGCGCCGGGCATAGAGATGGCGGATCCTCACATGGTGGACCTCCCCGCCGACCTGCCAGCCGGCTGGTATCAACTGCGGACGGGGATGTATCCGCAGGGGCAGCCTTACTCCCGGCTGCCGGTCGTAGACCAGGGTCTCACGACAGTGGAGTCGAATAGCATTCTGATCGCCGAGATCGAAATCAGGCCCTGAGGTGACACAAGTGATGATTTCTGGTATAATGGCTATTGGAGCGAGATGGAATCTCGCCCTACTGGAGGTACGAAGTGGGTTCTAGTTCTAAACCGAAAGGTATACCGTTTATCTGGTTGTTGATCATCGTGGCTGCCGGATTCCTGTTCTATTTCTACCTGAAGAACGCGCAGGAAGTGACGGAAGAGCCGTTGTCACAGGTTGCAGCGCAGATCCGCGCCGGGGCAGTCACGAGCATCCGCGTGGAAGGGAATAGACTGTATGTCGAACTCAAGAATGGCGGTACTTTTATGTCGCTCAAGGCGCCCGAATCTACGCTGCCAGAGCAATTGCAAAGCCTGGGGGTCACGGGGGAGCAGTTGGCAAATATCAAGATCGAGTACGCTTCCCCGACCGACTGGTCCACGCTGTTGAGCGCCGGCGGTTCGGTCTTGCTGATCCTGGTGATGCTGGTAGGCGGTTACGTGATGCTGCGCCAGTTCCAGGGCGCGAACAACCAGGCGCTCGCGTTCGGCAAGAGCCGTGCCCGCATGTACACCAGCGATCAGCCCTCGGTCACGTTCGATGACGTGGCGGGCGTGGACGAAGCCAAAGAGGAACTACGCGAGGTGGTCGAGTTTCTCAAGGAGCCGGGAAAATTCGTCCAACTGGGGGCGCGCATCCCCAAGGGAGTGCTACTGGTCGGTGCGCCGGGCACGGGTAAAACGCTGATGGCCAAGGCGGTCAGCGGGGAGGCCGGAGTGCCTTTCTTCTCGATCTCCGGCTCCGAGTTCGTCGAGATGTTCGTCGGCGTCGGCGCCTCCAGGGTACGCGATCTCTTCGATCAGGCGAAACGACACTCGCCTTGTTTGACAGGAGACGCTGTGATCACCCTGGCCGACGGCAAACAGCTGCCGATCAAGGAGATGTACGATCGCCGCATGATCGGCGCGCAGGTACCGGCAATGACTGACGACTTTAAAATTTCGACGGCCACTGTTGTCGGCATCACTCGACGATGTCCTCGTGACTTGTACAGAATCGTCGTCGCGCACAGTGAAATCAAGGTGACAGGCAATCATCTGCTCCCCATTCTCCGTGATGGGCGGCTGGTCTGGGTCAGGGCCGATGAAGTGCAGGTGGGCGAGCGCATTGCAGCGCCACGTCAAGTCTCTATTACCAATCGTGCTCCGACCATCCTGGATTTTCTTCCTGATGAGACCCGTGTTCACCTCAAGGGAAACGGACATCGAGGAAAGTATCCCAGGTTGGGAGAACTATGTAATTCCCTCGGTGTGGGAGAAATCGAGCATGTTGCTATTGGGCATGGGGGATTCACCGATTCAGTGCTGACAAAACTTCCAACCGGTGTCACATCTGACCTGGCTTACGTCTGCGGTTTGATCGCTGCAGATGGCTGTTTTGACTCCAATCCGCCCCGCGTCATCCAGTTTGTCAACACAGAACCGAGATTGCATGGACGCCTCTCCTCCATTATTGAAGACGCTTTCGGCTACGTGCCCAGGCGCCACCTGAACGCCAAACGTTATGAGACGGTCCTGCCACAAGGTAAACCACCGCAGAGTCTGAAAGACTGTTATACGACATTTATCAATCATAGCCTGCTATGCCAGACCCTGCGTGAGATCAACACCCATATTCTAGAGTTCCCGGAGGAGCACGTCGCCGCTTGGCTACGGGGAGTTTTCGATGGCGACGGCTCGGTGAGAGTAGGAGAACAATGCTCGCACATTGTGATCTCCTGTTTTGACCCGGCGAAGAACGAGCGGATCAGAAGTGCACTGCTTCGAGTAGGCATCCCCACGTCCCGTTCGGAGCGTTGCCGCATGGGAGAGGAGGGCAATATCGTCATCACCGGCCGTGACAATATGCGTACATTTATGGAGAAGGTCGGTTCTGAGCATCCTGACAAAGCAACCCGGCTATCAAATTTGAATCTGGACGGCCCCTCATCGTCACGACTTGACGGCGTACCGGTGGGTAGCCTTTTGTGGGAAGCCCGTCGTTCTATCGGGATGGGCCAGCGAGCCTTTACTCACGACGGTTGCTATCGAGGCCACTATATCAGCCAGTACGAGCGTGGGCTGGTAACTCCATCTAGGGCCAACCTGCAGGCAGTGGTCAAAATGATGGAGGAGTGGTGCACCGAGCAGGGACGGGAAACCACCAACGAGTTAGCCGCGTTAAAAAATCTGGCCTATAGCGATGTGCTGTGGACAAGGATCGAGCGCGTTGAGCGATTAGAGCCAGAAGAGCATGTCTATGACCTGGTCTTGGACAAACACCACAATTTTGTAGCCAATCATATATTTGTACATAACTGTATCGTTTTTCTCGACGAAATAGATGCCGTTGGCCGCCATCGCGGCGCCGGGCTGGGAGGCTCCCACGACGAGCGCGAGCAGACGCTGAACCAGATCCTGGTCGAGATGGACGGTTTCGACACCGACACAAATGTGATCGTGATGGCCGCCAGTGTTACAGGCGACACGCCCATCTTGATCAAGGATGAGAAAGGGATCAGGTTGCTGCCTATTGCCGAAGTGGTTGACCCCTACTATGCGGATGGCGAGGAGGCGGTGGAGAAGCCTGCGAAAGGACTGTACACGCTGGGCTTTCAGAGGAAAGACGACCCCAGGAATAATCATGCCATCCTGTTTGGCCATAGTGCCTTTGTGCCTATACGCGGCGTATACCGGCATAAAGTGAGCGAGATCTACGAGATCGAGTATCTGGGGGGCAAAATCCGCGCTACGGGGAACCATTCCGTCTTCGTGCGCACCAGGCGAGGTATTGAACCCAGAGCAGTTGTTGACCTCAAACCAGGAGATTATCTGGTAGACTTGCCCTACAAAGTCAATCGAGCCACCAGGTCGCATAGAGCCGTGCGGCATCACGCCTTTCCCGCCGACTTTAATCTGGCACTCTCGCTATACCAGGAGGACATAGAACAGCAGGCCAATTATGAATTTGCGATGGCCAATAGGGGAGTCCTTTCACAATCTAGTATCGCAGCGCAGGTGGGTGTTTCTCAGGGGGCAGTCTCGGACTGGCATCGCGGTGAGCGAGTACCCAGAGGCCTGAGCCGTGCCTATTTCAAACACTCGCTCCCCGAATGGGTAAGCGTAACCCCTCAACTCTGCCGTCTTCTTGGATACTATGCTGCTGAAGGGTACGCGCGTAAAGAAGTGGACTTTTGCTTCGGCAGTGAGGAGGAAGCGCTCATCCAAGACCTGCAAAATCTGATGAGGGATATCTTTGGCCTGGAGCCGGATAACGTGCGCAATGGCACAGGGAATGCGGTCAACATTATCTATTACTCCAGGCCGCTGGCCCGTTTCTTTGAAGAGCAGTGTGGTACGGGAGCGGCCAACAAACATGTACCCTCGTTCCTCTTCGAGTCGCCGACAGAGTACTTTGTGGAATTTCTACGCGGCTACTTTAGCGGCGACGGCCATCTGGACTATCGGGGACGAGGCGAAATGACCTCCGTCAGTCAACGGTTGATCCTGGAGTTGAACTGGTTATGCCGTATGCATGGGATCGGTTCCTACATCTATGGTTTCACAGCCCGGGAAGGACGCAGAATCAAGGATGGAAAGCCGCTTGCGGCGACCGAGGCTTACCGGCTGGGGTTTGGCAAGACAAGCAATCCCTTCAACGAAGATTGGGAGCCGATGGGTAATGGGGCTAAGAGGGCAGTAGTAAGAAGCATCAAGCGTCTGCCTTATGATGGCTATGTCTACGATTTGTGCGGTTGCGAGAATGAGGCATTCTTCGGCGGTGAGAATCCTGTTCTCCTACACAACACCAATCGTCCCGACATTCTGGACCCTGCTCTGCTCCGTCCCGGGCGCTTCGACCGCCGCGTGGTGCTCGACCGGCCCGACATCAAGGGGCGCGAGGCGATCCTGAAAGTGCATGTGCGTGGCAAGCCCCTCGGTGAGGACGTGGATCTGAGCACGCTCGCCAAATCCATCCCCGGGTTTGTGGGCGCCGACATCGAAAACCTGGTCAACGAGGCAGCGATCCTCGCCGCCCGCCGCAACAAGAAGGTCATCGAGATGGCCGAGTTCGAGGAGGCGATCGAGCGCGTGCTCGCCGGGCCGGAGCGCAAGAGCCGCCTGATGTCCGACGAAGAGAAGCGCATCACCGCCTATCACGAAGCCGGGCACGCGGTGGTGGCCCACGTGTTGCCCAAGTGCGACCCCGTCCACAAGGTCTCCATCGTGGCGCGCGGCATGGCCGGTGGCTACACCATGGCGCTGCCGGAGGAAGACCGGCGTCTGCTGAGTAAGGCCAAGTTCGAGGATGACCTGGCATTCTGGCTGGGCGGTCGAGCCGCCGAAGAGTTGGTCTTTGGCGACGTGACCACCGGCGCGGCGAACGACCTGGAACGGGTGACCGAGGTGGCCCGCGCCATGGTGACGCGCTTTGGGATGAGCGAGAAACTGGGGCCGATGACGTTTGGCCAGAAAGAGGAACTGGTCTTCCTGGGCAAAGAGATCGGCGAGCAGCGGGACTATGGCGAGGCGGTGGCGCAGGAGATCGACGAGGAGGTGCGCCGCATCGTCCATAAAGCCTACGAGCGCGCCAAGGGCGTGCTGACCGAATACCGCGAACAATTCGAACGCATCGCCGAGCGGCTGATCGAGGTCGAGACGTTGGAGGCCGAAGAGTTTGCCGCCTTGTTCGAGGGGGTCTCCAAGAGCGAGCCGGAGACGCCGGGAAGCCCGCCTCGCCGGTGGGACACCCGGCGATCGTCCGCGCGCTCCACCGCCGAGCGACGGAAATCTGCGCTCGACCGGCCCCCGAAGCCGGTGCCGGCGTGAGAGAGGGGATGGACGAGGCAGAGTTTGCCGAATACCAGAGACATTGGCGTGAGCGGGCCGAGCAGGAAGCGGCCCGCTGTCGTCAGTTGGCCGCGCGCGCCCGCGCCGAGGCTGAGCGCGTGGCACAGATGCTGGTGCACCAATTCCAGGCCAGGCGTGTCTATCTCTTCGGCTCTCTGGCCCAGGATGGCCGCTTCCAAGAGCGATCTGACCTGGACCTGGCAGTGGAGGGCATCGCGCCGGAGCAGTTCTTCAAAGCGTGGGCAGCGGCAGGCAGGTATTCCAGCATCCCGGTCGAGTTGGTAGACCTGGATGAGGTCGGGGAGCCGATGCGCAAGATGATCTTGGAGCATGGGGAGTTGCTCTGTGACGCGGGTTCAGATTGAGCGGCTGATCGCGGAAATCGAAAACGAACTGGGGCACCTTGAGCGTATCAGAGCACAAGTCGAGGAGGCTCGCTTGCGCTTTGACGATGCGGTGCCAAACGGCTTTGGCATGCAGGGCGTAGCCCTCGTGTTGCACGATTTCTACAACGCGGCCGAAAACATCTTCAAGCGAATCGCCTCAGAACTAGGCGAAGGGCTACCGCAAGGCGGTGAATGGCATGCGATCCTGTTGCGCAATATGACCCTGCGAATCCCCACGCTTCGGCCTCCCGTGATTCGTGAGGAGACGGGCTCGCTGCTCGACGAGTTTCGCGGCTTTCGTCACCGCGTGCGCCACGCCTATGGATTCACGCTGCGCTGGCCAACGCTGCGCGGGCTGCTGGCCGAGTTCGACGGGGCGTATCGCGCCCTCGTTTCCGACGTGCAACAGTTTGTCGCTTTCCTGAGGACGATGGCGAAGGAAGATTGATCACCAGAACGTGAGACACCAGGCAAACGGGGCGCCCTCGTTCGAGGGCGCCCCGTTTTGCTGCCAGTGTGGGGCAAGTTGTCAACTTGCCCTATGGGTAGCGGCGCAATACCAGCGGCAGGTAGACCTTGACCAATGGCCGGGCCGGCATGCCGCCGTTGCCATAGCCCTTCCGGTTGACGTCAATGCTGGTATTGCGCGCCTGGCGGTAGACGACCGGCGCGACGACGACGTTGCCGCTTGGATCCACCAGCGCGTAGTAGATGCGCGCCCTATCGCGCCAGGTGAACACGGCCCGCCCATCCCCGTCCTCGACCAGGGAGACGTTCCAGTTGCTGGCGCTCAGGGTGTTGGTCAGGATGGTGGGTGAGACGACGACGGTATAATCGGCGCCCAGGATGGCGTAGGCGATCTGGCCGGTGTCGTCGTTCGTCCACGCGACGA
>DAOUBA010000108.1:0-30966 GCA_034432855.1 Anaerolineae bacterium | reverse complement strand
GTTCGGGCTTGTAGATGATCCGCTCACCCGGATGCAGCTCTTTCGGGGTTCTCATGGACGCCTCCGCTCAAGGATCATGCCCATGATAACCCCGTCCCGTCACAGGGTTACTTTTGCGCTATTGCAGGTAAAGTCTTGCATCCCAAGGTGTTGAGGAGCATTATGCGGGACGCGGATATTACGACGGATGATCTCGTGAGGTTTCTGGGCAGAGATAAAGTTCACCATGGATGAGAGACTGCGTGAGCAGTATGAACGCGAGATCGAGCGGGTCGTCGCCCGGCTACGCCGGATATACGACCCGGAGAAGATCATTCTGTTTGGGTCGTGCGCTCGCGGCGACTTTGGCGCGGATTCCGACATAGACCTCCTGATCATCAAGGAGACCTCATTGCGACCTTTGGACCGCATGCGGGAGGTGTACAAGGCAGTCTATTCACCTCACCATTACCTGGCGTTGGACCCCCTCGTGTTTACTCCAGCAGAGTTCTCTCGAAAACTGGAGGCACGAGATTACCTGATCCGCGAGATCGTTCGGGAGGGAAAAGTGCTTTATGAGCGAGCCCGAGAAGGCTAACGCCTGCGATTGGTTTGCCAAGGCAGACACCGACTTCAAGTCTGCGTGGATGCTGGCGAATGTCTCAGGTCCACCGGAGACCATCTGTTTTCTGGCACAACAGGGGGCTGAAAAGTACCTCAAGGGTTACCTGGTGTGGCATGACGCGATCTTTCGCAAGGTGCACGACATGTTGGAGATACTCAATGGCTGTCGCCAGGTAGACACGGCGTTTGAGCAACTGGAGGAGGATTGCCGGGTACTCAATCCGTATGCGGTCGAGGTGCGGTATCCTGGAATTGAGATGCTCTACGAAGATGAGGATGCCCGCGATGCCCTGGCAAGGGCTGAACGTATTCGCCGCTTTGTGCGCGAGCGTCTTGGGCTGAATAATGAACAACATAAGGAGGAACAATGATCGAAACCGAAATTGATGCCATCATCGCCCGCGAAATCCTGGACTCGCGGGGCAATCCCACCGTCGAGGTGGAAGTGATGCTGATGGGCGGCGCCTGGGGACGGGCTGCCGTCCCCTCCGGCGCCTCCACCGGCGCCCACGAGGCGCTGGAATTGCGCGACGGCGACAAGAAACGCTACGGCGGCAAGGGTGTGCAGCAGGCGGTCGCCAACGTCAACGACGTGATCGCCGACGAGTTGTTCGGCTGGGACGCCACCGACCAGGCCGGCATTGACGCGCGGTTGCTGGAACTGGATGGCACGCCCAACAAGGAGAAACTGGGCGCCAACGCCATCTTGGGCGTCAGCCTGGCCGTGGCCCACGCGGCGGCCAACGCGCTCCAATTACCGCTCTACCGCTACATCGGCGGGGTACACGCTCACGTGCTCCCGGTACCGATGATGAACATCCTCAACGGCGGCAAGCATGCCTTAGACGGCCCCGACCTGCAAGAGTTCATGGTCATGCCCGTCGGCGCGCCGACCTTCGCCGAGGCGCTGCGCTGGGGTAGCGAGGTCTATCAGGCGCTCAAGGGCGTGATCAAATCCAAAGGCTATTCGACCGGCATCGGCGACGAGGGCGGCTTTGCCCCCAGCCTCAAGACCAACGAGGAGGCCATCGAGGTCATCCTCGCGGCCATCGAGAAGGCCGGCTACAAGGCGGGTGAACAGATTTACATCGCCCTCGACCCCGCCGCATCCGAACTCTATGAGGACGGCAAATACAACCTCAAGAAAGAGGGCCGCACGCTCACGAGCGAGGAGATGGTCGAGTTCTATGCCGGCTGGGTGAAAAAGTACCCCATCATCAGCATCGAGGATGGACTGGCCGAAGACGATTGGGAAGGCTTTAAACTGATGACGGCCCGTTTGGGCAAGCAAATCCAGATCGTCGGCGACGACCTGCTCGTGACCAACACAGAGCGCATCGCCCGCGCCATTCAGGAGGATGCCGCAAACTCGGTGCTGATCAAGTTGAACCAGATCGGCACGCTGACCGAGACCATTGCGGCGATCCAGATGGCCCACCGGCACGGCTGGACGGCGGTGGTGTCGCACCGTTCCGGCGAAACGGAGGACGCCACCATCGCCGACCTGTCGGTGGGGCTGAACACCGGGCAGATCAAGACCGGTGCGCCCTGCCGCTCCGACCGCGTCGCCAAGTATAACCAACTGCTGCGCATCGAGCAGGAGTTGGGCGAGCAGGCTGTGTATGCAGGAATGAAAGCGTTCACTAACCTCGGACGCTAAAAAGCGCAGAACCCCGTTTTCTCCAAGAAAACGGGGTTCTGACTTCCGAGAAGTCAGGCAATGGGCGAAGGGGAGGTTCATACACAAATGCCCCGCACCAAGATCGTCTGCACGATTGGACCGGCTTCCAGTTCGCCCGAAGTGATGCGCGGCCTCATCCGCGCTGGAATGGACGTGGCGCGCATCAACTTTTCTCACGGCGACCAGACCACCCACGCCAAATCTATTGCTGCCCTGCGGCGTGTTGCCGCGGAAGAAGGCCGTCTGGTTGCCGTGATGGCCGACCTGCAGGGCCCCAAACTGCGCGTGGGCGAGATCGCAGGCGGCGCGGTCGAACTGCACGAGGGCGAGATCGTGGCGCTCTCATCCCGTCCTGCGCCGGGCACGGCGCACGAGATACCCGTGCCCCATCCGGAGTTGTTGCGCGATCTGCGGGTTGGGCAAACCGTGTTGCTGGACGATGGCCAACTGGAGTTGACCGTCGTGCAGGCTGGCGAGGGGTGTCCCAAGTGTCGCGTGGTTGTCGGTGGGACGCTCTCTTCTCGCAAGGGGATCAATGTGCCCGGTGCGGTCCTGCGCTTTTCCTCTCTGACGGACAAGGACCGCGAGGACACCGAGTTCGCCATCGAGCAGGGTGTGGATTACATTGCGCTCTCCTTTGTCCGCCGCCCGGCCGATGTGCGCGAGTTGCGCCAATTCCTGAGCATTCGCGGGGCCCAAATTCCGATCATTGCCAAGATCGAGAAACCGGAGGCGCTATCGGCCTTCGATGAGATCCTGGCCGAATCCGACGGCATCATGGTCGCGCGCGGCGACCTGGGGGTAGAGACGCCCGCCGAGGAGGTGCCGTTCCACCAGAAGCGCATCATCCGGGCGTGTAACCGCGCCGGCAAACCGGTCATCACCGCCACGCAGATGTTACAGACAATGATCGAGAACCCACGCCCGACGCGGGCCGAGGCCTCGGACGTGGTCAACGCCATCCTGGATGGCACGGATGCGGTGATGCTTTCCGGCGAGACGGCAGTGGGGCGCTACCCGATAGAGGCAGCGAAGACGATGGCGACGCTCTGCGCTCATGCAGAGGCCCATTTGCCGCATGGTTACCTACATGGCGAGCCTCGGGATGAGACCATCACGGAATCCATCAGTGAGGCTGCGGTCGAGATCGCCGGAGAAGTGGGCGCCAAAGCGATCATCACTGCGACGATGTCGGGGAGGACGGCGCGCATGGTGGCGCGTCATCGGCCATCTATCCCCATCGTCGCAGTGACGCCCAACCGCGCCACCCTCTTTCGCCTGGCGCTGACGTGGGGTGTGATACCGGTACAGGTGGAGGCGTTCGACACCACGGACGAGATGGTACACGTGATGGTGCAGGCGGCACGTCAGGAGGGGGTAGTGGCCCGAGGCGACACGGTAGTGCTTACGGCGGGCATCCCCTTCGGCAGCGGCGGGGAGACCAATCTGCTCAAGGTACACGTGGTGGGTGAGGGGGAAACGTAAGACGTAACTTATGCTTCACGTTCCATTTGTAGCAGGTACTGGCTCGACCACTTGGGGGGTGACACTCGTGCCGCAGTACGGGCAGAGCGCCCAGCGCAGATGCAGCGGATGGCCGCACTGCGGGCAGGCGCGCTTGAGCCTGGTGTGACAGGAGGGGCAGAGTAAGTAATCGCTCTTGACCCGTTGCCCGCACCCTGGGCAGACCTCCGGCTCCTCGATGGCCTGCAACAGGGCCTCTTGTTCCAGCGAACGTTCGTAGGCTTCGGCCAACGTTTCGCGCGGACGCAGCATCAGGTATATGACCAGCCCGATGACCGGCAACACGAGCACCAGCAGCGTAGCCAGCATCTGGGCCAAGACGTCCCGCGAACGGGCGCGGATGTCGCGGAACGTCCAGATCGCCAGTCCGCATACCAGCGCGACGGTTACTCCCCCGCAGATGGTGCCCAGAATGGTCATGATGGTGGGAATTCTTTCCAGAATGGTTTCCATTGACAGCGCACTCCTTGGTCTGGACTGACGTTCGAGCCGATTAGGACATATTATACCATTCTAAGGCAGGTTAGCAACCCGCTCTGCGGGCGAGATTTGACAGCCTGGTATAAGTGGGTGTATAGTTGTAACGGGTAGCGAAATGGAGGCCGAATACCGACCCAAGATCAAAGAGTTGCCGGCAGAGGAACGCCCACGCGAGCGGTTGCTACGCACCGGTGAGGGAGCACTTTCGACGGCAGAGTTGCTGGCCATCATCTTGCGTACCGGTGTGGGGGGCGAAAATGTCCTGGCGCTGGCCTCGCGCCTGTTGGCCCGCTATAATGGCCTGCCCGGCCTGGCGCGGGCCAGTTTCGCCGAACTGCAGGCCGAGAAAGGGCTGGGGACGGCCAAGACCGCCCAACTCAAGGCGGCGCTGGAACTGGGTCGCCGTATGTTGCTCGCGTCGCCGGAAGACCGCTTCATCGTGCGCTCGCCCGCCGATGTGGCGCAACTGCTGATGGCGGAGATGGCGCATCTGGAGCAGGAACACTTCCGGGCACTGTATCTGGATACGCGCAATCGGCTACTCGGCTCGGATACACTCTATGTGGGCAGCCTCAACACCTCGCACATCCGTGTGTGCGAGGTATTCCGCGAAGCCGTCAAGCGCAACTGTGCAGCGCTCATCGTTGCGCATAACCACCCCTCGGGCGATCCGACCCCTTCACCCGAGGATGTCGAGGTGACCCGCCAGTTGGTGGCGGCGGGCAACCTGCTCGGCATCGAGGTTCTGGATCACCTGATCATTGGCCAGCAGCGCTTCGTGAGCCTGCGTGAGCGAGGACTGGGTTTCGCATAGTTCAAGAAAGGGGTACTGGAATGCCGCAGAACTTTCTGAAGAATGGGGGATTCGAAGCCGATTGGGACGATGAGCGCAGTCATCGCTGCCTGGTTTTCCCTGACGGGGGCGCACCGTACACCGCCAATATCGAGAACATCTTTACTCCGCCGGGCTGGGTGGTGTGGTTTCACCACAGGCCGGGCACATGGGACCAGCCCGAGGTGCGTGATGCCTGGCAGCAGAGCGACCCACACCGCGTGCACAGCGGTCGTAAGGGCATCCTGCTGTTCACCTTCTATCGCGGCCACGATGCGGGCTTTCTGCAGCAGGTGCGGGTCACGCCGGGGACGAGATTGCGCCTGACGGCTTGGGCACACGCCTGGAGCAATCACAAGGTACCGGGGTACGCGCACTACGGCAACGCGCGCTGCTCGGTCGGCGTTGGCTGCGGGCCGGTGTATATCCTCGAAGGACAGGCGCCGCCGCTGAACAGGGACCCATTGAACGACGCGATCGGCAATTTCACCTTCTGGGTCGGTATAGACCCGACCGGTGGGACGAACCCGTTTGCCAGTACGGTCATATGGGGCAAAGGAGCTCACATCTACAACGAGTACCACCAGGTCCCGGCGGTGGAGGCTACGGCGCAGGGAGATACGCTGACAGTTTTCTTGCGGAGCAGGACGCTGTGGGCGTTCGAGAACAACGATGCTTATTGGGACGACGCGGAGCTGACCGTCGTCGGGGCGGAGGAGGTGCCGGAGGTGCGCTTGACACCGGCTGGCATGAGCGCAGACGGCTCGATCGTGTTCGAGGCGCGTTCAAAGGCTGTGCTGATGAATCCCAGCCTGCTGGTGCGCCGACCTTCGGGAACACTGGTGCCGCAGATTTCGGTAGTGACCGGCCGTGACGTAGACTGGTACACGTGGACGTATACTATCCCTCCCCAGAATGAAGCCGGAATCTATCAAGTCGAGTTCACCGCCGTCGGCGGTATCCGCAAGACTGCCACGTATACTTACACACCAAAGCCGCCGCGCGGGCTGCCTCGCACACAATACGCGCGCGTCTATGTGCTCCTCCCTCCCGACGCTAACGCTGCGTGGGTGACAGCGGTGTTGGACGCGACGTGGAATCGCTCACGATACACCGTAGGCGGCAGCGCCGACGACGCCGGCATCGGCGACCTGGATAACCGGCGAGTGATTGCGGTGAACCCCGGAAGGTGGCCCGACGACCTCCGGGCCTTTTTCGAGAGGTATTACCCTGGCGTGAAGTACATCTCCATCGAAGCGGCGACGCCGACCGAGTTGACGCGGAAACTGAGGCAGTTGTGAGCGTTTCACGGCCAGGCCTCCGAGGCCTTCGAGATCTCGGAGGCCTATGGTGGCCACTCTGCACCGCCCTGCTGGCCTTTTTCCTGCGCGTCTACCGGCTGCCCTCCGTGCCCTTTGGCTGGCATCCCGACGAAGCGACGAAGGGCTTGCTGGCCCGTGACCTGTTGGCAGGCAAGTGCTGTCCCGTGTTCTTCTCCGCGTTCACGGGCCGCGAACCGCTTTACGTCTATCTGGAGGCCGCTGCTTTCGCGCTGTTCGGCGAAGGGGCCTTTGCCGGACGCTTGCTTTCTGCCTTCATTGGCACGCTGACGGTTGCCCTGACCTACGCGGTCGGCAGAATAATGTGGGGGCGCCGGGTTGGGCTGCTCACCGCCGTACTGCTGGCCGTCTCGTTATGGCACCTCATCGCCAGCCGCAACGGCTATCGTGCGGTGATCCAGCCGTCGGTGCAGTTACCCGTGCTATGGCTCTTGTTTCGGGGCTGGCGTGCCACGTCGGGCAAGAAGCCAGGGTATTTCGTCGCCGCCGGCCTCTTCCTCGGCCTGACCCAGTACACCTACACAGCTGCTCGTGCGTTCCCCCTACTCATCGCGGGCATCGTTCTCCTGGCGCTCCTCCTCTCGCCGCCGCTTGTCCTCCGCCGCTGGCAGTCGCTGGCGCTGATGGCCCTGGCCGCGTTTCTGGTTTTCCTGCCCCTGGGCGTCCATTTCTACCGCAACCCCATTGATTTCTATGGCCGCGCAGTGCAGATTTCCGTCTTTACGCCGTCGTGGGCAGGGGGGAATCCATGGGGTAGGTTATGGCAGAGCCTCAAAGAGACGGCGCGCATGTTCACGGTGTGGGGCGACCCCAACTTCCGCTTCAACGTTGCGGGCCGCCCGGTGTTCGGGGCAGTGGACGGCGCCCTTTTCTACGGGGGACTGCTCCTATGCCTGTGGCTCGCCGTGCGCGAGAAGGGATTGCGCCGTGTGGCTTACGCTGCACTCTTGCTGTGGCTCCTCGTCATGCTCGTGCCGATGGTGCTTTCTGCGGAAGGGTTGCCCTACTATCAGCGGGCCATCGGGATTCTACCCGCACTCTACGTTTTTCCGGCGCTGACGTTGTCCTACACCTGGCATCTTGCGTCTTGCCTCCCGCATTCTGTGCCCCCTGTCGCACGATCGAAAGCGCGGCGGCATGCCCTGTGGTGCAGTGCCGTGACGTTGCTTTTCATCTGGCTGGCCGTGCGGACGTACCGCGATTATTTCACCGTCTGGCACACTGCTCCGCGCAACGACGACGACCGGCGCGTGGCGATGGTCTACGTGGCCGATTACCTCAAGCAACGGGGGCCGTTGGGGGAACTGTACCTCTCCAGCGAGTATGCCGAACACCCCACTCTGGCATTCCTGGCCCCCCAAAGGTACGACGGCATCCATTGGTTCAACGCCCAACAGAGCCTGCCCCTACCGCCACCCGGCGAAACGGCCACGTACGTGATGCTGCTGGAGAATCCGCCGCAACCGACGCTCTTGAGCCGCGTCCCGGACCTACGGTGCGTCGAGACCGGCCTCGATCGCTTCGGCCGCCCCGTTTTTGAGGTGTACCGCTGGGATGGCGGTCTGTATCCGCAGCCATCCGATCAATCACCGGCGATCTGGTCGTGGGAGGTGTCTTTTAAGCCGGGCGACCCTGATCGCTTACGCCACCCCATTGACCTGCCGGTCAATTTTGGCAACGTGATAGAGTTCATCGGCCACGACCGCAGCGCCGAGACGGTGGGAGCGGGGGAGACGCTGAAAGTGGTGCTGTACTGGCGGCTGTTACGCAAGCCGGAGCGCCACTATTCCATCTTCGCGCATCTGTTGGACGCCCAGGGGCATATTGTGGGGGAGTATGACCGCAATGCCTATCCGACCAGTTTCTGGTGGGAATCCGGCGGCGAAGTGCTGCTGGGTTACTTCCCGTTGCAGGTAAAGCCAGGGACGCCGCCAGGCGAGTGCCAGTTGGAGATCGGCGTCTATCACCAGCCGACCGGCGAACGGCTGCCGATCTACCAGGATGGCGAGATGGTCGCCGACCGGCTGCTATTGCGCCCGGTGGAGGTGCGGTGAGTCTTGCCCCCCTTTCCCCACCCCGCCCCTCCCCTTTCCCCCCGCGTTGCGGGCGGAAGGGAGGGGGTGTAGGGGGAGGGTTAGGGGGTTACTGCCCGATCAACTCGATTTCGGCGACGGCAGCCCTGTACGTATGCCCAGAGGCATAGATGGCAATGGACTTGATCAAGCGGGGGCCCTGGCCATTCTGGGACAACTCTGGAATCAGGTTGGACGAAAGGTGGGCGTACCAGGTATTCCACGGGACACGAATGTGCTCCCTGCGGGTGCTGCACGTGACACATACCGTCGGGTTACCCGGTGTGTTCGGGTCCGGTAACGCATAGAAACCCTGCAACCATTCCTGGTCTGCACCGTTGGCGTCCACGTATTCCAGACGCACCATCACCGGGCACTCGCTGCCCAACGAGCCGCATACCGGCACGTCTTGCTCCTCGACGCGCAACAGGAGGTGCAGGTATAGAGACCGAAGGCCGCTGATGTCAGCATTGAGCGTCTGTGTGGTGCCGGTTTCGGCATGGTTGGCACCGCGCCGGGTAAAGACAGCAGCAGGAATGCCCTCTATCAGAGCAGTTTGCACGCTCCCCTCAGGCTCGTCTGGATTGTCAACCTGGTTGTACATATTCCAGGTTCCCTCTAATGGGCTTGCCAAGTCACCATTGGCGATCAGGTTGGAGGTAAGGAGCACCGGACCGACGATGCGCTCATTGTCCATTATGGCATGCTCGGGTTGTTCGGCGGGTTGGAGTCGCGTGGCCCACTCCCCTTTGCTCAAATCGGCCTGCCCGGTGTATGCCGTAACGTCTGTCTGATTCGGGTTGACTTTGATTCCATAGTTACCAGCCGGAAGTGTAGCGACTCCGTGAGGCGTCCGCACGATGACGACTGTGGGCCTGCTTGCCTCGTCAAAGACCCTGATGCGCACCAGCCCTGCTTTGAGGTCCAGCGTGATTTGATGGAACACGCGGCTGGCTGGATAACGCGGCGAGCGCGCCGAGGAGAGGACGACCTCGGTATTGTTGTAGAGTTGGACAGAGGCAACAATCGGCCCATTCACTCGCGGGGCGTGCATCACAAGCCTGCCCAGGGTCGAGTCCGTGGCAACGATCGTGCGCTCTCGAATATCGTCGCGCGTTTCAGAGATAGAGACGAACTCGCCGCGCCCGCTCAGCCTCGCACGCAATGGGCCCTGTTGCACCTCAAGTGTCACGCTATGCGGCACGCGGGCATGCAGGATATAGTAACGGATGCCCAGGGGGGTGCCGATCGCCAGGCTGACACAGGCGAAGAACGAGAGGATCAAGACAGTCCACGCTAGCCGTTCGGGATTGCTTCTCATAGATACCGCACCCGAAAACGATCGAATTCGCCGGTGGGCGTTTCCCACTCGATGTCCACCCGCTCCACGAACGCCGATGGAGAACCACGGTGCAGGAAAGCCTTGAATTGATCCAGCGCCTGACGGCTTCCTTCTGCGATGGTCTCTACGCTGCCGTCCCAGCGATTGGCAACCCAGCCGGTCAACCCCAACCGCTGGGCCACGTTGACGGTGTAGTAGCGGAAGTTGACCCCCTGCACCTCGCCGTGCACAATGGCGTGCAGGCGTGCTTCTGGCCTGGGTTTCTCTTCTCCCATATCACACCCCCAACAAGACCCTGAGGAAGCAGGGCTCTCGTTTGTCGAAGCGATGCAGGCCGGCCTCGCGGGCCTGGCGCACGGCCTGCTCATATTCCGCCTGTGTGATCGGACGGTCGAGCGGCGGCAGGCTGTGGGCCTTGTAACACGGGCGGTACTGATCCATCAGGTTGAGATAGGTATCGCGTGAGACCTCTTCCGCCAAGAAACGGGCGATGGCCGGCGTCCCGGCCAATCCCTCGGGCAACACCAGGTGACGCACAAGCAAGCCCCGCAGTGCGATACCTTTATCGTCCAGTATCAGATCGCCTACCTGCCGATGCATCTCCTTGACGGCAGCCTGGTTGACCTGTGGATAGTTCCTGATGCCGGAATATTTGTAGGCGATCTCTTCATCTGCGTACTTCATATCCGGCATATAGATGTCCACCACACCGTCGAGCAATTCCAGCGCTGCCAGGGAATCGTAGCCGCCACTGTTCCAGACCAGCGGCAATTGTAGGCCTGCCTGAGCCGCGATCAGGACAGCCGCCAGTATCGGCGCCACGACGTGGGTGGGCGATACCAGGTTGATGTTGTGGCAGCCGTGTTCCTGCAATGCGAGCATCATCTCGGCCAGTTCTTCCGGCTTGACCTCGTCGCCGTGCCCCAGTTGGCTGATATCATAGTTCTGGCAGAACTGGCAGTTCAGGTTGCACCAGGCGAAAAAGATGGTGCCAGAGCCACGCCAGCCACGTAGCGGGTCTTCTTCCCCCAGGTGCGGGTGATAACTGGCAACGAGAGGGCGCACGCCGGTCTTGCAGGCGCCGGTGCGCTCATAGCGGTCCACGCGGCACTCGCGCCCGCAGAAGTTGCAGGCGTGCAGCCGCTCGTAGGCGGCCTGCACACGGCGCTTCAGTTCGCCGGAACGGAATAGTGCCAGGTAGCCGGGTTCGACGACGTTCATTTCAATACGGCGTACTTGTATTCAAACTCAGACCAGGCCAGCAGGAATGGGCGCAAGTAAATCTTGGGGAGCGAACGTTGATTGAGCGCCGCCGTGTGCTCAAAGCACACGGCTGAGCCAAATGAAAGCCCTGCCGGGCTTATTTTCAGCGCTCATCTTAACTTCCTACAAGTCCAATGCACGCGATGGAGTGGCGCCTACCATCGCACCGGCACCCTTTGCACGCGCCAGTTGCGGTCGCGGTACTGAACGTAGCCGTTGCGGTGGCCGAACTCGTATAGCCTCCACGTCACCTGAACGTCCTGGCGGCAATAGGCGATGACTTTGTCCAGTTGGCCCTGGCGAAACCAGCGTACAGCATCCAGTCCATTGCCCGTCTTCGTCTCGCCCAGCGTGGCGGCGGCCAGGTCGCCCAACTTGGGCCGCCAGCCCAGGGCGCGGTATAGGTCCGCAAGCATATCTATCGTGGGCAGGCTCAGCAGATTATCGTCCGTGTACGCGCGCAAGACCTCGTAATCGAAGCGCAGCAGGTTGTAACCGACCACCAGGTCTGCCCGGCGCAGGTCGGCGAGCAGGCGGCTCACGTCTTGCTCGGTGTAGTCACGGTATGTTCCTGTGGCGGCATCGTAGATCACGGCCACGGCCAGGCGCATACGGCGGATGTGCTCCCAGCCGCCCACTTCGTCGGCGGTGTACTGGGTCTCCAGGTCGAAGGTAATAATGTTAGCCACAGTGTCGTTCCACCCTGAGGCACCGGTTCCGCACCACTACCGGCGCTGCCGCAGCCGGCCGATCATCGGCACGGCCAGGAGCAGCCCCAACAGCCATAGTCCTACCCACACGCCGATCTGCTCCACCCAGGCCTGCCATGGAGCCTTGGGCGTCAGGCTGGCAAGCCATTCGGTTTCCAGGCGGTTGAAGCTGATGCCCAGGGCCTTCTGCACCCCTGCCGTGCAACTGGCCCCTTCGGCGTAGGCGGCCAGCAGTGCGCGGATTTCCGGGGCGCCGTAGCGCCGGCGGATGAATTCGACCACGCTACCACTCTCGGCGTAGGCCAGACGCGCGGTCTGCGCGTCGGGCGGGAACGGGACGCACAGGCTCTCCAGAGGGAGCAGCCGTCCCGCTACACGCGCTTCCTCGAGGATCGTGGCATAGTCGGGGTTCGGCGTCCGTTCGTTGGCCGTGGCCAGCCCTTCGTCCAGCCATTCCGGGACGTAGCGGTAGCCGGCTGGCGTGACGGCCTGATAGACCAGCAGGTGAGTGATCTCGTGCGGGATATCGCGCATCATGCGCGAGGTATAGCCCTCTGCGGATGGGATCGCGACGACGATCACGCCCAATTCGGGATGCGCCTGGCCGCTGATCCATTCGCGTCCTGCCAGCATCATTGCTGCGCTGAGGTCGTTCTGGGTGTCGTAGATGTAGATGCGGATTGCCGGCAAGGGAGCGCGCAGTTCGGCGTTGATCTCCTCGACGCTGCTGCGGGCGATGTCGAGCGCCGCCTGGCCGAACGCCGGATTGCCCTGCCCCGTGATCCAGTGAACGGTGAGAGTGCCGTCGCCGAGTTGTTCCCAGCGGAAACGGTTGTCGCTGTACTCGAACTGCTGCGGGTCGGTTGCCAGACGACGGCCAGCGCTATCTTCGATCTGCCACCAGAACGTGACGGTGGCGAACGGCGGCAGAGGAAAGAGGCGCAGGTCGTGCAAGTGGGTCGCCACGATCTCTTCGCCGGCCTGCTCGATGGCAACATTCACGGATTGGGTCCGTTCGTTGCCGGTAGCCTGGTAGAAGAGATAGACTTGTGTGATGGGGGCATCTGACGTGGCCCGTAGGGTGAAGGTTACCTGCTGGGCGAAACTGTAACTGGCCTGGCTCTCGATTACGGTGATGCCGGCAGCGGCGACGTGGGAAGGCACGAGCAGCAGGCTCAGAACCAGGAGTGATCCAATTGCCATTCGCCTATTCGCCATTACCAGTCGGAGTCTTTCAGCAGTCTGGTGAAAAAGTCGTCCAGGTCGCCGTGCAGGAACTCGAGCTCGTCGAGGGCCGCTTCGGCGGCGGCCTGAGCAGCTTCGTCTCCCTCGAGGCAGTATCTTTCCAGAATCTTGCGCGCCCTGTCGCCGCCGATCTGCCCCAGGGCCCACAAAGCGGCCTCTTGCACTTCCGGGTCGGCGTCCTCGGCCAGTTCTTCGAGTTCGGGCACGGCTTCGGTCAATTGCAGTTCGCCGCAGGCGCGGGCTGCCTCGTAGCGCAGTTCGGGGTTGGGGCTGAAGAGTTCCTGGCGCACCTGGGTGGCCCAGCGCGTATCGGCGCTGCGTCCCATCGCAAAGACGGCGCTGACGCGCATCTTTTCCTCCGGCGCGGCGTAGGCCTGGCGGATCAACTCGGCCACCGTCTCATTCCCGACGTAGGCCAGCGACTCGAGCGCGCGCCGTCGTACTTCCAGGAATTCCTCCAGGTCCTGGTATGCGGCCAGCAGCGCCTCGTAGGCCGCGTTCTGTGGGCCTGGACGGATCTTTTCAAGTTCACCCAGCAGGATAAAGCGGCCCAGCGATGCGGCTGCGGCAGCCCGCACGCCTGCGTCCTCGTCTTCTCGCAGCCGTGCGGCCAGGAGCGGTACCAGGCGTACGTCCTCGTCCTCCCATAGCCCTTCGACCGACGCCGCGCGTACCTGGGCGTCCTCGTCTTCCAGCCCCATGCGGAAGAGTGCGCCAAAGTTGACTTCGAAATCCGCCTCGGCCAGTTCTACCAGCCGGGAGATCATCTGCCGCCGCAACTCGACCGGCAGGCCCAGCCATATCGGGCGCACACGCGCCGCGTCTGCGGCGTCCAGATTCGAGAGGAGATAGAGGGATGCCTGAGGTGGCATCACGGCGCTTTCACGCAGATCGTCCAGCATAACTTGGAGCGGGCGTCTCATCTCACTTCAACCACGACCATGGGATAATCGGATGGACGATGTCCTGGATCATCACCAATACCATCAGGCCGATCAGGATCGCCAATCCCACAAAGTGCACCAGCCCTTCGCGCTGGGGCGAGATGCGACGGCGACGCACGGCCTCGATCAGCACGAAGAGGATACGCCCGCCATCGAGTGCCGGCAGCGGCAACAGATTCCCCAGCCCCAGCGCCAGGCTGATGAACGCCATATCGTGCAGCGCGAAGAAGGCCAGGCGCCATTCGACGCTCTGCTGGAGCGAGAAAGCCAGGACCTGACTGATGCCGACGATGCTGGCCGGACGTGCTTCCTGCGGTGTGATATTGCCTTGCAGCAGGCGGCCTGGGAGTCGTGCGAGCGCCTCGATCACACTGGCGAAATCTCTGCCGCTGGCGCGCAACGCTTCTGGAAACGAATAGTGATACACCGCGCTCCGGTCGGGCCACGGCGCCATCACGATCCCCAGGAAGCCGTAGCCCTCGGCGTCGTGACGCGGGACCGCCGTCAGGGTCCTGGTCTCATTCTCGCGCAGGACGGTGATTTCGATGGACTGCCCGGGTGCGGCGCGGATGACGCTGCGCAGTTGTTCCATGCCCCGGTACAGTGTCTCGCCGGCGATGGTGACATCATCGGCGCTCAGGACGATGTCGCCGGGGAGCAATCCGGCGGCTGCCGCCGCGCTTGCTGGCTCCACGCCGCCGATCTTGACCAGCCACCGCTCGGGGAAGCCGGCAGTGTAGGCGGCGACGAGCAGCACGAGACAGGCGACGATGTTGCATAGAGAGCCTGCCGCCAGCACGGCGATACGCCAGCGCTTGGGCTGCGCGGCCAGACTGCGCGGATCGGAGGGGTCCTCTTCGCCGGTCATCTTTACGAACGCGCCCATCGGCAGCCAGTTGAGGCTGTAGAGCGTTCCGGGCTCCAGGGCGGTCAGCGCGCCGCGCAGGTGCAAGTCGTCGTCCATGACGGGCCTTTCTTCGTCTGCATCAATCATCCTCAAACGGCGCAGGACATAAGAGCCGTTCTCCCGCCGCTGTACGATGGCGTCCACCTGAGCGCCTACTTTCGCCCGCGGCGTCACTCGGAAATTCGCGGGGATCGTCACTCGCCCCCCGTTGATCTCGAGATAGCCCTTGCCGCGCCATAGCCTGAGCATACGCGGCGGCATGCCGACACCGAACTCTTCGACCCGCACCCCGGCCAATTTGGCGAGGATATAGTGGCCGAGTTCGTGGACCAGGAGGATAGGCCCCACGAGGGCAATCAGCGTGCCGACCAGCCAGAAGATGACGGTAATCCAGTCCATTCTCCTACTCACAGTCAGAAGCGGGCGTTTGCCACGCCCGCCTCGCGTGCGTCGAGTCGGTTGTAGCAGGCGAACGAATTCTGCTTCACTTGCATTATACCCTCAGCGGCATAATCCTGCAACATCAATGAGGGGCGGGGTAATTCCCGCCCCACGCGCTGACAGAATCCCGCAGCTGTGATAGTCTTTCGCGGGCAATACTGCAGCGTGGCTATTTCAAGTTGCGTCCATAGAGCGCGGTCATGTCCGCCAGCCGTGCCGCACTCCCCTCATTCAGCGCGCCGGGCAACAGCCGCCAACGCCAGTTCGCCCCGCCGATGCTGCCGGGTAGATTGAAGCGCGCTTCGCTTCCCAGGCTCAGGAGGTCCTGCGCCGTGGTGATGGCGGTGTGGGCGACCGACGACCAGGCCAGGCGGATCATGTCCCAGGCGATGTCGCTGCCATCGCAGGCCAGGTAGCGGCGCACGTGATCGCGTACGTGCTCCGGTGCAGTCCGGTACCAGCCCGCGACCGTATCGTTGTCGTGCGTGCCGGTGTAGACCACACAGTTGTGGACAAAGTTGTGCGGCAAGTGCTCGTTATCGGCCTGGTCGCCAAATGCGAACTGGAGCACTTTCATCCCCGGGTAGTCGAACTCGGCCTGCAGCGCGGAGATGGCCGCGCGAGCCTCTTTGTCAATTTCGCCCAGGTCTTCGGCGATGATGGCAAGGTCGCCGAGCGCATCGGTGACGGTGCGGAAGAATGCCGCTCCTGGTCCGGGCACCCAGCGCCCGTTGAGCGCCGTCTCCTCGTCCGCCGGCACCTCCCAGTAGTTGTAAAAGCCGCGAAAGTGATCCACCCGCACCACGTCGGCCAGGGTGAAGGTCAGGCGAAAGCGGGCGAGCCACCAGGCATAGCCCTCCTCGGCCATCTCGTCCCAGCGGTAGAGCGGGTGGCCCCACAGTTGGCCGGTTGGGCTAAAGTAATCGGGCGGCACGCCGGAGACGACCGTGGGGCGCAGATGTGCGTCGAATTGGAACAGGTGCGGTTTGGCCCACACGTCGGCGCTGTCCATCGCCACGAAGATAGGGATGTCGCCGATGATGCGAATGCCGCGCGCGTTGGCGTGCTGCCTGAGCGCCAACCACTGCTCGAAGAACTGCCACTGGCGGTACTTGTGGCATTCGATTTCGCGTGTCAGTCGCCCGCGCCAACGGGTCAGCGTGGCAGGTCGGCGCCTGACAAGCCCCGGTTCCCAATCGTACCAGGCCTGCCCATCGTGTGCTTCCTTGAGGGCGGTGAAGAGTGCGAAATCGTCCAGCCAGGAAGCGTGCTCATTGCAAAAGCGCTCGAATGCCGCCCGCTGCTCCGCCGGAGCGTGGTCGCAAAAGTTGGCGAAGGCGCGGTCGAGCAGCGCCGTCTTGTACGGGATCGCCGTTTCAAAGTCCACGCGGTCCAAGCCCTCTTCCCCGCTCGCAGGAAGGGAGGGCAGATCATCCAGCGCGAGATGGCCGGCCTCCACGAGTTTCTGCGGGCTGATGAGCAGCGGGCTGCCGGCGAATGCGGAGAAGCCGGCGTAGGGAGAGTATGTAGAGTCGGCGGGGTTTAGCGGCAACACCTGCCAGTAGGTTTGGCCGGCGGCGGCCAAAAAGTCCACGAAGCGGTACGCCTCATCGCCCAGGTCGCCGATGCCGAAGGGGCCTGGGAGCGCAGTAGGATGCAGCAGGATGCCGCCGGCGCGGGGGAACTTGTGCGATCTCTGTAGTGCTGGTGTTTTCATCGGAGAGGATTATACTACAAGTTGCCGGTGGGGGTAACGCCCGCAACGTTGCGGCAGGTGCGGTGTTCTATGTTGTGGGAAGGCTGTTCTCCCCGAAGAGACCTTACAATGAAGGAGGATGTGACGATGAAACGCTTGACCATCCATTTCGGCCTCGCGCTGACGCTGGGGTTGGGATTGGTGGCGGCTCTGCTCTGGCTGGCGAAGGGCGGGGAGGTAGCGGCAGGAGCCGCCTCACCCCATTCCCCGGCGGCAGCGGGCAACATCATCACCGTGTGCCTGGATGGGGGGTGTGATTACACGAGCGTCCAGGCGGCGGTGGATGCGGCCAACGATGGGGATGTGATCAAGGTGGCGGAAGGAGTGTATGCGGATATAAGTGCCCGTTTGGCTCCGGATGACTATTATTCGCCAAACCCGAATGTCCGGCCGATTACTCAGGTGGTTTACATCAGCAAGACCATCACCATCCAGGGCGGCTATACCACGACCAACTGGAGCATACCATACCCTCTCACCCAGCCTACGACGCTGGACGCGCGGGAGCAGGGGCGGGTACTCTTTATCGTGGGCAACATCAGCCCCATGATTGAGGGACTGCGCATTACCGGAGGAAACGCGGATGGACTAGGAGGCTGGTGGAACAATAGTGGAGGTGGGATATATGTTTTAACGGCTACGGCTGTGATCAGCGGCAATGAGATATTCAGCAACACGGCAGATAGCGGGGGTGGGGTGTTTATCAGCAGAAGTGCTGCCGTGCTCAACCATAATGGCATATACAGCAACACAGCCTCCCGACAAGGCGGCGGGGTGGCAATCATAAGTAAAAGTAGTCCTATGCTTAGTGGCAACTTGGTAATGCACAATGTTGCCGGGGTAAACGGTGGTGGAATATATGTACACAACATGGACATAGAGGGGGAGAAGGAGGCATCCCTTATCGGCAATACGATAGCCAATAACCAATCTGATGCTGGGGGAGGTGTGTCTGCAGAATGGGGCAAGATGAGATTCCAAGACAACGAGATTATCAATAATACGGCCTCAGATGGCGCCGGCGGAGTGTCTGTGCACCAAGCCACCGGCCCGATCGTGTTTGCTAACGACGTTATTGCCTTCAATGTGGGTCGCGGGGTAGAAGCAAGTGAGGCAACCTGTCAGTTCGTCAATGCCATAGTAGCCAACAACGCCGGCGGTCTGAGTGTGTCTGCGGTTCATTTGCACTTGATTCATACGACCATCGCGCGTAACGTTTGGAGGGATGGCGTTGGGGTTGAGGTGCAGAGTAGTGATTCAGGCTACAGTATCGTAGCCGTAACTAACACAATTCTTGCAAGTCACACGGTGGGCATCAGCGTCACCAGCGGCAACACCGTCACGGTGAATGGCATTCTCTGGGACCCTGAGACGCCCATCACGGTCTCGCAAGGCGTCACTGCTGTCGTGATGATACAGAATCAATACACAGGCGATCCGGCTTTCGCCGTTGACGGCTATCACCTGACGGCCGGCTCGGCGGCGCGGGACCGGGGGGTGCACGCAGGGATAGAGACTGACATAGACGGCGAACCACGACCTGTGGGGACTGGTTACGATATCGGGGCAGACGAATTTTCGGTCGCTATGGAAGTTTCCAAGCAGGCCGATCCCAATCCGGTGCGGGCTGGGGCGCGGCTCAATTATACCATCTGCATTACCAACACCGGCAATGTAGATTTGCACGCTGTCATCACCGATGTGCTGCCCGCACATGTTACGCCCGCTGGCGTACTCACCTGGGTGGCGACCATCCCTGCACCGAAGGGTGTCTGGGTGCAGATGATCCCTGTCACTGTCGAGATGGGGTACGCCGGGTCGCTGACTAATGTGGTGCAGGTCACGACGCAAGAAGGGGCCACTGGCATATATACCGTGACCTCGATTGCCCAGGTTACACCCTCGTTAGGGGTAAGCAAGTCGGCTGAACCCGACTCGGTGCAGGTAGGAGCGCGGCTGACCTACACTATCCATGTTACCAATACCGGGAATGTAGATTTACACGCCATTATCACCGACACGCTGCCCGAACATGTGATGCCCGGCGGCATTCTCACCTGGACACCGAGCGTCACTGCTCCTGGCGGGGTTTGGGTACAAACGATCGTCATCACAGTCGAAACCGGCTATGTGGGTCCGCTGACTAACACGGTGCGGGTCTCGACCTTGGAGGGTGCAGCGGGGGAAACCATCGTTGTAGTCAACAGCGTTCCTCGCAGGATTTTCCTCCCGCTCGTGTTGCGCAACTTTTGAGCAGGCACACTGGCGCACAAAGGCAGGCGCGGGGGGCTCCAGTCCTCCCGCGCCTTTACGTGTTACGCATTACGTTTTACGATTACGTTTTACGCCGACTGTGACGTACTGTCTACGCTGTCAATTGCGACGTGCAATGCGGGCAGCGCGTGGCCTGGATGGGGATCGCGGTGCAGCAATACGGGCACTCTTTCGTCGTGGGCGCGGCCTCCGGCTTGCGCCGCAAACGATTCACCACACGCACGACCAGGAATATGGCAAGGGCCACGATGAGAAAGTCAATTACGGTATTGATGAACGCGCCATAGTTAATGGTAGCGGCGCCGGCCTCTTTTGCCGCCGCCAGCGTGGCGTAGGGCTGCCCGGATAGGTTGATGAAGAGATTGCTAAAGTCCACTTTACCCAGTAATAACCCGATGGGCGGCATGATGATGTCGTTGACGAGCGAGGTGACGATCTTGCCAAACGCCGCGCCGATGATGATACCGACAGCCAGGTCTATCACGTTCCCGCGCATGATGAACTCTTTGAACTCTTTCCACATATTCGGCCTCCTCTGGATAGTTCTCGGATCTCTATTCAGCTGTGCCCGCCGGGCTATTGCACCGTGGAAATCTGAACCATTCCCTCTCCAGAACCAGAAATCGGCTACGCCTTCAAGGCTTCGCGGCGGCGGATGAGCGCCGTGATGACCTTGGTGAGTTCGGCGACGATGGCCGGTACGAAAATCAATGGCAGGATGACCTCCCATTGCACCAGACCCAGCGGCACGGTCTTGAAGAATGGTTGAAGGAACGGGATGTATACGACGCTGAGCAGCAGGATGAGAGAAAGCACGACGGCGTACTGCATGTACTTGTTGCTCCAGACGCCCAATTTGACGAACGGGACACGTTCGGAGCGGGCCGTGTAGGCGCGGGCCAACTCGGAGACCGAGAGCGTGACAAAGGCCATTGTCCGTGCTATATCTACCCCCCACTTCGCCAGCCCGATAAAGTAAGCCAAGAGTACTGCGGATGTGATGGCGATAGTCTGCACGACGATGCCGGCGATCATAGGACGGTTGATGATCGGCTCGTTGACCGGGCGCGGCTTTTGCTGCATGATGTCAGGATCGCCCTTCTCCATTCCCAGCGCCAGTGCGGGGGCGCCATCGGTGAGCAGGTTCACCCACAACAGTTGGATCGCTGCCAGCGGCGAGGCTGGGCTGAACATCGTGCCCAGGAAGATGGTGCAAATCTCCGCCATATTGCAGGAGAGCAGATAGAACACGAACTTGCGGATGTTGGAGTAGATGATACGCCCCTGCGCGATGGCAGACACGATAGAGGCATAGTTGTCGTCGGTGAGCACCATATCCGCAGCGCCCTTGGCAACGTCGGTGCCGGTGATGCCCATCGCCACGCCGATGTCCGCGCGCTTGAGCGCCGGAGCGTCGTTGACGCCATCGCCGGTCATCGCTGCGATGTGCCCACGCGCCTTGAGCGCCTCGACGATGCGCACCTTGTGCTGCGGCGAGACGCGGGCGAACGCGTCCACATCCTCGATGATCTCTCGCAGTTTGTCGTCGGACATGGCGTCAATCTCTGCGCCGCTGACGACGTGTCCGTCACCCTGGATCAGGCCAATCTCGGTGGCGATGGTGCGCGCCGTTTCGGGATAGTCGCCGGTGATCATCACCGTGCGGATACCCGCCTGCCGCGCCTCCTCAATGGCGGGCTTGACCTCGGGCCGCGCCGGATCAATCATCGCGACCAGACCGATCAGGGAAAGGTGCTGCTCGATCTCCTCGGCGGTTGGATTTGAGGGCACCCGATCCAGATTACGGTAAGCCACGCCCAACACGCGCAACCCGCCGCGCCCCAGTTCGTGGATGGTGTTGATGATGTGTTGGCGACGCGCCTCGGTGATCGGCACGTCTTTGCCGTCCTCGAGGATCGTGTGGCACAGTTCCAGCACCACGTCGGGGGCGCCTTTGACGTAGGCAATGTAACGGCCATCGTCGGCCTGGTGGATCGTGCTCATCCGTTTGCGGTCGCTGTCGAAGGGAACCTCGGCCACGCGGGGGTATTGCGCCTCCAGTTCCTCGCGCCACAAGCCCGCTTTCGCCGCCGTGACCACCATCGCCCCTTCGGTCGGATCGCCGACCATGCGGTACTTCGTTCTGCCATCTTCGGATGTCACCGGCTCTAGCCGCGCGTCGGAACAGAGCATCGCGCCCTTGAGCAGTTCCATCATCTCGGAGTTTTCGCGCGGATCGGCCGGCTCGCCGTAGTGATGGAATGAGCCAACAGGCTGATAACCCTCACCGGTCACGTCGAGCCGCAGGTTCGCTACGTAGAGGCGCACCGTCATCATCTCGTTCTGCGTCAGCGTGCCGGTCTTGTCGGAGCAGATGACGGTGGCCGAGCCGAGTGTTTCGACCGCGTGCAGGCGGCGGATCAGCGCGTGGCGGCGCACCATTTCACGCATGCCGATCGCCAGACAGATCGTGACGACAGCAGGCAATCCTTCGGGAACCGCGGCGATCGCCAGGCTGACCGCGATCAGGAACAAATCAACCAATTGCTGCTGGGTCTGCGTCAAATACCCCAGGAAACCTTGCTCGATGATCAGGCGCAGGTTGATATCCTGGACGACGGATTCGATGAAAACCAGACCGCAGATGACGAGGCAACCGATGCCCAGCCACTTGCCCAGTTGGTCGAGGCGTCTCTGGAGCGGCGTCTCTTCTTCCTCGTAGGACTGGAGCATCTCGGCGATCTGGCCGATCTGCGTCTGCATGCCGATGGCGGTAACGATGCCGGTGCCGCGCCCGTAGGTGACGGTGGTGCCCATGAATGCACTGTTGACGCGGTCACCTATCGGAATCTCCTCGGGCAGTTCGATGGCGGCGCGCTTTTCCACCGGCACGGATTCTCCCGTGAGCGAGGCCTCGTCAATGCGCAGGTTGACACTTTCGACCAGGCGCACGTCCGCGGGGACGAAATTGCCGGCTTCGAGGAAGACGATATCGCCGGGGACGAGTTCGCGCGCCGGGATGGTGATGCGGTGCCCGTCGCGTAACACGTGGGCTTCAGGGGCAGCCATCTTTTTGAGCGCAGCGAGCGCCTCTTCGGCCTTGCTCTGCTGAACCACGCCCAGGATGGCGTTGAGGATGACAATGGCCATGATGGCGCTGGCGTCAATCCATTCGCCCAGCAAGAGCGAGATCACGGCGGCAACGATCAGCAGCAGGACGACAAAGTTCTTGAACTGGTCGAGCAGCATGCTGAAGAATCCAGGACGGGGTTGTTCGACCAATTCATTGGGGCCGTGTTGCGTCTGGCGGCTCTTGACCTGTTCGTCACCGAGGCCGGTTTTCAGGTCCACGCCGAACGCTTCGGCCACGCTTTCGATGCTTCGGCTATGCCATGCAACTGCTTCTGCCATTCAAGTCCTCGCTGTCAGGTGGAATAGTTATTCTGCAGTCTTTGGGCGTGCAAGCCAGGCCAAAAAGATGCCCAGCCCATATAGTAGCAAGAATGGCCCCATCACCAGCATCATGTTGATGGGATCAATGGTAGGTGTGATGAGCGCCGCGCCTATTGCCGCGCCGATGAAGACGACGCGCCACACTCTGATGTAGCCTTTGTAACTGACGACGCCCAGTTTGGCCAGGATATACATCACCAGCGGCGTCTCGAAGACGACACCGACCCACAGGAGCACACTGCCCACAAAGTTGATATAGTTCTCGATCGTGGGCTTTTGTTCGATGATGTCTGATAGGATGTTGGTCAGGAACGGGATCGTGTTGCGGAGGAGCACCGTGGCGGCGAAAAGGACGCCGGCAGCGAATGAGACCGACGCCGCCGGCGCGCCGATGATGATGTAGCGTTTTTCGTGCGGCTCGAGGCCCGGCGCTGCATACTGAAAAACCTGGTACATAATGAATGGCATCGCCAGCACCAGCCCGGTGATGATCGAGATCTGGAAGTAAACCGAGATCGTCTCGGTGGGCTTGATCGCCTGCGGCTTCAGGTCGCCGAGCGGGGACAGCAGGATCTGCAGGATAGGCCTGGTGACGAACGTGCCGATGATGACGCCGACGAGCAGCGCGATGATCGCCTTCATGAGGCGCTGACGCAGTTCGTCCAGGTGCTCGAGGATCGTCATCTCCGCCTGGCGCTTCTGGGTCCGCTGTTTCATCCCGCCTTTTCCTCCGTGGATGGGGCGTTCGCGGGTTTCTGCTGGGGCGCGGGCTGGATGCCGCCGATGGCCGGGCCGGTATCTTCTGGAGCGGCGCTCGGCGCTGGGCCGATCGCCCCTGCGGGCGGCTGCAAACCACCGATCGGCCCGAGTTCTTCCTGAACGGCTCTCTCCAGGGCCTGGCGCGTCTCCTGCGCGGCGGCCTGCAACTCGCTCTGAACGGCGGCGAAGGGATTCAGGATCTCCTGGACTGTCGTCTTCAGGTCCTTGCCGGTCTCGCGCTCAACCCCTTTGACTTCGCGATCCATTTCCTGGACTTCCCGCACCTCCGCCTGGAGCAGAGAGGTGAACTCGCTGGACATCTGACGGAGTTTGCCGGCGAACTCCCGGATGCTCTGGATGATCTGGAGCACACGCTTGGGGCCGACCAGCAGAATGGCCATGACCACGATGACCACTAATTCCCAGGGGCCAAGGTTGTTCAAAAAGTTCACCGCTCTTGTACTCCGCTCAATTCGGCTTCAAATGTTGGAACGTGGCACCCGCGATGCTGGACAGACGCCAGGGGCTGCACTACCCGGCACACACCTATCACGAATGGCACGAATCCACGAATCTTACGAATGTTTCGCCCTATTTCAGGAAAGATTCGTGTGATTCGTGATTCACGCCTGGCCAGAGGTACGCGCATACGTGCCGCTACAGTCCGGTAGAGGCTCCAGTTTAGGTGAATCTGTGTTCTCGATAGGCTGGGCAACAGGCCGGATTACTGGGCCTGTTCACCCCCCGTGCCCTGTGCCTGACCGCTTCCCGTGTCTTGCTTTTCCTCGCCTTGTTGCTGACCACGGCTGAGGCCGCGCCGGAACTCGGTGATACCCTCTCCCAGGTCCTTGCCCAGTTTACTCAACCGGCCCACGCCAAAGATCAGCAGTACGATCACCAGGATGATCACCAACTCCCAGATACCGGGTCTCCACACCATTGTTATGCCTCCTTATCAGTTTTGTGGCTTCTCAGCCACGATGCTGTTCAGCCATCAGATTCTCATCACACCGTTCGTCAGGCCGAGCAAGAGCGGGGCGCCGGGCGCAACTCCCAGTGGGGCAGCCAGTGATACCAACCCCTGCTCGAACCGCAAGCCGGTTTTCCATTCCGACCAGGATTGGCCGCGATCGCGTGAGACGAGCAATGTGTTGGGGAGCATGACCAGAATGTCCGGCTTTGCGGGGAATTCGGGTGAAAGCACGATCTCGTTCACGGTTTCGCCGATGATGTCCTCGCCAATGCGCGTCCAGGTGTGTCCCTGATCGTCCGAGCGAAAGAGGCCGTGCGATTCCGTACCGGCGAACAAGACACCGTCGTTCGCATAATCGGGCGAGAGCGCCACGCTGAGCACCGGTGCGCACTCGGTGGGGAAGCCAACCTCGCGCCAGGCGCGCCCGCCATTCATGCTGCGAAAAATGCCGGTCTCGGTGCCGGCGAACAGCGTCTCGTCGCTGGCAAAGTTGGGCGAGATCTCCAACGCGAGCACGTTCAGGTCCAGCAGCCCAAAGTTCCAGGCGGCCCAATGGCTGCCCCGGTCGGACGAGCGAAAGACGCCATCTTCCATCGTTCCGGCCAGCAGTATGCCATCCTGCGCAAAGTTCGGCGAGAGCACCAGAGCCGAGACGGTGGGGGGCGGTGCGGTGAACAAGGCCACGTGCCACGTCTTGCCGCCGTCAACCGAGCGCAGAACGCCGCCTTTGGCACCGGCGAACACACTGTGATCGGATGCAAAGTTGGGCGAGACGGCGACGGCGGTCGTCATCAGCGCGTCCTCTAGGTTCAATGAGTCGTATGCCGGGTGCCAGGTCAGGCCGCCGTCTTCGGAGCGATAGAGCCCGGATTGACGGGCGGCAAAGCAGATGCCATCCTCGGCGAAATGGGGCGATACGGCAATGGAATAGACCAGGTCTTGAGTTGCCTCGTTCATTTCTTCGTCCCCTTGTAGGGCTATGTGGTCTCGAAGGATTGGGGGGGGTATCGGCGTTGGACCAGGACGTCCACCGTGAGCGCAAGCGCGGCGCCGGCGATGGCGCTGTGCATGGCCTCTTTCTGCACAGCGGCGGCGTCGAGTATGCCTGCCTCTACGGCGTTCACGATCTTGCCGGAGCGCACGTCGAACCCGTAGCCAGGGCCGGCCCTTTTGATTTCAGCCATGACCTCGCTGGCGTCGTAGCCGGCGTTGGTGAGGATCGTGCGGATTGGCTCTTCCAGCGCCCGGATCAGGATGCGGTAAGCGGCGCGCTCGTCCGCATTCGTGCTCCGATCGAACAGTTCTTGCAGTGCGGGACGACAGGAGAGCAGCGCCACACCGCCTCCAGGTAGCACGCCCTCCATGATTGTCCCTCGCAATGCGTCGGCCGTCCGTTGCGCCAACTCCTTGCGGGCCGCGATCTCCGTCTCCGTCAGGCCGCCGATCCACAGTGTGGCCGATCCACCTATCAGTTTACCGATCCGCTCGCGGAGTTTCTTGCGCTCATCACGGTCGTCTGTCCGGCTGAACGCATTGCGCAACCTGACGAGGTGCTGGCGCAACGCGCGGGGATCGCCCCGGCCCCCAATGACGCCGAGATAGTGGCGGTCAATCCACACCCGGCGCGCGCGCCCCAGGTCTTCGAATTTGACGCTGTCGAACCCGGTGTAGCCGGCCTCGCGGACGAAGGCGCGTCCGCCGGTCAGAACGGCAATGTCCTCTAACGCTGCCGCTCGGTCGCTGGCGGTTGCCCCCGGCGACTTGGCCGCAACGACCCGCAACTTTTCGGGATTCTTCTGGCTTGCCGATACCAGGAACCCGATGGTGAGGTCGGAGGCTTTGGGCGTCAGGATCACCAGCGAGCGGACATTGTTCTCGACCACCATGCTCAAGACCGGCATCAAAGTGCGTGGCTCCTCGATCTGCAGATCGCTGATCAGGATGGCAGCGTCTTCCAGGTCTGTTCGGAGTTGTCTCTCGTCGGTGAACATGCGGCGCGAGAGGATGCCGCTGTCCCAGTACATTCCCTCGACGTACTCGCGCTCCAGTTCCCGGCCGCGCCCGGAGCGGATCTCGATCCGGCCGTATTCGCCGACGATGTCAAGGATTTCGCCCAGTATCCTGGCCAACGGCGGGTCGTAACAGATGGACTCGGCGATCCGTGACAGTTGCTCTTTGCCTTCCAACGGCGTAGCCATCCGGCTCAACTCGTCGAGGATCACGAGCATGCCTTTCTCCAGATAACGGCGCAGTTGCTGAGCGTTGCCGCCGGATGTGATGTACGTGACGCCCTGATCATAAATGGACTGGAACACCACGGCGGCGGTGGCCGTCCCGTCGCCCACCTTCTCGTGCAAACGCCACAAGAGATGGCGGACGTACATAGCGCCCATGTCCTCGTCGCGATTCGGCAACTGAATGACCCGCCGGGCAATGACACCACCATCGTCGAGGATTTCCGGCGCTTTGCCGGGAGTCACCTGCTCGATTGCGACGATGCGCGGAAGCGGTCCCAGAGTCGGTCGAATCAGTCCCACTATCTGATCAATACCCCGCTGGAAGCCCCGGTAGGTGGCCGGTTGGAAGACGACGCGTGGGGTCCGCTGCTCCGGCGGCGGCAGATACGTACCAGGCGAGGGCGGCATTGCAGGCGACCTCTTTTGTGATCTAGTCTGTCTCCTCACCAGGTTGACACCTCGCAATGAAGGCTGGAATGATCGTGCAACCCTGCTATTGTACACAATCGGGCTATTTTGGCAAGGGGCTGGTTGGCCTGGCTTCTCCCTTCGTCACGCCCAGCATGCACAGCACCGCCAGCAGGAAGAACACCGGCGTCGCCAGAAAGATCAGATTATAGTCACCGCCGCCCCACTTGACGATGTAGCCGTTGACGATCGGCCCGACCACGGCGGCCAGTTGCGAGGCGATGTAGTACAGGCCGGTGTATGTGCCCAGGTCGGCGTCCGAAGCCGAAACGTCCACCACCATCGGCAGCGAGTTGATGTTGACCAGCGCCCAGCCCATGCCGCCAATCGCCATGATCGGCCAGATCAGTGTCGCGCTGCGCAGGAAAAAGTTAGCCAGCAGCAGTACGCCAAATACCACCAGGCCCGCGATGATCGTGCGTCGCCTGCCCAGACGGGCCGCGATGTAGCCGGAGGGCACGGCGAAAGCCAGGAACGCCAGCGAAGCCACACCCATCAGCAACGGCGCTGTGCCGACGGACATTCCCAACTCGCTCACTCCGTAAGATGAAAGGAACGTCTCGACGGCGTTGTAGCCGACAAACCAACAGAAGATGGCGCCCATCAGCAGCGCCAGACTGCGCTGCGCTTCCTGCGAGATGCGCTTGATGCCACGCAACACGCCCAACCCTTCATCTTCACGTGCGGCGCTCTCCAGTTCCTTCGGTTCGCGGACGAAGAACAGGAGCATCAGCACGGCGGCGGCCATCAACACGCCGCCGAAGGCAAAGGGCATCACCCGCCCCAGCGCGTACAACAGCCCGCTGCCCAACGTCGCCAGCAGTGTGCCCAGCCCGCCCATCAGGTTGATAACGCCGTTGGCCTGCGAGCGCAGCGGGCTGGGTGTCAGGTCGGGCATGAGGGCGATTACGGGGGTACGGAAACCCGCCATCGCCGTCAAAAAGACGCCTATTCCGACTGCAAACAGCGCGAGCAGCGTGCCCAGACGGTCAATCTGTCCGCTGAGTTCGGGAGGAATCATGCGCACGGCGAATGGGATCAGGATGAATGCCGCGATGGCAATCGGGGCCAGAGCGAGGATGAACGGCATGCGACGCCCCAGGCGCGTCCACGTGCGGTCTGACCACACGCCGATCAGCGGAAGGAGGAAGAAGGCGACCACGTTGTCCAACGTCATGATCACGCCGGTCAGACCGGGGTCCAGGCCAAATCCCAACTCGCCGCGGGCGTCAAAGTTCGGGTGACCTGCCTGCAGGTAGATCGGCACGTAGGCATTGTAGAGCGTCCACATCACGCTGATGCCAAAGAAGCCAAAGCCGATCAGGAACGTCTTCTTGTAGTCGAGTTTCATTGTTTGCCTTGTATACTGTAGTCAGAGCGACCAGACTGCCAGTACACGTCTCCTTTCTTTCAAGATTTGGTTGGGCCGTCGCTCTTGGCCGGGAGACAGGTGAGGACAACATTCTGCCTGGCAAAGCCTGCGGCTATTGCAGAACAGGAGGCTGGTTCCACCTGTCTCTCACCTTCAACAATTTGCCTGTTCCCTATCCTCTGTGGCATACTTCAGCCCTGGGACGAGGAGAACTTCCCCAATGTGTTGCTCATTTCTCACGGCCCAGCAGCGCCTGCGCCAGATCGGGCAACGCTTGTGCAGCGGGGCCCTGCAAACCGGCCTCTGCCAGCGCGCCCAACGCCCGGCTGTGATGCTCCTCGGCCAGTCCTTCGACGAAGGCGCGGCTGCCCGTCTCATCCAATAATGCGGTCGCCCTGCGCACGTCGGCTTCGGTCAGTTCTTTTTGCGCAAACAGTGCGCGCAGGGCCTCGCTCTGCGCCAGGCCATGCAGGATGGGGAGCGTCTTCTTGTGGCGGGCGATATCGGCGCCCGCCGGCTTGCCGGTGACTGCGGGGTCGCCCCACACGCCCAGGATATCGTCGCGCATCTGGAAGGCCAGTCCCAGATGGCGGCCAAACGCGCGCAAGTGCGCGCGCTGGTTTTCGGGCGCGGCGGCCACGAGCGCGCCCAACTCGCAGGCGCAGGCCACGAGTGCCGCCGTTTTGCCCTCGATCATCGCCAGGTAATCGGCGACCAGGACGGCATCGCGGTTCTCGAAGCCGATGTCGAGGTGCTGGCCGCCGGTCAGGGCCACGCACGTCTCGTTGAAGAGCGTCTGCGCCGTCACGACGGTTGCGGCAGGCACGCCGCGCCCGGCAAGTCGCAGCAACGCCAGTTGCGCGAGGGCAAAGAGTGCGTCTCCGGCGTTGACCGCCTGCGCCTCGCCCCAAAGTGCCCAAACGGTCGGGCGGCCACGGCGGGTGCGGTCGCCATCCTCGATGTCGTCGTGGATCAGGGAAAAGTTGTGCAGTAACTCGACGGCGGCAGCAGCGGGCAGCGCCTGTTCCCAATCGCCGCCGCAGGCCTCGCAAGATAACAGGCAAAGGACTGGGCGGATATGTTTGCCGGTCTCACTGTGGCAGGGATTGAAGGCGGCGTCGGCCCAGCCCAGGTGGTAGTGCAGCATGCCGAACAGCGCGGTCTGGCGCGGGTCGGCGGATCGCACGACCGCGCGCATCTCCGCCTCGAGCGGTGACAGGTAGCGGGTGAGAAAGGATTCGAGTGACGAATGTGGTTGCATATTGTCACAAACTCTCATGAGGCCGGCTGATGCCTTCTTGCCATAAGAGTCACCAGGATGCATGTCATCAACCAGATACCCAGAGGCCAGCAGGCGGCTTCCGCCGATGTCCCACCGGTCTCTGGCAGCAGGATCGGGATGGGCGTCGGCGTGGCGGTCGCTGCCGCCGGTTGTGGGGTCGCGCTTGGCTGTGGGACGACGGTCGGCGGCAGGGGCGTTGCCGTGGGCGGCGGCCCTCCGGGTGTCGCCGTGGGCGCAATGTAGGCGACGAACAAACGGGGCTGCGTGCCAGGCTCATTGGCCGAGAGACGGCGGGCGGCGGCCCAGTTGTCGGTCACCTGGTTGGGTTCAACGGCAGCCAGCGCCAGCCCGTAGTTGGGCCGGGCGCCGGAGGCCCATTCCCGCACCAGCGCAGTCACGTCCCACGTGAACCACCCCCTGTCCGAAGAGACCGCCGTCGTCGCCACGGCCCCATCCAGCGGCGGCCAGGCCGCCATATCGTACCAGTCCACGCTCTCCGGCGTCCAGTCCGCCGCCACCGGATAGACCGACATCGGCGCGCTCCCCGGCCCAGGCCAGTAGTCATCCACAAAGACGAACAGGGTCGCCGATTGGATGACCGAACCGGCGGGGATCGCGTCCAGCGGGAAGCGCAGATAGGTGCGGCAAAAGACGTCCTGTCCCGTATCCGGCCCGACGTAATTGCCGAACGGAAAGATGCTCGTGCTCCAGCGCTCGCCGTAACCGGGGTCCTCCGAAAGGACACCGACACTGCGGTCAGGGGTCATGTCCAGCGGAGGGTTGGGGGGCTGAGAGTAGATCCGCGCGGGGAAGGCCAGGACGATGAAACCCAGGGCGACAATGATATATCGTGCTTTGTGACTCCGCATACTCACCTCCAATCGTAACTGCTCACCCTCCCGCGGGTTTGGGCGCGCTCTCCCGGCGTGGAGTGACGTTTTTGCCGCCGCGCCGCCGTGAACCGGCGGCGCTGGGCGTGTCCCTTCCCAGCACCGGCCCTTTAGGCCG
>DAOUBA010000107.1:0-2701 GCA_034432855.1 Anaerolineae bacterium | reverse complement strand
GAGATTGCCCAAGAGGTGGCGAATCAACTGGCGGTTGCCATCGAGAACGCCCGGCTCCATCAGCAGGTGCGGCGGCACGCCGATGACCTGTCTGTGACCCTGGCTCGCCAGAAGGAACTGGATCGTCTCAAAGACCAGTTCATCCAGAACGTCTCTCACGAGTTACGTTCGCCGTTGGCCCTCATCCGGTGCTATGCCGAGATGCTTGCCAACGGTGAGTTTGGGGAACTGGAGCCGAGACAGCGCAAACCGGTCTCGACCATCTTGCGGCGCTGCCGGATGTTGAGCGACCTGGTGGAGGATATTACGCTCATCCTGGAAGCTGAGGTCCGCCCGCTGGAACGTGCTCCCGTATCGCTGGGCGAAATAGCAGGTGCAGCGGTAGAAGATTTCCACGCCGCGGCGCAGCAGGCCGGTTTAAATCTGAAAGCAGATATTCCGTCCGGGTTGCCGGCGGTGAGCGGCTCGCTCGTCTATTTACGACGGATGGTTGACAACCTGCTGGGCAACGCGATCAAGTTCACGCCGCAGGGAGGCGAGGTCGCGGTGCGCCTGTGGCAGGAAGGGGACTGGGTGGCTTTGGAAGTAAGAGATACAGGCATTGGTATCCCGGCCGATCAGTTGGAGCGCATCTTCGAACGGTTCTATCAGGTTGATGGTTCGATTCGGCGGAAGTACGGCGGTGTGGGACTGGGACTGTCGCTGGTCAAAGAGATCGTGGACCTGCACGGCGGGCAGGTGACGGTGGAGAGCCGGGTTGGTGAGGGGAGCACTTTCACCGTTATGCTGCCGGTCTACAAAGGATGAAAATGGCATTGGGGGATCGCCCTGTGCAATCTCCCTTCATCCAGCGGGCACGACTGCAGGAGAACATAAATGGTAGGGTGCGTTGCCTGACCTGTGAGCGGCGCTGTCCGCTGGCTGAAGGAGAGGTGGGCTGGTGCCGCACGCGGCAGAACCGTGGCGGCACATTGTATACGCTGATCTACGGCGCAGTCTCTTCCCTCTCCTGCAATCCGATCGAGAAAAAGCCGCTCTACCATTTTTATCCCGGATCGGTTGCGCTCACTGCCGGCTCCTGGTCGTGCAATTTTGCCTGTCCCTGGTGCCAGAACTGGGACATCAGCAAACAGCCTCCCTCCGACGGCGAGTTCATCTCACCCCGTGAGTTCGTCGCCCGCGCCCGCAAATGTGGCTGCCAGGGGACTTCGATCAGTTTCAACGAGCCCACCCTGAGCCTGGAGTGGTCGCTGGAGGTGTTCCCGCTGGCACGAAAGGCCGGACTGTACAACACCTTCGTCACCAACGGTTATATGACCTCAACGGCGTTGGAACTGCTGGTCGAGGCCGGGCTGGATGGCATGAACGTGGATGTGAAAGGCGACGCCGAAGCAGTACGCCGTCACTGCCAGGCCGACGTCGAAATGGTCTGGCGCAATTGCCGCCGGGCGCGAGAACTGGGCGTGTGGCTTGAACTGACGACCCTGGTCATCCCCGGCGTGAACGATAGCGACGGCTGCCTGGAGAGCATCGCCCGGCGCATCGCAGATGAACTGGGATCGGAGACGCCCTGGCATCTGAGCCGCTACTACCCGGCCTATCGTTTCGCCGCACCGCCCACTCCTGTGGCGACTCTGGAGCGGGTGCGCCGGGTTGGGTTGAGTGCAGGGTTGCGCTACGTATACGTTGGCAACGTCCCCGGCCATGCCGGGGAGCACACCGTTTGCCCGCATTGTAGCGCATTGTTGATCGAACGTGCCGCGCTGCACGTGCTGCGCAACGAGGTCACGCCTGCCGGCCGCTGTTCGCATTGTGGAGAGCACATCGCCGGTGTAGGCTGGAATTGGAGGTAGCATGATGTCGAAACCGGAATCCATCGCACTACCCACCCCGCGCACCACAGGCTCCGTGCCGCTGGAGGCCGCCATCGCCGGACGGCGCTCCGTGCGCCGTTTTGCCCCTGACGCCTTGAGCCCAGAGCAGATCGGGCAACTGCTGTGGGCCGCGCAAGGCATCACCGGCGGCCATCCCACCTACCGCGCCGCTCCTTCGGCGGGCGCCTGCCACCCGCTGATCTTTTACGCCTGCACCGCCGACGGCGTCTGGCGCTACCACCCGGAAGAGCACGCGCTCGCACGTCACCTGGCACAGGACGTGCGAGCGGCACTAGCCGAGGCTGCGCTCAATCAAAGGTTCGTCGCCGAGGCCGGGTGTACGTTCGTCGTCAGCGCCATCTTCGAGCGCACCACCCGGCGCTACGGCGAGCGCGGGCGCAATCGCTACGTGCCGATGGACGTGGGCCACGCTGCCCAGAACCTGCTCCTGGAGGCCGTTGCCCTGGGGTTGGCAGGCGTGCCTGTTGGCGCGTTCGATGACGCGGCGGTTAGCAGGGTGTTGGAACTCCCACGACAGGAGGAGCCACTGTATATCTTGCCGGTTGGGCATCCAGCCTGATTCCGCAATTTCGCAAGACTCACCCTCTACGGACAGAATGTGCCGGCTGTGCTTGCCGGGTCGCAACCCGACAGGCCCGGCTGGCAAAGTCTCTTGACAGAGTGTGTGGCACGGGCTTTTCATTTTCCACTGGACGAAACAGGGCGAGTGGCAGTTCGATCCTGAATGTTGGCCCGACCCCGCCGGGATGGTGCGCGAGTTGGAAGAGATGGGAGTCAAAGTGATGGTCTCCATCTGGCCAACAGTC
>DAOUBA010000106.1:0-29935 GCA_034432855.1 Anaerolineae bacterium | reverse complement strand
CTACGTCTTGATCGGCATCTTGGTCATTGCGGCCCTGCTCCTACCGCCAATCTCGCTTCTGCAACGGCTAGGCATCACTGGCTACACCGTCGTCAGCGCCGAAAACAGCGCCATCTCCCATCCCGATGGGCTGACGCTGAGCGTGGATCCGGCCATATTTACCGGCAAACTGCGCGTGCGGCTGGACTCGGTACCGCGCGCGGATTTTCTGGGCTTTGCGCATTCCTCACTGCGCCGCGCAGTTGAGGCTTTACCGTCTCACCTGCAGGTCAAAAGCCCCTTCTACCAAATTCAGGCGCGCGGTAATCCAGGGCAACTCGTGACGATTGATGTGGTAATCCCCAACGACTCGGAACCTTGGGAGACGCTTGACCTCTACACCTGGACTGGCGAGGCGTGGGAATGGGTCGGCGGCGAACTGCACACCGAGATCGCCGAGCACGAATTTCTCCGCGCCCAGGTCACCGCGATCCCGGCCAATGTCGTCGTGATGCAGACCGGGGCGATCCCGCAGGTGGTGTCCACACGTCTGGATGCGGGAGACAACCTGTCATTTGCGGCCGGGCTGGTAGACGAGGTCAATCCTACCGGGCTGTTGCTGGGCATTGACGGCGGTTTCGTCGGCGATCCGGCCGCGCTGTTGCAGCCGGTGGCGGGAGACCCTTACGCCGTGCTGCCCACCCTGCGCAACTGGGCGCCTGGCAAGGCCGTCAACCACGGCCTCCTCGCTGACGTGTTGGCGATCCCCGCAATCCAGCAGGCCCACATTGCCAACATCGTACAACTGTGCATCGCGCGCGGTTTCGCCGGTATGGACATTGACTATCGTGGCGTCCTGCCCGGAGAGCGCGAGGCCTACAGCGACTTTATCGCCGCGCTGGCCAGCGCGCTGCACGAGGCCGGGCTGCGGCTGACCGTTGTAGTCGAGCCCCCCATCCGGACCGACGGCGGTTGGTACACCGGTGGCTATGATTGGGCCGCCATTGGCGCCGTCGCCGATGCGATCAAGATACCGTTCCCTGCCGACCCCGCTGCCTATGCCGAGGGTGGCGAAGCGCAGCAGTTGCTGGCCTGGGCCGTGGGCCGGGTATCGCGGTACAAAATCCGCATGCTGGTCTCATCGCTCAGCGTCGAACTGGCGAGCGCCGAGGTCAACACCATCTCGCTAGAGCAGGCGCTTGCGCCTTTCGGAAACGTCACGGCCCTCGGTGATGTGAGTCAGGTGCTCCCCAACAGCCAGGTCGAGTTCATCCTGGCCGGGCAGATCCTCAGCATCACGCCCCAGGAGGCCGCCGGTACCTATCGCCTGGAATACACTGGCGGAGATGGGGCTACCCACACCATCTGGTTGGGCACCGCCGATAGCCTGGCCGCCAAGTTAAACTGGGCGCGACGCTACAACCTGGGTGGGATCGCTGTGGACGATGTGCTTTCCCCCGGTAATGCGCCGGGCATCGTGGACATCGTGGCTGCTTATCGTACCGGCGGCGCTGCTGCTGCCGGGCAGATGCCGGACATCGTGTGGACGGTAACCGACGGCGTGGCGACAATCGCTCAGACGAATTCGCCGCTTAACAATCCCGCTTACGTCTGGGTAGCGTCGGTGGCAACCGGCACGTACACCGTCAACGCCACCATCGCCGGCTTTGCGCACGGCTCCGTGACGGTGACGGTGGCCGAACCGACGCCGGTGGCAGAACCAGAGCCGACGCCGCCACCAGCAGCGGCGAGCACCCAGCCAGCAACTCAGCCGGTGCAAACGCCACAGGTTGCCGGGTCGGCCTCCAGATGCCTCAACTCTGCCTACGTGGCCGATGTGACCATCCCCGACAACACGCAGTTGGACAATGGCGTCGAGTTCACCAAGACCTGGCGCCTGCGCAACAGCGGTACCTGCGCCTGGCCTGCGGATACCGTGCTGGCCTTCACTGGCGGCACGCAGATGGACGCGCCCGCGAGCGTCCCTGTGGGCGCGGTGGAGCCGGGTGCTCAGGTGGACGTCAGTGTGAAGATGAAGTCTCCAGCGACCTCAGGCCGCTACACCGGCAAGTGGCGGACGCGGGCAGCGGATGGGTTCTTCGGCACAGAGGTCACCGTCGTGATCGTAGCCGGGCAAGCGGCGTCTCCCCCGCCAGCACCCAGACCGGTCAGCAGCGGTGGATTCGAGTTGGGGGGGCACATTCGTGACTATGGCTTCCCTTACGCCGACAAGATGCGCTATGCCGGCATGACGTGGGCCAAAGTCCAGGTTCACTATGGACAAGATGCTTCGGGCATCATTGCAGCATCGCATGCCAGGGGCTTCAAGATCCAATTGAGCGCCTTGGGCTCGCCAAGCATGGTCACCCAGCCGGGCTTTGAGCAGAATTTTGCCAACTGGGTCGCTGGTCTGGCGCTAGCCGGCGCCGACGCCATCGAGATATGGAATGAGCCGAACATTGATCGCGAGTGGCAGATTGGCTATATCAGCCCACAGGCATACACAAATCTGCTGTGCACTTCCTACAACGCCATCAAGAACGCCAATCCTCGGACCATGGTCATCAGTGCCGCTCCTGCGCCAACCGGATGGTTCGGCGGCGCCTGTACTCCCAACGGGTGCGACGACAAACCATGGCTAGAAGGGCTGTACAATGCCGGGGCCGCTAACTGTATGGACTATATCGGCGCGCACCACAATGCCGGCGCCACATCGCCTTCGGCAACCAGCGGCCATCCAGGAGACAACGGTGCCCGTCACCACTCGTGGTACTTTTTACCCCAGACCCAACTATATTACAACATCTTTCGCGGTACACGCAAACTCTACTACACCGAGATGGGCTATGCCTCGCAGGAAGGGTTGCCCATGTTCTCGGATGCATTCAGTTGGGCGCGGAATACAAACAACGCCCAACAGGCCGCCTGGCTGGCAGAGGCTGTCCGTCTGAGCATCAATACCGGTACGGTGTACTGCATCATCGTCTGGAACATTGACTTTGTGCGCTACGGCTACGACCCCCAGGATGGTTACGCCATCATCCGGCCAGACGGCAGTTGCCCGGCCTGCGATGCCCTGAACGCCGTGCTGGGCTCGCGGTAACAGTGGCCTTGAATCGTCGGCGGCAGCTCGACCAAGGAACAAGCAGTGCCCGTGGTCTACATCCGCGCAGTCGGCATCAAGGAGCGCAATCGGGTGCGAATCGGAAGGAAGGTGATCGAATTATGAAAATGCTTGAAATGACCAAGGCGACTGCTCCCCTTGTGAAGTACGCGCAGGACGTGAGCAAAGAACCGCTGATCCTGACGGCTAACGGGAAACCCATCGTCGTGCTAATGTCCATTGAGGACGTGGACTGGGAGACGGTAACGCTGAGTACCCATCCCCAGTTTCTAGCCCTGATCAAGCAGTCACGGGAACGGCAGAAAGCAGAAGGTGGGATCTCTGCTACGGAGCTGCGCCGCCGATTGGGATTGACACCCGCGACGCAGGGTGAATCACAACCGTAAACGTTTGGATAGACTTTGCACCCGGGCAGGGCATGCCCGGCCTGCGACGCGCTGCATGCGGTGCTGGGCTCGCGGTGAGGCCTGGACCACGAATGGCACGGAATCACGCGAAAGAGGCGATACTTCACCTGTCGTGGCCTGATGGCTACGGAACCCTCGCGGGGGTCGGGAGAGCAAACAGTGCAATCAGGCTTCTCGATTCCGTAACCGTGGATGAAATGCGCAACAACTGGAAGAATCTGGCTGAATTTGCAAGACCGGAGCATTGATGTCCTGCACGCCGTGTTGGGCTCGCGGTAGTGTAGGGCGGGATGCCTCCTGCCCCACACAGCAGCAGTCGCGGCTATCTCGAACGACAAGAACAGAAGACAGGGGGTTCGGCCCGGCCGAGCCCCCTGGCCCGTAAGGAGGTTACTATGTCCGGTTCATCATACAGACGCGGGCTGAGCGGTCAACAATTCCACATCGTCACCGCCCTGTGGTTCATGCTCGTCATCATAGGAGGGCTATGCACCTGGTACGGCTGGTCCGGGCCACGCAAGGAGGTGGGCCCGAAAGAAGTCATCCCAACCGCCCAGGCCGCCGCCGCATCTACGCTCGCTCCCACCGCCATGCTTCCCACCACCACGCCCGCACCGGAGGTTTTCGGTTACGGCATCGCCACGAACGCCGGCCTGGCCGGCGACATCAACTACACGATCGGTCAGGTGCAGAATCTGGGCCTGGGCTGGATCAAACAACAGGTCAAGTGGAAACATTTCGAGGCCGCCCCCGGAGAGATGAACTGGAGCGGCTTTGATGGCGTGGTGAATGTAGCCAACGAGCGCGGTATCAAAATCCTGTTCAGCGTCGTGGATGCTCCCGAATGGGCACGCTCTTACAGAGATGCCAACCTTGAGGGTGCACCGCCTGACGATCTGGCCGTCTTTGCCGACTTTATGGCCCGTCTGGTGGACCGCTACCGCGGGCGCATCCATGCCATCGAAGTCTGGAATGAGCAGAACCTCGACCGCGAATGGGATACCGCCGAAGGGGTCAGCCCTGAACGCTATGTCGAGATGCTTCGCCTGGCCTATCAAGTCATCAAGAGCCGCGATCCCAACATCATCGTCGTCAGCGGCGCCCTCTCACCCGCCAGCGGTCCCCAGTTCGATCCCCAAAACCCGAATCGCATCATCGTGATGGATGATTTCGAGTACTTTGACCGCATGATCGCTGCTGGTTTCCTGAACTATTGCGACTGCGTGGGGGCACACCACAATGGCATCAATATGCCGCCTGACGTTGCCTGGGACGAGGGTTACAATGATCCAACCGCACAGTTCCGCGGGCCCTTCGATAATCCGCACCACAGTTGGTCTTTCAAATCTACCCTCTGGGGCTATCACGAACGTATCGTCGCCGCCGGCAGTAACAAGCCGCTCTGCGTCACCGAGTTCGGCTGGGCCTCGGCCGAAGGATTCGATGACTACCCTCCGGGCTTCGAGTTCGCGCTCGATAACACGCTGGAAGAGCAGGCCGAGTGGGACGTCAGGGCCTTCCAACTGATGCGCGAGTGGGGCTTTGTGCGCCTGGCCTTCCTGTGGAACCTGGACTATTCGCAGTTGGGGTGGGGCCCTAGGGATCCCAATGCCCCCTATGCAATCATTGACTTCCAGGGGATCGCTCGTCCGGCCTACTGGGCCATCGGCGCGATGCCGAAACCATGAATCAATGACCAATGACGAATGACCAATGAACAATCCCGCCGACGCCGCCTTGTTGTTGGCCTTGCGCTGTTGGCAGTCAGCCTCCTGTTCTTGTCTTGGGAATTGGGGATTTGGGATTTAGAGTTTGGGGTTTCGCCGACGCCGACTTCCTGGCCACGTTCACGCCTGGCCTCGCCGGAATACGGCATGCAGGCGTTTCTGTGGTGGAACGAAGAGATCGCACGACGCGACCTGCAACTGATCCACGACGCTGGCTTCACCTGGGTCAAGCAGAACGTGGGCTGGCGCGACGTCGAGGGGGCAGCCAAGGGCGCGTTCAACTGGTACTTTACCGACCGCATCGTCGCCGAGGCAGAGCAATTCGGGCTGAATGTGCTCTTCCGTCTCGACCACGAGCCGGTGTGGGCCGTACCGCCTGAAGGGGACCTCAGTGGCAACAGCCCACCGGGCAACCCGCAGGATTTCGGCGACTTTTGCCATGCTCTGGCCGCGCGCTATCGCGGGCGCGTGCGCGCCTATCAGGTATGGAACGAGCCCAATCTGACCCGCGAATGGGGCGGACACCCTCCCAATCCCGCCGAGTACGTCGAACTGCTCAAAGTCTGTTATGTCGGCATCAAGACCGCCGACCCAGGGGCGCTGGTCATTTCCGCCGGGCTTGCACCCACCGGCAACACCCTGCCCGAGGCCATCCCCGATATGGATTACCTGATCGCAATGTACGAGGCTGGCGCCGCGCCGTACTTTGACCTGCTGGGCGTGAACGCCCCTGGCTACAAGGCGCCGCCCGAGACCTCACCGGAAGAAGCCGCAGCCAATCCAGACTATGGCGGGCAACGCTTTTTCTGCTTCCGCCACGTCGAGGATGCCCGCGAGGTTATGCTGCGCTACGGCGATGGCGATAAGCAGATCGCCATTCTCGAAATGGGGTGGACTACCGACCCCTTGCATCCCAATTACGCCTGGTTCGCTGTCAGCGAGGAACAGAAGGCCGACTACCTGGTGCGCGCCTTCCGTTACGCCCGCGAGCACTGGTCGCCCTGGATCGGCCTGATGACCGTCATGTCCATCGCCGACCCGAATTGGACGGAGGACGACGAGATGTTCTGGTGGGCCATCACCGAGCCCTGTTGGCCGGAGACCTGCGTGCGCCCGGCCTATGAGGCGTTGCGCGAGATGGAGAAGTGAAACGTAAGGCGTGAAACGTAAAGCGTGAAACGTAAGGCGTGAGGCGTGAGGCGTGAAGGCGTGGTGGTGATTGACGGCTCGTACGGTGAAGGCGGGGGACAGGTATTGCGCACTGCGCTGACACTGGCGACACTTACCGGCCAGGCCGTGCGAGTCGAGCGCATCCGCGCCGGGCGCAAGAACCCCGGCCTGCAACCGCAGCACCTCACCGCAGTGCGCGCGGCCGCCGCAATCTGCGCTGCCCACCTGGAGGGGGACGAGTTAGACTCGCAGACGCTCATTTTCATCCCCACTGCCTCACCCCGCCCCGGCGAATACGCCTTCGACGTGACCGAGGCGGCACGGGGCGGCAGTGCCGGATCGGTCGGGCTGATCCTACAGACGGTGCTCCTGCCGCTGGCGTTGGCCAAAGGGCCTTCATACCTGACGTTGCGCGGCGGGACGCACGTGCCGTGGGCGCCGTCGGCCTCGTATCTGGAACACGTTTTTCTACCGGTAATAGCACAAATGGGTTTGCATGCCCAGGTGAACCTCGTGCGCTGGGGGTTCTACCCGGCAGGCGGCGGCGAAGCCCACGTACAGATCGAAGGAAACGCCAGATTACAACCCATCCACCTGACCGAGCGCGGAGCCCTGCGGCGTGTATGGGGGATCGCTGCCGTGACCAACCTCCCTGCCCACATCCCGCAGCGCATGGCCAACCGCGCCCATAACGTCCTGGCCGAGGCCGGGATTCAGGCGCAGGTGGAAGCACGCCGGTTAAATGGGGATGGCCCAGGCGCCGGCATCTTTCTCTTCGCCGAGTACACACACATCACTGCCGGCTTTACCGCCTATGGGCGGCAAGGGCTGCCGGCTGAACGCGTCGCCGAGGCAGCCTGCACGGAATTGCTGGCCCATCACCGCACCGGAGCGCCCGCCGATCCGCACCTGGCCGACCAATTGGTGCTGCCAACGGCACTGGCTGCGGGAGAGTCACGGATCGCAACTTCACGGGTGTCGCAGCACCTGCTGACCAACGTGTGGGTCGTGCGGCAGTTCCTGACACGGGCATTGGAGATTGAGGGCAAAGAAGAGGCGCCAGGGGCGCTAATCGTGATGGAGGGGACGCATGATTGAGATCATCTTCTTGGGCACTTCGGCCTCGGCGCCCTCGCTCCATCGCGGGCTTTCAGCGCAGGTCGTGACGTATGAGGATTATCGCTTTCTGATAGACTGCGGCGAAGGGACGCAGCGACAGATTCTCTACAGCGGCCTCGGCTTCAAACGCCTCAACCGCATCCTCCTTACTCATGGCCACCTTGACCACATCCTGGGCCTGGGCGGTCTGCTTTCCACCTTTGCCCGCTGGGAAGCGATTGACCAGATCGAGATATACGGTGGCGCCTGGGCGCTCGAACGGGTGCACGACCTGATCTACCGTGTGGTTCTGCGCGGGGCAGAGCCCTCGCTCAAGATTGACCTGATCGAGATCAGCCCTGGAGTCATCTTGGAAGACGATTCCTTCGAGGTGATCGCGTTCCCGGTCACCCATCGTGGGCCCAGCATGGGCTACCTCTTCCGCGAGAAACCACGCCGCCCCTTCCTCAATGACTTGGCAGAGGCATTAGGGGTGCCGCGCGGCCCGGAGCGACGACGTCTGGTGGCCGGCGAGTCGGTGACGTTACCCGATGGCCGCGTGATCCATCCGGAGGATGTGCTGGGCCCGGCGCGGCCCGGCGCGAGCCTGGCCCATGTGGGCGACGCCGGGCAGACCAGAGACCTGGAAGAGCCCGTGCGCGGAGTGGATATGCTGGTCATCGAGGCGACCTACCTGCGGCGCGAGGCGGACATGGCGCGCCGCTTTGCCCATCTCACGGCGGTGCAGGCCGCCCAACTGGCCCGCGACGCCGGCGTTCATCGCCTGGTGCTGACCCACGTCTCGCGGCGCTATCGCGAGTCCGAGATTCTGGACGAAGCGCGGGCCATCTTCCCACCGACGGTCGTCGCCCGCGATTTCGATCGCTTCCGCGTGCTGCGCCAAAACGTGACGCTCGCCCAGAACGTGTACTTGTCAGATATGGACGGAACGAGTATAATGACCCCAGACGAGGAGCAAGAGGATGCCAGCAGCATATCGTAAGGCCAGCATTCGAGAGTTGGCTTCCGCCGCGTACGAGTTGGACGCCGGCGTCATTGAAGGCGCTCTGCGCCGCGGCGACGACGGCGACTGGGCGATTAACGATACCAGGCTGAACAACTGGCTGGCCCGGTACACCGACCAGAACGTCGTGCTCATCGTCGCCTCGCTGGATGACGAGCGCCCGCTCGAGTCCAAAATCTGTCGCACGTGCGGCGCCGAATACACGGGCGCCGAATGCCCCCGCTGCCGCGAAGCCCGCATCCGCCTGCGGGGCCACTGATCCCCAGGCCATCAGGCAGGTGAATGCAGGATGACGCAGACCCCCAAATCCGCTCCCCGCGTCGCAGGTGTGCGCTTCCAACCCTCAGGCAAGATCTATCAGTTCGAGGCCACCGCTCTCCCAGACTTGAAACCAGGGGACTTTGTACTGGTGGATACGGCGCGCGGCCAGCAACTGGGTGAAGTTATCAGCGTACGGCCACTGCGCGAGGGCGACGGCAAGGAGGGCCTCAAGCCAATCCAGCGGCGTGCCAGCGGTCGCGATCTCGCGCTGCGCCAGCACTGGCAGGAGAAAGAGAACGAAGCGCTGAACGTCGCCCGCGAAACGGCGAGACGGCTGGGCCTCCCAATCAAGATCGTCACCGCCGAATATACCTTCGACGGCCAGCGGCTGACATTCCTATACGTGAGTGGCGAAAAGAGGCCGGACATTGAAGAATTGCAGGATCAACTCCAACGCACTTTCAACACGCGCGTGGACCTGCGTCTCATCGGCGTGCGCGATCAGGCCAAACTGATGGGCGGCTACGGCGCCTGCGGAGAACTCCGCTGCTGCTCGCGCTTCCTCTCGGATTTCAGCCCCGTTTCCATCAAGATGGCAAAGACGCAAGGGGTCGCACTCGAACCTACCGAGATCACCGGCATGTGCAGCAGGCTACGTTGCTGCCTGGTCTACGAGGAGGAGCAATACCAGGAAGCGTGCAAGAGGATGCCTCGGCGCAAGAAACTCGTGCGTACGCCCCACGGCGATGGCAAAGTCGTGGACCTGCTGCCGCTGAAGGGCGTCGTTGTCGTCCAGATCGAAGACCGGCGCGTAGAAGTGCCCGCCGAGGACGTTGAGGTGATCCAGAAATCCTGATCCCGAGGAGCGAGGAAAGTGAGCGAAACACTGAAACAAATAGCAGACAGGCTCTACGAAGGCAACGCAAAGGCAGTGGCCGAATTGACCCGGCGAGCGCTCGAGGAGTTATCACCGGCCGAAGTGCTCAACGGCGGACTCGTCGCCGGAATGGATCGCGTCGGAGCGGATTTCCGCAACGGCGTGCTGTTCGTGCCCGAAGTGCTCATCGCCGCCCGCGCGATGCACGCCGGTATGGACATCCTGCGTCCACTGCTGGCCCAAAGCGACGTGCCGCTGGCCGGCAAGGTCATCATCGGCACGGTGCAGGGCGACTTGCACGACATCGGCAAGAACCTGGTAGCGATGATGCTGGAAGGCGGCGGGTTCGAGATCGTTGACCTGGGCACCGACGCCGCGCCGGACAAGTTCGTCGAAGCCGTCAGAGTGCACCAGCCGGACCTGGTGGGCATGTCGGCGCTGCTGACCACCACGATGTCTGCAATGAAGAAGACGATTGATACGCTGGCAGAAGCGGGACTGCGCGAGAAGGTGAAAGTGATGATCGGCGGCGCGCCGGTGACACAGGCGTACGCCGATCAGATCGGCGCGGACGGCTACGCCCCTGATGCCGCTGCAGCGGTCGAACTGGCGCGTTCGCTGATGGGGGTGAAATCCCAATAAGAATGCGCAAGGAGACGATGACACCTCGAGAACGCTGGCTGGCCGTGCTGATCCGCCAGCAGCCTGATCGTGTCCCAATGGATTATTGGGCTACCCAAGAGGCTACGTCCAGGTTGATGCGGCACTTGGGGTGTAGCAATCGCCGCCAGATGCTGAAACGGTTGCACATTGATGCTGTCGTTACTGTGGAACCGCGCTACGTGGGTCCGCGCTTACCGCGAAACCAGGATGTGTTTGGCTGCACATACCGAAACGTAGACTATGGCACCGGCACGTACAAAGAGTGCATTGGCCACCCCCTGGCGCAGTACAAGTCGGTAGAAGAGATCAAGCGCAACTATACCTGGCCCAGTCCCGACTGGTGGGATTATACCGATATCCCTCGTCAGATCAAGGGGAAAGAGATGTACCCCATTCGGGGTGGTGGCTCCGAACCCTTTCTAATCTACAAGAACCTGCGTGGCCAGGAGCAAGCACTGATTGACCTGGTGCTCAACCCAGAGATCGTGCACTACTGCCTGGACAAACTATTCGCTCTGGCTTACCAGGATACCATGCGCATCTACGAGCAGATCCCTGGCAAGGTGATGCTTACCTACGTGGCCGAGGACATGGGTGGGCAGGAAAACTTGATGTTTTCCCCAGCCCACATTCACGAGTTCCTGTTTCCACGCATGAAGCGCATCATAGACCTGGCGCACGAGGCAGGGGCGTTCGTCTTTCATCACAACGATGGCAACTGCCGGCGCATCATCCCCGACATGATTGAAGCCGGCATTGACATCCTCAATCCTATCCAGTGGCGTTGCAAGGATATGGAGCGCGAAGGTCTCAAGCGGGATTTTGGCGACAAGGTCGTGTTTCATGGTGGTATGGATAATCAGTACACTCTCCCCTTTGGCACAATAGCCGAGGTGCGACAAGAGGTGCTCGACAACTTGCGTACCCTGGGTGCAGGGGGTGGCTATATCCTGGCACCATGTCACAACATCCAGGCCGTGAGCCCTCCTGAGAACATCGTGGCTATGTATGAAACGGGCTACGAGTATGGATGGACATAGCGCGCTCGACGGCCCTCCAAACATACGGTTGGGGTGACGGGATTACCTGTCACCCCTTGCTTTTTGGGGTGACTGTCCAGCGACTACTTCTGGTTAGTTGCACCCACCGCAAGAGCGGGGTACAATGATGCAGCATATCTCTGGACACTCCGAGGAGATGGAAATGGCTGACTTTTACACCGAGGCACGGGAATTGCAGGAACGACTGGTCGCCTGGCGGCGGGATTTCCACGCCCACCCGGAACTGGGCTTCCAGGAGCAGCGCACAGCAGCCATCGTCGCCCAGCACCTACGCGAACTGGGCTATCAGGTGCAGACCGGCATCGCCCATACCGGCGTGATTGGCATATTGGAAGGACAAAGACCTGGCCCGGTGGTGATGCTGCGTTTCGATATGGACGCGCTGCCGATCACCGAAGAAAACACCAACGACTATGCCTCGCAGAATCCCGGCGTGATGCACGCCTGTGGCCACGATGGCCATATCGCCATTGGGCTGGGCGTGGCTACGCTGATGGCAGCACGCCGCAGCGAGATGGCCGGCACGCTCAAACTCGTCTTCCAGCCAGGAGAAGAGGGGATGAACGGCGCTGACTTGATGGTGAAGGAGGGGGCGTTGGAGAATCCCCGGCCTGATCTCTTCCTGGCCGCGCACCTCTGGAACGAAAAGCCTGTAGGCACGGTTGATGTCTCGCCGGGTGCGATCATGGCTGCTGCCGACAAGTGGACCTGCACCGTCCGTGGCAGAGGCGGGCACGGAGCGTTGCCTCACCAGACGGTAGACCCGATCGTTGCCACAGCACAGATCATCACGACACTCCAGACCGTCGTCAGCCGCAACGTCAGCCCGCTGGAAACGGCGGTGGTGACGGTCGGCACGGTTCACGGCGGAGATGCCTTCAACATCATCCCCGCCCAGGTCAACCTGACGGGTACCATCCGCACCTACAACCCCGATGTGCGAGAAACTGTACTGCGGCGGGTCCGTGAGGTGGTAGAAGGTGTGGCAATGGCCTGCGGCGCGACCGCCGAACTGGAGGTCACGCCGCTGACCCCGGCAGTCATCAATGACGCTCAAGTTGCCCAGGTCGTGCGTGCAGCTGCTGAGGCTGTGTTCGGGCCGGAGAACGTCTCCACTGGCGAGCGCACGATGGGCAGCGAAGACGCGGCCTACTTTATGCGCCAGGTGCCGGGCTGCTACTTCTTCCTCGGCTCGGCTAATGCGCAGAAGGGGTTGAATGCGCCCCACCACAACCCGGCCTTCGACTTTGACGAGGACGCGCTCCTGCTGGGAGTCGCCATCATGATGGAGGTGCTGGCACATTACCTGCTGTAAGCGAGGAATCAGATGACTCAGGCAGGCCCGCTTCGCTGGCGCACCGGCGCAGGTTGGCTGGTGCTGGCCGGCGGTGGAACGTGGGAGGATGGCGGCACAGGCGCGATAGATGCGGCCGCGCTGGGCTGGGCAGACCTCGACCGGCCAGTAGCCGTGCTTCTCACCGCCGGCAGTTCGACTGCCACAGGCGAGGCGCTGCTGGAATACTACGCCGACCTGGGCGGACCGGGCGGCGATGTGATTCCCATCTTCGACGCTGCCGACGCGCAACGGCCCGAGAATTGCCGGTTGTTGGAACAGGCAGGGTTGATCTACATTGCGGATGGGCCAAGTACGTCGCGCCTGGTGCAGGCATTGTATGCAAGTCCTGCACTGGAAGCCATGGCGCAGGCTTTCGCGTATGGAGCAGTAGTCGTTGGCTTGGGGGCGGGTGCCATTGCCCTGGGGGCCTGGTACGCGGACCTCGACCATCCCGGGCAGATTGCGCCCGGTTGGGGCTGGCTACTGGATGCCATCATCGAACCACACTTCTCAGGGGGTGAGCCGGCCGACCGGTTGCGCGAACTTGTGAAGGCGCACCCCACCTGCCTGGGGCTGGGTATTCCTGAGCGGGTAGCATTGGCATTGGGGCCCGATGGGCGCGTGGAGACGCTGGGCGAAGGGCAGGTCACGGTAGTGTTGGGCCGGATCGCCGGGAAGGAGTGGAACTGACGACACGCACCGACAAGGAATATGACTTTAATCCTATAGACATCAGGCTCAGCATAATTTATAATCAAATTACGTTTAACACCGCGCGAGCGACGGAAAGGGGGTGATGACGTTGCTCTTCATACCTCGTGAACGCGGACAGGGGCTCGTCGAGTATGCGCTGATTCTCGTTTTGGTTGTCCTGATAGTCATCGTCATTCTGACTTTGCTTGGCCCTGCTATTGGCAACGTATTCAGTAACGTCGTCAATGCCATCTAGCACTCGACCCGAGCCGCCGCAGGAGCCTTCTCCCAGAGAAGGCTCCTGCTTTTTTGTCACGTAAACGAAACGTCGAGACTCACTGCCGCCAATCAAGTTGCTCCAGATTCCAGAGTTCAGAGGCCTGAGTCGGATCGGGCGAAAGGCCGATGATCGCGGCGTGGGCCAGGACAACTTTCGGGCGCCGGAAGAGCGGCAGAACCGGCAGTCGTTCGGAGAAGATACGCTGAGCCTCCCTCTGTCCGGCGGTGTACTCGGGGCTATCGGGCAGGGCTTCGAGCGCCGCAAGACAGGCGGCATCGTACTCGTCGTCGAGGAAACCGGCGACGTTTGGGCGATCCCAGTGGCCTGCGCCGGGCACCTGCGCGCTGAGGAACAGGTCGCATAACGGGTCGGCCCGGGCGCGCCAGGCGAACTGTGCCAGGTCGAAGCGTCGGCCAAAGAGCACGCCATCCGGCCCGGGAGCGAAGAGCACGTTCGGTGACAGCGCCTCGACGGCGACTCGGATGCCGCAGGCTGCCAGGTCTGCCTGAATACGCCGGGCGACTTGCACGCGCAATGGGTCGTCCGTCGTGGTAAGGGAAACCTCGAACGGGGTACCATCGGCTAGGCCAGGGATGCCGTGCGCCTCGCGGATGCCATCGCCATCCTCGTCGTACCAGCCAGCGGTCGCCAGCAAGCGTTGTCCTGCTGCTGGATCGTAGTCCCAGGTCGCTGCTATGTCCCTCGCGTAGAGAGGATGATCGGGCGGCACGAAACCATCCAACACCCGACCCTGCACCAACTGCGCCAACGCCTGCCGGTTGATGCATCGCGCGATCCCCTGGCGCACCCGCACGTCCTCGAAGAAATCAGGCCGGTCGTGGGCCGGGCTGATGCCGAACGCCAACAGCTCCCAACGGGCGTCATAGGCTGTGGGCGTGATCGCTGTAGGGAAGTCGGGCAACAGCGCACTCACTTCATCCGCTGCCTCGTGTGTGACCACGTCGCAGCGGCCCGCCGCGAACTCTGCCGCCAGAACCGCCGGATCGTCAACGAAGCGGAAGATGACTTCGTCCAGCCGGGGAAGCCCCTGAGGAGTGCGGAAGTAGATCGGATTGCGCATCACGGTGATGTGGTCCCCGGGTACCCACTCCTGTAGCACGAACGGCCCCCAACCCAATGGCTGCCGCGTGGAGGGCGCCGCCGTGAGTAACTCTGCAGCGGAGAGGTGGCCCCAGGCGTGGCGCGGTAACGGATGCCAGAAATTAAGGGCGTAGAAATGATCCAGAAAGCCCGGAACGCCGCTCCATACGACCGTGCGAACATCCACAGCGCGATAGGCCGCAGTGCGTTCAACGACATGCTTGTCGGTGGGCGTGGCCGGATCTGCGGCGAGTTCGAACGAGTAGACCGAATCGTCGGCGGTGAGCAAGACACCATCGGACCAGTAGAGGTTGGACTGGAGCGTGAACGTGACGACCAGGCGCTGCATGAGCACAGGCGCGCCGTCGAACGTCACGTGCTGCCCGGCAGCATCACGTACTATAGTCCCTGGCGCTAATTGCACGACGGAACCGTCGGCGGCGAGCACGCGCTCACCCGCCTGAATCGCCACTGTCTCAAGTGCGGCGTTTCCATTGGCGAGGCTGGGCAGTTCGGCGAGGATAACCGGCTGATAGCCGTACGCGCGGCTGTCCAGCGGCCCATCATAGATCGCCTGCCAGATGTGTTGAGCCGCGAGGCTATCCGTACCGTAGACGTAGAGACTATCCGGCTCTTCGGGCATACAGACCGTGAGGATCCTGGGCTCCGGCGTGGGAGTTGGCGTAGGGACAGGGGTGAGCGTCGGCGCCACAGTCGGCGGTGTGCAGGCCGCGCATAAAACCAGGATCGAGAGCGCCCTCAATCGCTTCATATGAACGCCTTTCTACGGCGTGAACAATTCCTGAATCAGCGGGCGAATCGCTTCCCAGCACGGCGCGAGCACCGCACCGCCAGAGTCGGTCGTCAATGGTTCGGTCATCTCGCGGGTGATGGCGTAACGTTCGATGCCATCGGCCCCCATCCGTAAGAGCGTTGGGGCCAACAAGAGGAGGTTCCAAAACGCCAGGTCGGTATCCACATGCTCCACCACTGCTATATAGACGAGGGGCAGGCGCGGCCATGCTGCGGGATCGAGCAATCGCCGGGCCAGGGTGGTGAGGATCTGCTGCTGGCGCTCGGCCCGTTCGAAATCGGACGAGCCGTGGCGAGAACGGGCATAGCGCAGCGCCGTCTCGCCATCCATGTGTTGCGGCCCGGCGGGGATCTCGATGCGCATGACGCCATAGTCGTCGGTAGGATAAGCATTGTCCACGATAGGCTGCTCGACAACCACGTCAATCCCGCCGGCGGCGTCCACGATGGCGCGGAAAGCCGCAAAGTCCACCCGCACGTAGTGATGGACCGGGACGCCGAAATTCTGCGCCACCGTCTGCATCGCCAGCGCCGGCCCGCCGCCCGGGGCTGCGTTCTCCCCCCAAAAGTGCGCGGTGTTGATGCGGCTTTCGCCGTAACCGGGCACGTTGACGTACAGGTCACGGGGGATCGAGAGCAGCGCGACACGAGGACCGGGCGGATAGACCATCACCAGCATCATCGTGTCGGAACGAACGACGTAGCCTTCGCTTGGACGGCGGTCGAGGCCAAGGACGAGAATATTCGCGCGGGGCAACGCAGCGGCCCAGGGCGCAAGTACGTAGCCAGCGGTGATTGGCCCCCCGAGAATGCAGAGAAATACGACGAGTGCCGCGATCAACGGCGGAAGACAGAAGGCGCGCCTCTGCTTCGTGCGCGGAATGGGGTACGGCGGATAGGCGATGGGCTGAAGCGGCAGAGAAACGCGCCTTACGGGCTGCGTGTCGTCCAGGCGAGACTGGCGGCGCACCGGAATTGTCGGATCGTAGGACATTCTCTCCTCGCGGGGTGGAATTGTAACACCGGGCAGGACGACTGTCAAACGGGTGAGTTGTCAACCCGCCCTACAGCGCGTATAATGGCTGTAGCATGCCCGAGTTGCCCGAAGTTGAAACGATCGCCCGAGGGCTGCAAGCGGCCCTGGTCGGCCATACCATCGTGGACGTCAAAGTTTTTTGGGCGCGCAGTGTCCTGGCACCGGCGCCAACCGTTTTCGCCCGGCGGCTCAGCGGCCAGACCATCACCGATGTGGGACGACGCGGCAAGTGGGTGGTGATCGCGCTGGCGGACGGCGACTGGCTCCTGTTGCACCTGCGCATGTCCGGGCGGCTGGTTGTAGAATCGGGGGACTGTCTGGATAACCGCCATCTGCGTGCCCTGTTCCTGCTCGACGACGGGCGCCGGTTGAGTTTCGTGGACCCGCGCAAGTTCGGGCGGTTGTGGTTGGGTCGCGACCCCGCCGAGATACTGGGCCGGTTAGGGCCGGAGCCGCTTGCGGACGAGTTCACAGTAGCGCGGTTCAGAGCGATGTTGGCAGGCCAGCGTCGGCGCATCAAGCCATTGCTTCTGGATCAACGCTTCCTGGCCGGGCTGGGAAACATCTACAGCGACGAGGCGCTGTGGCGTGCACACATCCACCCGCTGCGTCCGGCCAACACGCTCACCTCCGCCGAGGCACGGCGGTTGCACGGCGCCATCCAGGCCGTGTTGCGTGCAGCGATCGCTAGCGGCGGCGCGACGCTCGCCGACGAGGCATATCGGCGAGCAGACGGGCAGGCGGGAGGATTCACCGGACAACTGGCGATCTACGGGCGTGCGGGTGAGCCGTGCCCGCGCTGCGGCGCAACGGTTGAACGCATCACGTTGGGCCAGCGCGGCGCACACTTCTGCCCACGCTGTCAGCCCGAGACCCCAGAAGAGGCGCTTTAGCCAGTTGCGCTTCTTGACTACAGTGTGGTATACTTCATAACACACGACAGGTCAGGTGCACGATGGAGGCGAAAGGCAAGGGCTCCGAGATTACGATCATGATCGTGGACGATCATCCGGTCTTCCGGCAAGGGCTGCGGAATGTCCTGGATGTCCACGATGATCTGTGCATTGTCGGCGAGGCGGCCGATGGCCTGGAAGCGGTTGAGCGGACGCAGGAACTGCTTCCGGACGTGGTGCTGATGGACATCAACCTTCCGGTTCTCAACGGCCTGCAGGCTACACGCAGGCTGAAAGAACGCTGCCCACAGGTCAATGTGATCATGCTCACCGCTTATGACGACGAGGAGCAGGTCTATCACGCGATCCGTGCTGGTGCATCAGCCTTCCATGCCAAGGATGTCAGTCCCGAACGGTTGGTGGACGTTATCCGCCACGTGAGCCAGGGGCGATACGTCGTCGGTGACAGGGTAATGGACGAAAAAGGCATCGGCGATTGGCTGCTGGAGGAATTCCGGCGCTTTGGCCGAGCGATCTTTGACGAAGAGGCCCAGTTCCTCTCACCACTCTCTGCACGCGAGATGGAGATCCTAGAGTTGGTCATCCAAGGCTTGAGCAATAAGGAGATCGCTTACCACCTGGGGATCAGCCATCAGACGGTCAAGAACCATATGACAACCATACTCAGCAAACTCGGCTTGGAGGATCGGACGCAGGCAGCCATCTATGCCCTTCGGCGTGGCTGGGTGCCTCTGCACGGGCAAAAAGGACAGATGCGGAGACCTATAGTCATCGGTCCGCGCGAAGCCGAGTGAACCAAGGAGCCTAAGATGCCAGATTCGACCGAGGCCAGTGTTGCGCCGTTCGATCAGTTCCTGGAAGAATGTAGAAAAGAGTACGAGCAGACGCAGCGCGAACTCAAAGAGATTGATCTGCTGATCCAACAGACGACCTCCGAAGTAGAACGCCTGGCGCAACGTAACACGCAAGTGACGAATCGTCTGCGGCAAGTCGAGGCGATGCTGGACACCATTCCACGTGGGGACATCCGCGAGGCATATACGGCTGTCATGGAGACGCAACAACGGCTCTTCACCATGCGCGGGCAACTGGAAAAGTTGCAGAGTAACCAGCGGAGTATGACGCGTTATCTCGACTTGCTGCACCACGCGCTCGATGTTGCTGGCCACGTAGAGTACGAATCCCAGGTCGAAGCAGGAAGAGCCGAAGGTGAGCCGGCGCGGCCACTCGTCGTCCGCATCATCGAAGCACAGGAACGGGAGAGGCAGCGGCTGAGCCGCCAGATGCATGATGGCCCGGCCCAGTCGCTCACCAACCTCATCCTCCAGGCCGAAATCTGTGAACGGCTCTTCGATACTGATCCGGATCGCGCACGCACTGAACTGACCAACCTGAAGACCGCTGTAGCAGCGACTTTCCAAAAAGTCAAGGGGTTCATTCTCAACCTGCGCCCGATGATGCTCGACGATCTGGGCGTAGTGCCTACGCTCCGGCGCTACGTGGATAGTTTCGCCGAGAACAGCGGAATCAGCACTCACCTGACGGTCACTGGCAAGGAATGGCGGCTGGAATCATACAAGGAAGTGACCGTATTCCGGCTCATCCAGGAATTGCTCAACAACGCCTATGAATACGGCCACGCGACGAGCATCCAGATCAACTTAGACATGGGTGACGATTTGGTGCGCGTGTCGGTCGAAGATAATGGTAGCGGTTTTGATCTGAGCGAGTCGCTCGCTTCACAGACCGTAGATCAGTTGGGCCTGGCAACGATACGTGAGCGGGTGGAGATGTTGGGAGGGCAGATTCACTTTGACAGCGGCCTGGGGCGAGGGACAAAAGTCAGTTTTGAGCTGCCTGTTCCCTGACAGGATATTAGTACAAAGTTCCTATTGTGATGATCTTGCGAATCCAGTATAATGAAGGCGGAAGTTGGAAGATGCTGCTATCTTTGTAGTCCCGTTTGAAGGGAGGTGAGAGAGATGCTGTTTTTACCGCATGAGGAAGGGCAAGGGCTGGTCGAATATGCGTTGATTCTAGTTCTCGTGGCTATTGTGGTGATCGTGATTTTGGCCCTGCTGGGCCCGGCCATTGGCAATATCTTCAGCAACATCGTCAACGCCATCTAGCCGAAGCATCACCGTGTAACAACGCAAGTGGCCTGCACTGCCGAACAAGACCCCGCACTGCGGGGTCTTGTTCGTTCCAGGAGAGAACAGGCTGTCCAGCCTGTCCTCTCCTGGATCACTCATATAGGACTTTGTTTTTGGCTTTATGCAAAGTATGCTATAATACCTGGGGAGATAGATGATGCAAGCGCAGGTTGAGGAGTTCCTTCACTTTCTGACGGTTGAGAAGAGGTACTCAGTACACACCATTGCGGCTTATCGCAATGACCTCGCTCAACTCCTGGACTTTTTGACGAGCGGGAACGTTTCATCCTGGTCGGCCGTCAGCCGGACGCATATCCTGGATTACCTCATGTACCTCAAGACAAGAGAGTACGTCCCTTCGACAATAGGCCGCAAGGTTGCGGCTGTCAAATCGTTTTTCCACTTCCTGGTCGCCGATGGTGTACTTCAGGACAATCCTACCGTTGCGGTGGATGCACCACCGGTGAACAAACGTCTCCCTCATCCCCTAAGCCTAGAGGAAATGGCACGTCTCCTGGCGCAGCCGGCGCGCTCTCAGACGCCAAAAGGACTGCGCGATCGGGCTTTGCTCGAGCTGATGTACGCCACCGGCCTCCGGGCTGGTGAAGTCATTGCACTTAAGGTGGATGCAGTGGACCTGGAAGCAGGCACAGTACGCTGCCTGGGCAAAGGCAATAAGGAGCGCATCCTGCCGCTGTACGAACGCGCCCGGGAGGCGCTCAGGGACTATCTTGAGAAAGGCCGTACCAGACTGTTGCAGGGACGCAACGAACAGGCATTGTTCGTCAATCGCCAGGGGCGCCCTCTCACGCGGCAGGGGCTTTGGCTGTTGATCAAGGAATACGCGGAGGCCGCCGGGATCACGGGCGAGGTCACCCCCCATACGCTGCGTCACTCTTTTGCCACCCACCTGCTCGATGGCGGAGCGGGCCTGCGCGAAGTCCAGCAGTTGTTGGGTCACGCCAATATCTCCACCACGCAGATCTACACCAAAGTCTCCACGCGGCGCAAACGCGAAACCTACGATCAGACTCATCCGCGGGCATAACCCTCCAGTTTCCTGAAGAGGAGGACACGATGAGTTACGTCAAGAAAATGCTGGCGCAAAATGAGCATGTTGCGCGGATCGCTCGCACGCACTGGATCACGCTGCTCCCTACGATTCTGGTTGACGTCGCGATTAGTGTCGTGATCATCGGGCTCTCGATAGGCGGGTTCTTGCTCTCTCCGCCCCTTACGTTGTTTGGTCTCTTGTTGTTGATCGTGCCAATCGGGCATCTCCTGATACGCCTGTGGGTGTGGTGGAGCAGACAGTATATCATCACCAGCCGGCGCATCATCCAGGTCAACGGCACGTTCAACAAGCGCGTCTCCGATACTGCGCTGGAGAAAGTCAACGACATCGTGATGGAGCAATCGGCCTGGGGACGCCTGCTCAAGTTCGGCGACCTCGAGATCATCAGCGGCTCCGAGAGCGGTGTTGATGTTTTTCGCCGCATTGCCGACCCGATCGGGTTCAAGAAGATTCTGCTCGATCAGAGAGGGGCAACTGGCGGGATCGGGACACAGGCAGAGCAGGCAGAACGAGCGTCCGGCAAGAAAGCGCCGGGAGCCAGCGAGATCCCCGCGCTGATCGCCGAACTGGGCGAGTTGCGCGAGAGGGGCCTGCTCAGCGACGCAGAGTTCGAGGAGAAGAGGAAGCAATTGCTGGAGCGCATCTAGAGCCGTAGAAGGAGAAGATGGTATCCGAGTTCTTCTCGCGGGCCGATCACGAGGCCGCTGCTGTAGCGATACGGATGCACGCCGCCCTTCGGCCCAGGGTAGGCCTGATCCTGGGCTCCGGCCTCAACCCGCTGGCCGAAGCAGTCGAGGAGGGTGTCGCGATCCCCTACGGCGAGATCCCGCATTTTCCTGTTACGAGTGTCGAGGGCCACGCGGGCCGGCTGATCCTCGGGCGGCTCGAAGGGCAGCCAGTGGCCGTGATGCAGGGACGCGCCCACTACTACGAGGGCTATTCGATGGCCCAGGTCACGTTCCCCGTGCGTGTACTGCAGGTCCTGGGAATCGAGGTCCTGATCGTCACCAATGCAGCCGGAGGCCTCAATCCGGCGTTCCGGGCAGGAGACGTGATGCTCATAAAGGATCATATCAACCTGATCGGGATGTGTGGCCTTAGCCCGCTGCGCGGCCCAAACCTCGAAGAATTCGGGCCGCGCTTCCCCGACATGTCGGAGGCGTATGACCCCGATCTGCGCGCGTCTGCCATGCAGGCCGCAGCCCAGGCAGGCGTGCCGCTGCACGAGGGGGTGTACATCTGTCTGGCCGGCCCAAGTTATGAGACCCCAGCGGACCTGCGTTTCCTGCGCCTGATCGGGGCCGATGCAGTGGGCATGTCCACCGTGCCCGAGGTCACCGTCGCACGGCATGGCGGCACACGCGTGCTGGGCCTTTCCGGCATCAGTAATGTGGCGCCCTTGGCAGGCGCGGTGCCGACAGTGACAACCCACACAGAAGTGTTGGAGACAGGACAGGCGTTGCGGCCACGGCTGGAGGCGATTGTGCGAGGGGTATTGAGAGCACTATGACGATTCTTCTACAACGGCTGGTAGAGTATGCCTGGGTTTTCTACGTGGTGTGTGTGCTCGGCGTCCTGTTCTATCTCTATCGGGCGCTCTCGGCTCAACGAGAGCGTGGCTTGGCCCTATTCACACTCGAACGAGAGACGGCTACTTCACGGGCGATCCAGGCGTGGGTGATGGTATTGGTGTTTGTGGTCATTGGAGCGGCCGTGTTCTTCAGCGCCACCTTCATCCTGCCGGGCTTGCCTATCTACAACGCGGGTCATCCGCCTCCGACCGCGACGCCGGGCGCGGGCATAGAGACGCCAGCGATCACGCCTACCCCCAATCTCACGGCGGTGCCGACGCCGCTCTTAGCCCCCACGAGCCCGGTCACAGTGGTGCCCACTCTTCCTCCACCACCAACCCAGGCTCCGACCCCGACCAACACACCGCAAGCCGGCCTCTCGGGCGAAGTGCACGTCCGCTTTGGCGACTTTGCCGAGTTGGTCGGTTACAGTCTGCCCGCCGTCCAGGTGACCACAGCACAGCCTCTGATGCTCACCCTGTATTGGCGCAAACTGGAGGGCGTCAGCCCGGTGAATTACATTGTGTTCACACATCTACTGACAGAAGATGGGCAACGATTGATCGCGCAACACGATGGCATCCCCGCGGGGGGGACGCGACCGCTCGACACCTGGGCGAACGGCGAGACCATAGTGGACATTCATCCGATGGCGTTCTACGAAGCGGACTATATTGGGACAGCGCGGATTGCCGTCGGTCTATACGATCCGGCCAGCGGGCGGGTTGTGACCGCAACCGGCGAAGATCACGTCGTGCTGCCTGTCACGATCAACATTGTTTCCCAGTGAAGGATGGCAAACGATGGATGCTTTGGAAGCGATCGAGAAAAGAAGGAGCATCAGGCGATATACCGGCGCGGCTATTCCCCGTGAGGATTTGGAAAAGATCGTCAACGCTGGGCGATTGGCTGCTTCCGGCTATAACCGGCAGCCGTGGGATTTTATCGTCGTCACCGAGCGCGCAATGATCAAGAGGCTCAAGGTCGCTGCCGGCTGGATGGAGCGGGCCGCAGCCATCATCGCCGTGGTGCTGGATCCGTCATCAGAGTTTTGGCTCGAAGACGGCTCTGCAGCGGTGGAAAACATGCTGATTGCCAGCACTGCCCTGGGTTATGGCTCTTGCTGGCTCCAGGGCGATACGTTGCCTCACGAGGAGGAGTTCAAGGCTCTTCTGGGCGTGCCCGAGGACAGGCGCTTGTTGACCTTGGTGCCCGTCGGCGTGCCGGCGGAGTGGCCCACGCGAGAGAAGCGCCCCTTGAAAGAGGTTATCCACTGGGAGAGGTATTAGCCTGGCAAGCAGCGCCCGTTGACAAAAAAGCTCGCTCTTGAGCGGGCTTTTTGCTTTCCGGTCACCTACCACCACGGCAGGAAGAAGGTCTGTGTATTGCCGGTCAGGCCGTCGTACGCCACTATCACGTCAATGATCACCTTCTGGCCCGGCGGCGACGGGAGAATGTCGAAGCCAAAGCGTGCAAAGCCACTTGCGTTGGTCTGTGGAAAATCGTAAGTTTGATCGCCGGACGGGTAATGAACGACCATCCTCACGGCGGCATCCTGAACCGGCTGCTGCCGCTGATCGTTCACGTAGACAAAAACCGTCTGCCTGCCGGTCCGCCCCGTAATCGCAAACCGCACCGAAGCGCTGACCACCAGTTTCGTGACCGTCCCTGTGGAAGATCCAAAAGTGCCCGTGGCGGGTGCTGGTTGAGGCCGGGTGTACTGTTCGGGAATAGGGAAACGTTCGAGGTAGATTTCTCCCAGATGGGCCAGGCGCATCGGAGAGGCGGCGTTTTCGGGGTACCACTCCATGCGAGCGCGCTGGAAATACTGGACGATACGGCCGCCCTCGTACATAAACTCAGAGCGAGGATAGCCAAAAATATCCACGCCGTACTTGTCAAAATACTCCAGAAATGTGTAAGAGACCACGTGACCGGTCTCGGCGAAGTAGCGATGGAGCGCACTGTTGAAGGCAGGAACCTGCTCCGGACGGGCAGGAGGATAGACGTAACCCAGTTCGTCTGCCAGCAGCCCCAATTGCACCTTATAGGGATCCGGGTTGTACGGATGCCACTCCATCCGGGCACGCTGGAAATACTGGACGCGCAATCCACGCGCGGGGTCTTCGAACGCTTCCGAAATCGGAGAACCAAAGATCTCGAAACCACCGCGGGTCTCGAAGAATTGGAGGAACTCGTCGCACACATAGTGGCCCGTCTCGGTAAAGTAGCGACAGTTCCCACCGGTGACCTGCGGTGGCGCCGCGGCGAGACCGCTCAGGAGCAAGGTCATCATCAGAAGCACAACAGTTGAGGCTCTCCGGCTACTATTCACGCCTGCCCCTCACCCCGAATGACACGTTCGCGTCCGCCCTGTGCAGTATATGTAATATTTTACAACGATTCTTATGGGCAGTCAATACCTCAGAACAGTTGCAATCACACTGCAAGCCTCCGAGTATCCCGTTTTGGCCAGGCGACTTTCCCTGCGCACCCCGAAATGCCGGCGGCCCTCACTCACTCCCTGGCCCGCAATTGAGGGAAAAGGATGACCTCGCGGATCGAGGGCTTGTCCGTGAGGAGCATGACCAGGCGATCCACCCCCATCCCAAAGCCGCCGTTGGGCGGCATACCGTACTTCATCGCCCGCAGGTAGTCCTCGTCCAACGGATGGGCCTCTTCGTCCTCGGGAGCGTAGAGCCGCCCCGTTTCCAGGAAGCGCTGTTCCTGATCGAACGGGTCGTTCAACTCGGTAAAGGCGTTCCCCATCTCGATGCCGCCGATGAAGTACTCGAATCGCTCGACGTGCGTGGGGTCTCCGGGCTTGGCCTTGGCCAGCGGCGAGATGTCGCGTGGATAGTCTGTGACAAAGGTCGGCTGGATCAGGGTGGGCTCGACGGCGCCCAAGAGCCCCTTGTCAATGAGATAGCCCCACGTGACGTTGGATTTCACAGGCAATCCCTTTTTTCGCATCGCGGCAGCGAGCGATTCGGCAGTAGGATGCTGTAGGTAGTCAATACCCGTTACTTCGAGGGCAAGATCCCGCAAAGCGACACGACGCCAGGGAGGGGTAAGGTCGATTTCGTGACCCTGGTAATGGATCACCGGACTGCCTGTCACTGTCGAGGCAACCTGAGCGATCATCTGTTCGCAAAACGCCATGACGTCGTTATAATCCCAGTACGCCGCGTAGAATTCCAGTTGGGTGAACTCGGGGTTGTGGGTGGCAGAGACACCCTCGTTACGAAAATCGCGCCCGATCTCATAAACGCGCTCGTACATCCCCACCAGCAATCGCTTCAGGTACAGTTCAAAAGCGATACGCAGGTAGAGGTCCTGGTGCAGTTGATTATGGTGAGTGATGAAAGGGCGCGCCGCTGCACCGCCATAGAGCGGCTGGAGGATGGGGGTTTCGACTTCCAGAAAGCTGTGCCCGTCGAGGTAGTCGCGCAAAGCCCGGAGCGTGCGAGCGCGTGTGCGGAAGATTTCGCGCACTTCCGGGTTACAGGCCAGGTCAGCATAACGCTGGCGGTAACGCTCTTCGACGTCGGAGAATTCGGTGTAGCGCACTGTCTTCCCATCCAACTCCTTTTCCTTGATCACCGGCAGGGGGCTGATTGCCTTGGCCAGCATAGTTACTTCCCTCACCAGCACACTACGCTCGCCGGTGCGCGTGCGCATCAGCACCCCGGTGGCGCCGACGAAATCACCGATGTCAAAGTCCCGCTTGAACGTCTCGTAGGATTCCTCACCCACGTCTTGAACCCGCAGGAACAACTGGATGGTGCCAGTGCCATCTTCAATGTGTGCAAAGGTGGCTTTCCCCATCACCCGCATGCTGCGTAGCCGCCCGGTCACGGCAACCTGGGGGCCTTCTGCCTGGCCGCTGGCCTCGGCTGTTTCGAGGGCAGCGAGTGCCTCGGCGATGGTATGCGTGCGCTTGACGCGGTGTGGATAGGGCTCGACCCCTCTGGCGCGCAGCCGCTCCAGTTTCTCCACATGCTGTCGTTCCAGTTCTGTGAGTTCCATGATGCTGCCTCCAGCGTTCGGCGGACGCCCTTACGGAAACGCCCACGCTGACTGCCTGACGGGCTACGCGTGGGCGTTTCACAGGTCAGCGAAAGCGTTTACTGGATTCCAATGATCTTGAACACCAACACCCCATCCGGGGCGTGCACCGTGGCACTTTCGCCCACCCTGCGCCCTATCAATGCCTGTCCCAGAGGGGACTCGTTGGATATGTGTCCTCTGGCCGGATCGGCCTCAGCCGAACCCACGATGTGGTAAGTCTCAGGTGGCCCATTGCCCTCTACCACCGTGACGTGGCTACCGATTCCCACGACTTCGCGCGGCCCTCCTTCTTCGATGATGATCGCATTGCTCAGCATCGTTTCCAACGTCAGAATGCGGCCTTCTACGAAGGACTGCTCATTGCGCGCATCTTCCAGTTCTGCATTCTCCAGGATGTCACCTTCTGCCAAAGCCTCGTGGAGACGCTGCGCGACTTCTTGACGTCGAACCGTGCGCAGGTAATTTAACTCCTGTTCGAGCCTTTGATACCCTTCCTGGGTGAGAAACGTCTGCTGCTTGTTCATCGCTATCCTCATATACAGAAGCATCCGGTCTCCTGAGGGCTGGTGAGGCTTCTGGTATCCCCCCAAAGGCAACCGAACGCTTGAAGTGACAAATATTGAACGACCCGAACCCTTTGAATCAAAAAGAAACGCCCCACGTTGGAGGGGCTGAGTTTGGGCGCATTATAGCGCAAAATGGGGAATTTGTAAAGTATACCGCCTGTGCTATAATCACACAGTAGTGGCCTCGCAAGCGCGGGCCTGATCCAGATCCTGGAGGCTGACGATGAGCATACCGGTATCCGTGTGGATAGCAGGCGGGGTCGCCATCCTTATCGCCGCGGCAGTCGTCGTGGGGTTTGCCGTTCTTGGGCGCCGGGTCAACCTCACCCGCTCTGGCGCGTCCGATCAGAAGCCGGAGTGGATGAAGACCACGCCTCCGCCAGAGACCATCGCTGCAACGCAGACAGATGGCGAAGGGACAGCATTGTACGATTATGATCTGGGCGAGAAAGTTGCAGCGCCTTTCGTCGAGCAGATCGAAGACGTTGTACGCGCCCGGCTGCAGTCTGACCCGGCCCTGGCAGCGTTGGATATTGACCTGGGAACAGCGCCGGATGGCGGGCTGGAGATCTGGGTGAACGGCGAGCGCTACACGGACATCAATCTTTTGCCCGACGAGCGGCTGCGCCGGATTTTCCAAGAGGCAATCGAAAGGTGGAAGTAACGATAAGGGGATATGCTCGATCTTGCACTGATCCGTGAAAGGCCAGAAGAGGTCAAGGAAGGCTTACAGAAGGTCGGCGCAGACCCGGCTCAAGTAGATGGCATCTTGGTCCTGGATGCGCGACGGCGCGAGATCCTTACAGAGGTTGAAAGTCTCCGGGCCGAGCGCAACCGCGTCTCGAAGGAAATCGGCAGGATGAAGAACACCGCCGAACGAGAGCGGCTCGTCGCCGAGATGCGCCAGGTGGGGGAGCGCATTGGCGCGCTCGAGGAGGAACTGCGACAGGTTGAGGCGGACCTGGATAGAGCCATGCTGGAGGTGCCGAATCTGCCGCACGCGAGCGTCCCCTACGGCCCCGACGAGATGCACAACGTCGTCGTGGGCCAATGGGGAGAGCCACGCCAGTTCGACTTTGAACCGGTACCCCATTGGGACCTGGGGCCGGAACTGGGCATTCTCGATTTCGAGCGCGGCGTCAAGATCTCGGGCAGCCGCTTCTATATCTTGCGCGGTGCCGGTGCTCGCCTGCAGCGGGCCTTGATCGCCTGGATGCTCGATGTGCACACGCGCGAGCACGGTTACACCGAAATCTACCCGCCGTTCGTGGTCAAGGAAGAGTGTCTGTGGGGTGCCGGGCAGTTGCCCAAGTTCGGCGAGAACATTTATCGCGACGCGGAGGACGACCTGTGGCTGATCGGCACGGCCGAGATTCCGCTGACCAACCTGCATCGGGATGAAATTCTCGATGCGGAGGACCTGCCGCTGCGTTACGTGGCATATAGCGCCTGCTTTCGCCGCGAGAAGATGAGCGCCGGGCGGGATGTGCGTGGCATCAAACGCGGCCACCAGTTCGACAAAGTGGAGATGTTCAAGTTCACCACACCGGAGACGAGTTACGACGAGTTGGAGGCGATGGTGCAGGACGGGCTGGACATTTGCCGTCGCCTGAACCTGCCGCACCGCCTGGTGCAAATGTGCACGGGGGACCTGGCGTTTACCGCGGCCAAGAAGTACGACATCGAAGTGTGGGCGCCGGGCTGCGGCGAGTGGCTGGAAGTGAGCAGCCTGAGCAACTGCGAGGCCTTCCAGGCGCGGCGGGCCAACATCCGCTACCGGCCCGCGCCGGGGGAAAAGCCGCGCTTTGTGCATACGCTCAACGGATCAGGGTTAGCGTTGCCGCGAGTGATGATCGCGGTGATGGAGAACTATCAGCAGGCCGATGGGAGTATCGTCGTGCCCGAGGTGCTGCGGCCCTGGATGGGAGGCATCAAAGTCATCGGCAGTCGGGCCGATTGACAGTTGTGTGTCGGCGTGGTAGAATTCGAGTGACAAGGGGGAACAGCCCCTGTGACCGGAGGGATGGCCGAGTGGACTATGGCGACGGTCTTAAAAATCGAGCCTCTACCTGGAAGTGAACAGGTAGAAGCGCACCTCGCTGTATGCTGGAAAACCCTAAAACCACAGGTACCGTGACGGTGACAATCCTAGTGGATGCAAATGGGCGATCAGCAGGAAACGAGAGAGCATCTTCAACTGTTTGTGCTGGCAGAGGCCTTAGGTGGATTCTCGTACACGGCTCGGTAGCCTGGCGGAAGCCAAGGTCGTCGCGAAACTGGTAGAGAACGATTTTGATGTATTCGTCCAGTTTTCTGGTAAGGCACCATTCGATTTGGTGGCCTACCGCGATGGCAGGCTTCTGAGGGTACAGGTCAAGGGCACAGCCAGTAAGAACCGGTATGGCATGTATCAGGTGCAGTTGAAAGCAGTCAGAGCCAACCGGACAGGCAACACGATACGCTACTTTGACGCTTCTCAATGTTGTGATGTGCTGGCTGTCTATGTAGAACCGTTGGATAAGGTCTGCTTTCTGCGAGCAAACGAGATCAGCGCCAGAGGACAGTTGAGCTTGCGAGAGCACCCTAGACCGCAAGGACGCGAGGCCTGGGTGATAGCAGATTTCGAAGACGTCTCTCGGATCCTCAGAGACCATACGCGAGGCGCCTGAGATGGCGAAGAGATGGTCCAGACCACAACGCGATAGCGGCTTGCGAAAGCAAGTGTGGTAAGGAAAACCGTTGTGGCCGCAAGGTCACCGGGGGTTCGAATCCCTCTCCCTCCGCCAGAGCAGCGGATCGAAACAATGGAAGTAACTATTCAGGCAGTGACTGGAAGTCACCCTTTTGGGCCTGCGGCCATTGGTCGGCCTTCGCCGACCTGCTCCTTGCTGCACCACCGGGCAGTGTCGGCGCAGGCCGACACCTGGCGCGAAGC